>NZ_JAWOTP010000089.1:0-1590 GCF_033338935.1 Vibrio sp. Vb0598 | reverse complement strand
AAGTCACCAAAAAATAACATAAAAAGAGGACTTAACACCCCAAACGCGCAACATTTCAATTACCAACATCCAACATAAATAATTACACCGACATTAATAGAACAGCACTCCATAAAAAACGAACCAAGCTAGTATTCACAAGGTGTTACATAAATTTATCTTTGCCGCCAGAGAGGTAATCGAACACTATTTCATCAAACACATTTTATGCAACTTCAACCTTTGCTTAGTACTCTAATTGAACGCATCAAATTAACATTGAAAATCTCTTCATTTAATCGTTTTCCCTTTCTCGTTTGTACATTTTTTATTCAATCGTTCACGAAGCAAAATGTGATTTTGAGAGAACTTTTGCACGAAACTGTCATGTTACCGACACAAATGCGAAATATATCATGGTTATTCTCACACCTATTGTGGTACTTAAAAAACTCCACAAGGACTGGTTACAACAGTTTAGATAAAGAAGGGTAAAGGTGGCTTATGGAAGGCTTTCAACTAGATGAGATTTTCAATCTGGATACTACCTCAACAACAAGATCTCGCGCTAAACCAGTAAAAAGAAAGTGGCGTGAAATAGAAGAGATGAACGACAGACGTAACTTACTTAAAGAACTACGTGAACTTGATGTTTGCAACGACTACAGCTTAGACGACATCAAACTCTAATTTGAACAAAAGGCCCCCTAACGGTGCCTTTTGTTTTTGTATAGAGAAGGGTTACATGTTCTGATTCTCTACGTCTAAATGTTTACGTGGACGGAATTCTTACTCAATGAGAATTAGCCGTTCTTTTTATCGAGAATTGGTTATGTTGAATTTCCATTCAATTCTCAAAGAATAAGAATTACCACAAATAAACCCGAGCAAGATTTATAGATACTCGGGCTTTGAGTGAGTTAAACAAACTCCATATCGCTTTGACGAACGCGCTCGGCAAGCTGTTTGTAGCGATCCGCAATCGTGTCACCAAATACGGGGTCGTCTTCGCTCTCTGTCCACAGACTTTCAACGTGTTGCCAGTCTTCAGTAGTAAAAAGCTCTTCAATTAATGGCAGGATTTTTCTCTCTTCGAGCTCAAGGTGACGCTTTTGCGACTCAATGAAATCTTCTAGCTGAGCAATAAAGATGTCTTGAGGAACAACCGCATCTTGCAAAATCATCTCAATGAGCATCGAAAACTCTTTGGTCTTCTCGGCGAGCTCTTGGTGCTCTTTCTCCAAGTTTTCCATGGTTTGTTGCTTACCGTAATGCTTGAGGAAATGATGGTAGAGAATATCTTCTTTCGGATGATGAATTTTTTCCGAATGGTTTGAGAGGTAGTCAACAATCTCGCTTACTAGCGAGTAATTAATGGCGTTTTCTTCTTTTATTTCGTTGAGTTTATGGCGCAATATGGCCAGCAGGCGAACCATGTAGCCGTGTTCGCGTCGAATTCT
Source organism: Vibrio sp. Vb0598 (assembly GCF_033338935.1). Classification (NCBI taxonomy): domain Bacteria; kingdom Pseudomonadati; phylum Pseudomonadota; class Gammaproteobacteria; order Vibrionales; family Vibrionaceae; genus Vibrio; species Vibrio sp. Vb0598. The sequence continues at coordinate 151 of NZ_JAWOTP010000089.1, read as the reverse complement.
TTCGATCATCATAGCGTCTCTCCTTAACACCTACTTTCAATAAGTGTACATGAGAAATTCGCTACCAGCTTCGAGCATGCTCAAAAAAACAGCGATCATAGCACCATGATCGCTGTCTCTTCTTTTATACCGTTAACGGTAAATGCCAGTT
>NZ_JAWOTP010000088.1:0-1591 GCF_033338935.1 Vibrio sp. Vb0598 | reverse complement strand
AACAAATTCATTCATTTCTGTCGTTCTTTTCTAAGTGATAGCCTGACGTTGGTAAGGTGCGCTAAAACACCAAAATATGCCGAGTTAAAAGATACCAAAAATCGATGTACTTCCTCTGTAGGAATAGTCCTATTTACATAGCAGGAAACACCTAAAGCAGCGCTTTATTAACGGCTTAATCAACACGTCACATTCCTAAAATGAATTAAATATTTTCAGCTTTTTAGTCGCCTTGTCTTATAGGGAAACACTAGATGTTTTCGAGAGGAAGGCGGAACACATAAGGTGGAAAATCTACTTCCTCTCAAATTTAAATAGTATCGCAAGTCAATGTTTTAAAAGAATATTTAAGTTAGGCACGTATCTTGCGATAAGACATATTTTCAAGGCATAGAGTTACGCCAATTACCAATGAGAGAGGGAGTAAGCTCGTGAGTTCAATAGATCCAGCAACCTTTGCAGCCCAATTGGCGCAGATAGAAGTTCAACCTTTTAAACAACGCTACCAACTGCAAACCAATACGTATCAATCTCAGCTATCTGCTCTGGGTAAAGTTGAGAGTGCCATGCGCGAGTTCCGCACTGCGCTCAACGAAATGAACAGCAGCACAAACAGCATCATTAAAAACTCCACCTCCATCTCTCAAGAAGGCTACTTTACTGCAAATGCAGACGCTAAGGCTCTATCGGGTAGTTATCAGATATTCGTCGAGCAAGTAGCAACGTCACACCAAGTTTCTACTGGAATGCCAGCAGATCTAGACGCAACCACTGAAATCCCAAAAACAGGAAATCTTGAGTTCACCGTCAACGGTAAAACAATGACGATTGATCTATCAACCGTCGATACCGACGGCGATGGCGTAGCGACGGTGAGTGACCTAACGAAAGCGATCAATAACAACAGTGACAACCCAGGTGTAAACGCAACCTTGGTACGCTCAAATGGTCAGACTCACTTCATGCTTTCAAGCACTGAAACCGGCGTCGCTAACCAAATCAACGTGTCCGCAACGAGCACAGGCCAAGCGTGGTTTGAAGATGCATTCACAAACCTTAGTCAAATCAGTGCCCCCCAAGATGCAGTGATCTGGTTGGGTGCAGAGAAAACTGGTCTAAAACTCACTAACTCGAGCAATACGTTTGAAGGTGTTATCGATGGCGTAGACATTACTGTAACCAAGGCTCAGACCTCTGGAGAAACCGCGATTGGTTTAGGTATCGGCGCTGATGACGAAGCAACCAAAGAGCAGCTCAATAAGTTCGTAGACGCCTACAACACATTGATATCTACAATTGATGAACACACACAAATCGGCAGTGAAGATAAAAAACGCGGTGTGCTAGCTAGCGACCCAACCATGCGCTCAATTGAAAGCCAACTATCAAGCCTTGTCCGAGGCGAGCACGGCGGCATGCGCTTAAGCGAAATAGGCGTAACGTTGGATCGCCATGGCAAATTGAAAGTGGACCAAGAAAAATTTGCAGAGGCACAAAAAAACAATAGCGCAGGCTTAGAAGCGATGTTCAATGGCGACGGTGCATTACTTGACTCAATGGATGCCATGGCCGAACCATTCCTTAAATTTTC
>NZ_JAWOTP010000087.1:0-1599 GCF_033338935.1 Vibrio sp. Vb0598 | reverse complement strand
AAGTATCAGAGTGAGAGTGTCCTGAATTCTGTGTAACTGTCTAAACTTAAGCCTTAAAGGCTAAGGACTGAGAGATCCCCTCATAATTTCCCCAAAACGTAACCATGTGTGAATAGATTTTGAGTAAGCAGGGTTGCAGCCACGAGTGAGTCTTCCCTTGTTATTGTGTAGCCAGAATGCCGCAAAACTTCCATGCCTAAGCGAACTGTTGAGAGTACGTTTCGATTTCTGACTGTGTTAGCCTGGAAGTGCTTGTCCCAACCTTGTTTCTGAGCATGAACGCCCGCAAGCCAACATGTTAGTTGAAGCATCAGGGCGATTAGCAGCATGATATCAAAACGCTCTGAGCTGCTCGTTCGGCTATGGCGTAGGCCTAGTCCGTAGGCAGGACTTTTCAAGTCTCGGAAGGTTTCTTCAATCTGCATTCGCTTCGAATAGATATTAACAAGTTGTTTGGGTGTTCGAATTTCAACAGGTAAGTTAGTTGCTAGAATCCATGGCTCCTTTGCCGACGCTGAGTAGATTTTAGGTGACGGGTGGTGACAATGAGTCCGTGTCGAGCGCTGATTTTTTCGGCCTTTAGAGCGAGATTTATACAATAGAATTTGGCATGAGATTGGATTGCTTTTAGTCAGCCTCTTATAGCCTAAAGTCTTTGAGTGACTAGATGACATATCATGTAAGTTGCTGATAGGTTTCCAGTTTTCCGCTCCTAGGTCTGCATATTGTACTTTTCCTCTTACTCGACTTAACCAGTACCAACCCAGCTTCTCAACGGATTTATACCATGGCACTTTAAAGCCAGCATCACTGACAATGAGCGGTGTGGTGTTACTCGGTAGAATGCTCGCAAGGTCGGCTAGAAATTGGTCATGAGCTTTCTTTGAACATTGCTCTGAAAGCGGGAACGCTTTCTCATAAAGAGTAACAGAACGACCGTGTAGTGCGACTGAAGCTCGCAATACCATAAGCCGTTTTTGCTCACGGATATCAGACCAGTCAACAAGTACAATGGGCATCGTATTGCCCGAACAGATAAAGCTAGCATGCCAACGGTATACAGCGAGTCGCTCTTTGTGGAGGTGACGATTACCTAACAATCGGTCGATTCGTTTGATGTTATGTTTTGTTCTCGCTTTGGTTGGCAGGTTACGGCCAAGTTCGGTAAGAGTGAGAGTTTTACAGTCAAGTAAGGCGTGGCAAGCCAACGTTAAGCTGTTGAGTCGTTTTAAGTGTAATTCGGGGCAGAATTGGTAAAGAGAGTCGTGTAAAATATCGAGTTCGCACATTTTGTTGTCTGATTATTGATTTTTGGCGAAACCATTTGATCATATGACAAGATGTGTATCTACCTTAACTTAATGATTTTGATAAAAATCATTAGGGGATTCATCAGCACTTGGTGTGCAATGTGATTAATGTTTTTATTTTGTTTGTTAATTGTTATTCTTTGTTGTTGTCTTAAGGTAAGGCTTTGAAATGTGGTCAGTAAAAAAACTAATAGCAGTTGAGTGAGAACAGTTTTGCGCTCATTTTCTATTTTCGATATATATTTCATTGATTCATAATGGTTTTTATATTTAAGAGTGCAATCGGTTC
>NZ_JAWOTP010000086.1:0-1639 GCF_033338935.1 Vibrio sp. Vb0598 | reverse complement strand
GCAACGTTATGTTGACCAATAATACCAAGTGACAGTTCAATTTCTCGCGAATCTGATGAAATATGCAAAGTAAAGCTCGCTTTACCTTCCTCATTCATTGTCACGTTCGATGCGTAAAAGTCCGCTTGCGAATTATTATGCGAGAAAGTGATCACTTTTTTATCTGCAAGAACCGATTGCCACAGCGCGTCACCGTTACTATCGAGATTGACGATGGCAATGCCACCAGCCTGTAACCCTTGATAGATTTCACCTTTGGCTTGCTTTACACCCTCAATAGAACCAAAGCCTTCCAAATGCGCCGCCGCAACATTGTTTACCAGCGCGATATCCGGTTTCACAAGCTGCGTAGTGTAAGCAATTTCACCAATATGGTTTGCGCCTAGCTCAATCACCGCGTAATCGTCATCTTGCTGAGAACGCAGCAAGGTCAGCGGAACACCAATATCATTATTGAAGTTACCTGCCGTGAACAACACGTTGCCTTTTTGCTGAAGAATGCTGGCAACCATCTCTTTCACCGTGGTCTTTCCACAACTGCCAGTTATCGCAACGGTAGGCGTTTGGCAAGAATGGTGCACCCAAGAAGCTAACTCGCCCAGTGCGATTTTGGTATCCGATACCACAACTTGCGGCGCATTCACATCAAGACGCTTTTCAACCAATAAGGCACCAGCCCCCGCTTCAAATGCTTGCTGACAAAAATTATGAGCATCGAATCGTTCACCGACAAGCGCAACAAACAGCGCACCATTGTCGATCGTTCGCGTGTCAGTGGACACTGCGTCGATAGTCAGATCGTTACCGAATAACGCTCCGCCAGTGATTTCTGCAATTTGAGATAAAGTAACCTTGATCATGAAGATAATCCTAAAAGCTGCATTGCGGATTCGCGGTCGGAATAATGAATCGTTTCGTCATTACGAATTTGGTAGTCTTCGTGGCCCTTACCTGCCAGCAAGATAATGTCTTGAGGCGCAGCGTTTTCTAACGCGTAAGAAAGCGCTTTAAAGCGATCATGCTGGACAATCGCTTCTGCTGGTTTGGATAGGCCAGCAAGCATATCTTTGACGATTAATACAGGGTCTTCACTGCGCGGGTTATCATCGGTCAAGACGACTTTGTCACCCAAACGCTCAGCGATTTCTGCCATCATCGGACGCTTGCCCGCATCGCGATCGCCACCACAACCGAAAATAGCCCAAAGCTGTCCGTCACAATGCACGCGCAGTGCTTGTAATGCTTTTTCAAGCGCATCAGGCGTGTGAGCGTAATCGACCACAACTTTGGCGCGATTTTCAGCTTGGAATAGCTCCATTCGGCCTAACACCGGCTGCAATTGAGCAGCCGTCGCTAGCAAATCGCTCTTATCAAAACCAAGGCTCAATAAGGTCGCAAATGCCAGCATTAAGTTGGCTGCGTTGAATTCACCAATCAACGGCGCATGCAGCGTACCTTCGCCAAACTGACCATCAAAACGAATCGTAATACCGGATTCAGCATAAGCCACTTGGCTCGCCCACAGCGCGTGTTCAAACTCAGTTGTAGGAGCAAGAGAAACGGCAATCGCATTCGTCAGTTGTTTCGCCCACGCAGCGCCAACTTCGTCATCAACATTGATGATTGCTTGATCACATTG
>NZ_JAWOTP010000085.1:0-1643 GCF_033338935.1 Vibrio sp. Vb0598 | reverse complement strand
TGCGGCTACGCCTTGACCCACCGCCTTGCTAGGGCTTTTTTCCACACACCTGGCGGATGTGTTCCAGGTCGCCTCCGTTGGACTCGCTGAACGCTCGCTATCAACGCGGTGGGTCAAGGCACATTCGCTCGCTCATTTTGCCTAGACGCGCGGGGCAAGCCCCCCACTGCGCTATCGGGTCGTGGGCTCCCCTGAACGTCTTGGGACGTTCTACGCTTGCGGCTCCCCCCTGTTGGGGTTCATCGGTAAGAGTTTGGCTTCAGTGGTTGAGTGGGGATATTCAGAAAAGTGGCCAGCCGCTTCGAGCATGCGTACTTCGTTTTTGATTTCCTCGATGTCTTTTTGGTATCGAGATTGGAAAGGTAGAACGTTGTGGTTTGTCTCTGTCATCGTGAAGGTACCCAAAGTTAGGAAAATGGCGTGTAAGGAGGATTTTTGGTTTCAAACCAGTTCGTGAGTTTTTGCCCTGTAAATCGCCTCTAAAGTGTCACAAACTTTCAAATCGATTTAGGGGTATTCTGCCTATCTAAAGTGTTAAAAAACGCTCCTAGCGCTTCTGAGGGCGTCAGATGGGCGTTTTTAGTGGCTAAGTTGGCTATTTAACATATGACCAATAATGCGCCCCAGAATTTAGACAATAGAAATCAATATAGCGATCTTCGCTTGTTGGAGTGGGATCGTTGTAATAACATAAACCCCAGATGTGAAAAAACCACCCTGCAAGGTGGTTTTTTCGGAAATACTTACGATTTCGCGGTCGGTAAGTCCTTTCATGATAGCTCATATCGTAAAAGCACTTCAAGTATTCCTGCACTCTGTTTGGATCAAGATGTTTTGGACAGAACGACGCGCATCAGCCACCGACCAAGGGAAGTCCGAAAGGTGGCAGGTAAAGGCACTAATCAGAACTAAGCGAAAAGCTCGATAATACCGCCCCTTGTAGCTGCTAGAGGGGACAAGCGGAAAAGGAATAACTGATTAGTGTTGTGTGACTCGGACGGGGGGCGAAAGCCTTTACACACAGCGCAGGGCAGCCCGAAAGGGTAAGAGAAAAAACTCCACGGAAAGCGACCATAGACGATATCCAAATCACTCAAAATCGAGTCGAAATGGGTAGGGGTCGGCGCAGCCGAAAGGGCAGTTCGCCTGCTTGCGGCTGCATTGCTCTTTCATCTTCTTGAGGTGTCTGTTATGAATTCTGCTGTTGAAATTATCCAATCTCGGATCAAGGTTCTCGAGCGTCAACGTGACAATGAAACGTTACCCCAGAACATCATGGCCATTAATTATGCGCTCACTGAGTTAGAAAGAGTGTTAGCTCATATTCAACATATGGAGCCTTAGACTTTTTATTTCATGGTTCGCGTGTGGGTAACTTTCGCTTGCGAATAGTTATCCATGCGTGAAGCCGACAAGCGAAGCGCGTCAGTGTTTTTTAAAGTGCTCCCGCGCTTCGCTTGGGTACTCGAACCGCACAACAACAGGGTGTCGTTGTGCGGTTCCGAGCTTAATTTTTTTGTTTTGCTATGCTTGGTTTTTTGTCCAAATCAATTCAAGACCGCCGATGATGAGAGCCAGGCCTCGCTCGAATGCCGCGTCCGGACCGCCTTCGTAGACGATTTTCATCGCGCTCTGTAGGCGCG
>NZ_JAWOTP010000084.1:0-1649 GCF_033338935.1 Vibrio sp. Vb0598 | reverse complement strand
AAAAACCTGTTGATATTCATTTTTTGCTCCTGTGTCATCATGAGTGACGACACAGGATACAAAGGCAAAGAGTATGCCTATTTTAACTTATTGATTTAAAAGAGCCTTACATGACGTGTTTTATATGAAAAAGCTAAGTAAATGATATGCCGTGATTTCGTTGTTACACTGTGTTGCGTTACACATGTACACATTGTCAGATGTTGATATTGTACTTCTTAATCAGCCGATAAAGTGTTGTTCTAGAAATACCTAGATGGCGTGCGGCTGCGCTCATATTGTGTTTATTTTCTTCGATGGCCTGTAACAAATAGTCGAGGTCAATTTGATCAACAGAAGGGAGTAATTGCCTTTCACTGTTCTCAAGCCCTAAATCAGCAACGAGTAGGGTATTGTCTTCACACATGACAATTGCTCGCTGAATCACATTACGCAGCTCACGCACATTTCCAGGCCAACGATGTTTAAGCAGTTTTGCTTTCACTTCTTCGGACATGTTGTGTACTTGACCATGAGATAAATCTGTTAAAAAGTGCTCAGACAGCATCAAAATGTCTTTGCCTCTTTTTCGAAGTGGAGGAATGGTTAGCGGTAATATATTGAGTCGATAAAATAGATCCTCCCTAAATTCTCCTTGTACGACTTCGCTTTTTAAATCCACGTGGCTGGCGGCAATCACACGACAATCAACATCGATAAATTTATCCGCACCTACTTTGTGTATTTGTTTGCTTTCTAAAAAGTGAAGGAGATGTATTTGAAGATCCGAAGGCATATCTCCAATCTCATCGAGAAATAAAGTGCCTTTGTGTGCTTTTTGAATAAAACCAATCCGGTCAGAAATGGCACCTGTAAATGCACCTTTTTCGTGGCCAAAAAGTTCGGAAGCAATCAAGCCACTTGGAATCGCACCGCAGTTAACCTCTACAAAGGGTGATGAGCGTCGACTAGATAACTGATGGATGAGTCGAGCACACAACCCTTTACCCACACCAGTTTCACCTTGTATGAGTACTTCCGCGTCACATTGCGCGTACTTTTTAATGGCATTTCGAAGCTCGTGGATACAAGCACTATTCCCAATCAGAGGATATAGCTCCGCCTCGCTGAATTGCACCGTTTGTTTGGTACTACCTTTTCGCAGTTTCATCATTAATCACTATTTTTGCCCCACTGAAATAATAGTTTTGAATTAGCCGTCTCAATCGTGAGTAAATGTCTCTTTATTGAGAAGTTTGTTAATTACTGTGGGTGGTAAAGTCTAAATGTTTGTTTCGGGGAAAATTTATACTAGGGACTTTTTTTGCTAGGAAAATCGTTGTATAGCAACTTCATTTCTTGCACTCTATCGCAATGAAACTAAAAATAAACACTTAAAAAACATAGACTTGAAAAAATAGTTAAGAAAAGTTCAATTTCGGTATTGAAAAATTAAGAATCCTTGGTTAGTGTGGTTACTAACGAAGCAACTAACTAAAGTCTTAAATAAGTATGCGTAATTTTGTAATGAACATTCATCACCATCATCACCCAGCCTAGTCTTTCGGGAGATGTACGCATACCCGGGAGGCAGGAAACTCCCGGAGGTGAAAATCAAAGTAAGAACAGATTTTAAACCCTCGGGCGACGCCAATCTCTCGAGGGTTTTT
>NZ_JAWOTP010000083.1:0-1657 GCF_033338935.1 Vibrio sp. Vb0598 | reverse complement strand
CAGAACTCGTACTGACTTTGGTTCTTTCTATCAGCGCATTTTTTCTGCCAGTTACCACGCTTGAACGTGTATTGATGATCAGCAGTCTATTGCTGATTTTAATCGTCGAACTTATTAATTCCGCCGTAGAAGCGGTTGTCGACCGTGTCAGCGATGACTGGCATGAACTCAGTGGTCGAGCCAAAGACATTGGCTCTGCAGCAGTATTTGTTGCGCTATTTCTTGCCCTATTTGTTTGGGCGTCGTTCTTGCTTTAGTTTTATTCAAGAAAGTAACTTATGAAGACTGTTGATTCTCCAAAGAAAGGTATCCCATACGTTGCCTTTACTGTTCTACTCGCGCTGTATTTCGCTCTCGTGGTGAACATCCCAATCTATAAAGAACTCATTGGGATTTTCTCTAAGTTAGACGAAGTCAAAATCGGTTTCATTATCACTATTCCGATTTTCTTTTTTGCCGCGCTTAATTTCTTATTCAACCTATTTAGCTGGCCATGGGTTGGAAAGCCGTTCTTTATCTTGCTGCTAGTGGTCTCTAGCTTAGTAAGCTACGCAGGCTATAACTACGGAACGCTGTTTGACTCTGGGATGATCGCCAACATCGTCGAGACCGACTCGAGTGAAGCAAGCTCTTATCTCAGCACGTATTCGGTCGTTTGGACGACGTTAATGGGTGTGATTCCTGCCCTGATTGTGTTCAAAGTAAAGCTGCAACCACAACGCGGACAATGGCTACGCTTTGTGCTTACAAAACTGGTCGCGATGCTCGCTTCGTTAGCAGTTATTGCCGTGATTGCGGGGTTGTACTATCAAGATTACGCATCTGTGGGTCGCAATAACAGCTACCTGAAAAAAATGATCATCCCAACGCAATATGTCTACAGCGCGACAAGTTACGTAAAAGAAAATTACTTAACTACGCCACAGCCATATCGTGAAATCGGTACTGATGCACAGCAATCTTCGACCGCTTTACAGCAAGCGCAGGACAAACCGACGTTACTCGTTTTTGTAGTAGGTGAAACCGCACGTACTCAAAACTATCAACTGAATGGTTACGAGCGTGAAACTAACACCTACACTAGCCAATTAGATGTGATTTCTTTTAAAGATGTAGCGTCATGCGGCACTGCGACAGCGGTATCTGTACCATGCATGTTTTCTCAGTTAACGCGCAATCAATTTGACCGTAAACAAGCTGATAACCAAGACAACGCGTTAGATATCATGCAACGTGCAGGTATCGACCTACTGTGGAAAGAAAACGACGGTGGCGATAAAGAAGTCGCGCATAAGATCAAAAAAATCGAAGTAGACAGAAAGCAACAAAACGCACTGTGCAACGGTCAAACTTGTTACGACATGGCACTACTGAGTGACTTTGACCAAGAAGTGTCGAACATGAACGGTAACCGAGTTGTAGCCATGCACCTTATTGGCAGCCATGGCCCAACTTACTTCCAACGTTACCCGAAAGAGAAAGCGTTTTTCCAACCGGATTGCCCACGTGCAGACATTGAAAACTGCAGCGTCGAAGAGATCGTAAATACCTACGACAATACCATTCGTTACACAGACTTTGTCTTGGAACAAACCATCAACAAACTTAAAACGTTAGAAGACAAATACAACACTGCGTTGATTTATGTTTCTGACCA
>NZ_JAWOTP010000082.1:0-1660 GCF_033338935.1 Vibrio sp. Vb0598 | reverse complement strand
ATTCCTATTTTCGCAGATTTTTCTTACACATGGCTAGGTACTTTTCGTGCAAATCTGTGATTTGAAGCAAAAGATCTGGGTCATTTGGATTGTTTTTAACCACATCGTCAGCGATATCGAGTCTCTGCTGTCTCGAAGCTTGAGAGGCGAGAATCGCATGTGCTTGCTCTTCACTTACGTTGTCGCGTTTAACGGTGCGAGAAATTTGAGTTTCAGGTTCTACATCTACAACGAGGACACGATCGCACAAACTATCGAGGTTGTTTTCAACGAGCAATGGCACGACCAATAACGCATAATCCGACGTGACCTGTTGAAGGTCTTCTACCATTTTTTCTCGAATGATCGGATGTAACAATGCATTGAGCCAAGCTTTTTCTTCTGGATTAGAAAAGATTTTTTCGCGTAACTTGGCACGATCTACGGTGTTGTCGTCATGCGTAATGTCTTGACCAAAATGTTGAATGATTGCATTTAACCCGGGAGTTCCAGGTTCGACGACTTCTCGTGCGACAATATCTGCATCGACAATATCAATTTTAAACTGCTGCTTGAACAGATTCGCTACGGTAGTTTTACCGCTGGCGATACCACCCGTTAAGCCTATTACCAAAGCCATTTACACCCCTAAAATTGACGTGAAGTACCAACTTAGAATTTGATCGCCCCAGATTAAGCTTACCCATCCTGCAATCGCTAAATATGGGCCGAAAGGGAAAGCTCTCTCTATACCTTGTTTTTGTAGTCGTAACTGAACGAGCCCGAATATCACACCGACGACGGAAGAAAGTAGGATGATCATTGGTAATGATTGCCATCCTAGCCAAGCGCCAAGGGCAGCCAGCAATTTAAAATCACCGTAACCCATGCCTTCTTTACCAGTAAGCAGTTTGAAACCCCAATATACTGACCAAAGACACAAATAACCGGCAATCGCACCAATTACGGCGTCTTGTAGACTAACAGGGCTTATTTCTGTTAATGCTAACGCAATGCCAGCCCAAGTTAATGGTAATGTTAATTGGTCCGGTAGCAGCATAGTATCGAGATCGATAAAAGTCGCGGCTATTAAGACAAATGTGAAAAAGATTAACGCAACCGTAAAGTAGCTAAAGCCGAAATGATAAGCCACAAAACCAGCGCACGCAGCAGTGAGTAATTCTATCAGCGGATAGCGAGGACTAATTGCGGTATGACAATGATGGCATTTTCCTTTTAACAATAGCCAGCTGATTACTGGAATATTGTCTCGAATACGAATTGGCGTCGCGCAGTTTTGGCACGAAGAGCGAGGCACGCTCAATGTCAAAACTTCTTGAGGTGGCTTAATCTTATATTCAGGGAATGATTCGGCGCATTCACGGCGCCATTCTAATTCCATGATTTTAGGTAGCCGATAAATGACCACATTAAGAAAACTACCCACAATTAAACCGAAGATACTGGCAAACACAACGAATAGCCAAGGGTAGTACTGCAACACTTCCATATTTGTCTCTTGAGCGATAAGTCAAATCAGCAACATGCTGTTTTGAAGGGATTAACGGCTCATTCTAGCCCAATACACTCATTAAGTTAAAGATTGGCAAGTACATTGCTGTGACCAAGCCACCGACAACGATACCTAAAAAAACGATAATCAATGGCTCTAAGATTTTAC
>NZ_JAWOTP010000081.1:0-1668 GCF_033338935.1 Vibrio sp. Vb0598 | reverse complement strand
GGTCACGATTTTCGGTTCATTGATTTTTATTGTTGAAGGGCCAGAAAACGGGTTTACCAGTATTCCGAAAAGTATTTATTGGGCTATTGTGACCATAACCACCGTGGGATATGGAGATTTGGTTCCGCAAACTAACTTAGGTAAAGCGCTGGCATCTATAACCATGCTCTTGGGTTACTCGATTCTCGCGGTTCCGACAGGGATATTTACAGCTGAGCTACATCAAGAGATGCAATCCCACAAAGTACTGGTGAAGTGCCCTAATTGCTCTCAAGCTGGACATGACTCGGACGCTATCTACTGTAAACATTGTGGAAGCGAGTTGGCCGACCCGGACAAAAGAGTGGTTCGAGGTGAAGGTTAAAATAGAAGGTTAAAAAAAGAGCTCCTACTAAATAGGAGCTCTTTTTACGAAGTTTTGCAGATTACGCTTTTTCAGAAAGGATAATACGAAGCGTACGACGCAGTGGCTCGGCAGCCCCCCAAAGTAATTGGTCACCAACAGTGAACGCGTTTAGGAAATCATCGCCCATTGCCATCTTGCGCAGACGACCAACAGGAACTGACATAGTGCCGGTAACCTTCGCTGGCGTTAGCTCTTGAGCCGTGATGTCACGATCGTTTGGAATCACCTTCACCCAGTCATTGTGAGTTGCAATGATTTCTTCGATTTCATCCATCGGCACATTTTGCTTAAGCTTAATAGTCAAAGCTTGAGAGTGACAACGCATCGCACCGATACGCACACATGTACCATCGATAGGAACTGGAGCGCCTTGAGAACCAAGGATCTTGTTCGCTTCAACACCCGCTTTCCACTCTTCTTTACTCTGACCATTATCGCGCTTCACATCGATCCACGGGATCAACGAGCCAGCTAGTGGTACGCCGAACTTGTCTGTAGGGAATGACGCGCTGCGCATTGTGTCTGCAACTTTCTTGTCAATATCAAGAATTGAGCTTGCTGGATTTGCCAGTTCTGAACTTACTGCATCGTTGATAACGCCCATTTGAGAGATCAACTCACGCATGTTTTGCGCGCCAGCGCCAGAAGCCGCTTGGTAAGTCATCGCACTGGTCCATTCCACCAACCCTTTTTCAAACAGGCCACCAAGACCCATCAGCATCAGGCTAACGGTACAGTTACCACCTACAAAGGTGTTCGTGCCGCCATGAATACCATGTTGAATTTGTTTTAGGTTCACAGGGTCTAGCGTGATGATCGAATCTTCCGCCATACGCAGTGTTGAAGCTGCATCAATCCAGTAACCTTTCCAGCCTGCTTGACGAAGTGCTGGGTACACTTTTTCAGTGTAGCTGCCACCTTGACACGTAATGATCGCATCAAGCTGTTTTAAACTTTCGATATCAAAGGCATCTTGAAGCATACCTGCATCTTTTCCTAGATTAGGCGCAGGGATACCTACTTGAGAAGTGCTGTAGAAAACTGGTTCAATCAAGTCAAAGTCTTTTTCTTCGACCATACGCTGCATTAGAACCGAACCGACCATGCCGCGCCAACCAACTAAACCTACTCTCATCGCATTAACTCTCCATGTATATTTTTGAAACTTTCTCCATAGTTCAATTTTCGCCACAAAATCTCAAGCCCTAATTTGCAAATAAACACAACTTTTTTAACGTTTGCCGCGAATTTTTATAATCCCA
>NZ_JAWOTP010000080.1:0-1670 GCF_033338935.1 Vibrio sp. Vb0598 | reverse complement strand
TTGCGAACTAAGATGTCTGCTGCTGCCAGACCTGCAGGGCCTGCGCCGATGATTGCCACCTTTTTATCCGTCCATTCCACTTTGGACATGTCAGGCTTCCAGCCCATTTCAAAGGCTTTGTCGGTGATGTACTTTTCAATGTTACCTATCGTGACTGCACCAAAATCATCATTTAGTGTGCACGAACCCTCACACAAACGGTCTTGCGGACACACACGGCCACACACTTCAGGCAAGCTGTTGGTTTGGTGTGAAAGTTCCACGGCTTCTAAAATTCGGCCTTCATTCGCCAGTTTTAGCCACTGGGGAATGTAGTTATGGACGGGGCACTTCCATTCACAATATGGGTTACCGCAATCCAAACAGCGATCGGCTTGCGCCGTTGCTTGTTGTTTCGTGAACGGCTCGTAGATTTCAACAAACTCAATCTTACGAATCTTAATTGGTTTTTTCGCCGGATCTACGCGTTGAACATCGATAAATTGGTAAACGTTCTGACTCATGATTCAAACATCCTCCATGATTTATTGGGCTTGAACGCGCAGTTCAGCAGCGCTGCGGCTTTGGTGACCAAGTAGCGTGTTTAAGTCAGCCGCTTGAGGTTTCACCAAGTAGAACTTCGGAATCCATTCGTCAAAGTTCGCCAAAATATGTTCTGCATGGCTAGAGCCAGTCTCTTCGAGATGCTCTGCAATTAGGCCGCGCAAGTGCTCTTGGTGGATGTATAGATCCGACAGTGAAATGGCTTCCACCGATTCGTTGTTTACACGACCTTGGAAGTCTTGATTTTCATCCAACACGTAAGCAAAACCGCCCGTCATACCAGCGCCGAAGTTCACTCCTGTGGCGCCAAGAATAGCCACAATGCCGCCAGTCATGTATTCACAAGCGTTATGGCCAGCACCTTCTATGACGGCGATGGTGCCAGAGTTACGAACACCAAAACGCTCTCCCGCTTTACCCGCAGCAAACAGTTTGCCTCCTGTCGCGCCGTACAAACATGTGTTACCGATAATGGTGGCTTCGTTACATTTAAATGCAGTGCCTAGGTGAGGTTTAATCGCGATTTTACCGCCTGCCATGCCTTTGCCTACGTAGTCGTTCGCATCACCAGTGAGGTAAAGCTCTACGCCGCCCGCATTCCAAACACCAAACGACTGGCCAGCCGTACCATCAAGATAGATTTTGATTGGCGAAGCTGCCAAACCTTGGTTGCCATAGCGTTTTGCTATCTCACCAGATAAACGCGCGCCAACAGAACGGTCGGTGTTGATGACGTTGTAGAAGAAACTTGCTGATTGGCTGTTTTCGACAGCATTCAAGGCATCATCAACGATTTTTTGGTTGAGTTCGGCTTTATCAAACGGTTTGTTTGGCTCCGTCCAAAATAGTGGATGACCTTCGGCTGAAATAGGAGCTTCTAAGATGTTTGATAGATCCAACTTGGTTTGCTTCGCAGTGAATCCCTCGACGGCTTCAAGTAAATCAGTACGACCAATTAAGTCTGTCAGTTTCTCTACGCCAAGTTCTGCGAGTAACTCACGTACTTCATCGGCAAGGCCAGTAAAATAGTTCATTACCATTTCTGGTAAGCCTTTAAAGTACTCTTTACGAAGGGTTTCATCTTGAGTTGCCACACCCGTTGCACAGTTGTTCAAGTGGCAAATACG
>NZ_JAWOTP010000079.1:0-1693 GCF_033338935.1 Vibrio sp. Vb0598 | reverse complement strand
TGGAGGACTCTGTCACTCAGGTTATCGAGCAAAACATGACAGGCCTGGATTACCTACGTTACTTGTCTTCGAGCAGTGACGCTTTCGGCAATGCGACCATTACACTGACTTTTGATAGCGAAGCCGATCCTGATATCGCGCAGGTTCAAGTGCAGAACAAACTGCAATTGGCGTTGACTTCGCTTCCTATGGAAGTGCAAAGCCAAGGTATTGTGGTGAACAAATCTAACACCTCATTTTTGATGGTGGTGGCGGTTTATTCTGACGATCCAGATTTTACACAAAACGACATTGCCGACTTTGTTGTAACCAACATTCAAGACCCAATCAGCCGTGTGACGGGTGTGGGTCAAGTACAGGCTTTTGGTTCTCAATATGCGATGCGTGTGTGGCTTGACCCGTTTAAGCTGACTCAGTTCAACCTGACGGCAATTGACGTTGCAAATGCGATCAGTGAGCAGAATGCGCAAGTGTCATCTGGTCAATTGGGTGCAGCACCTGCGCAGAAAGGTCAACTGCTTAACGCGACGATCTCTTCTGCGAGTCGTTTAAGCAGTGTGGCTGAGTTCCAAAACATCATCTTGAAATCAGATGCGAGCGGTGCAAACGTTTATCTAAGAGACGTTGCTCGTATTGAGCGCGGAGCAGAAAGTTACGATATTCAAGGTCAGTACAACGGTTTACCGGCGTCTGGTTTAGGTATTTCACTTGGTACAGGTGCGAACGCGCTGGAAACGGCGGCTGCAGTCAAAGAGCGTTTAGCAGAGTTAAGTGAAAACTTCCCAGATGGTCTGAAAGTCGCTTATCCATTTGAGACAACACCGTTTGTAGAAGCATCGATTCAAGAAGTAGTGAAAACGCTACTGGAAGCGATTGTATTGGTGTTCTTGATTATGTACCTGTTCTTACAGAACTTCCGTGCAACGATCATCCCGACGATTGCTGTTCCGGTTGTACTCTTGGGTACGTTTGCCATTCTTTACGCGACAGGTTTCAGCGTGAATACCCTGACGATGTTTGCGATGGTTCTGGCGATTGGTTTGCTGGTGGATGACGCCATCGTTGTGGTAGAAAACGTTGAGCGTGTGATGCACGAAGACGGGCTCGATCCAAAAGAAGCAACTAAGAAATCGATGGGGCAGATCACTGGCGCGTTGATTGGTGTTGGTTTGACCTTATCGGCAGTATTCGTCCCGATGGCATTTATGTCAGGTTCGACCGGGGTAATTTACCGCCAGTTCTCGATCACCATCGTTGCTGCGATGACGTTGTCAGTGATGGTTGCGATCATCCTGACACCAGCGCTGTGTGCTACGTTACTGAAAAAAGGTGACGCTGAATTTACGGATAAAAAAGGCTTCTTCGGTTGGTTTAACCGTAAATTTGATTCGATGACCGCAGGTTATGAGGCTGGTGTAGCCAAGTTGCTAAAACGCACTGGGCGCATGTTGTTGGTGTTTGTGGCAATGAGCGCTGGTGCGGGTTGGTTATTTATGAATCTGCCGACGTCTTTCCTACCAGATGAAGACCAAGGTACGGTGTTCTCGATGGCAATTTTGCCGCCGAACTCGACTCAAGAGCAGACAGAAAAAACACTCGATAAAGTGCGTAGCTATTTCTTGGAAGAAGAAAAAGACAACGTGAGATCCGTGTTTACCGTGGCTGGTTTTAGTTTTGCTGGTCAAGGTCAAAA
>NZ_JAWOTP010000078.1:0-1711 GCF_033338935.1 Vibrio sp. Vb0598 | reverse complement strand
ACCATAACCCTGTAGCAACAAGTTTTCTGCAAGAGGGCCATTTACAAAGAAGTTTGCACTCTGTTCACCACCAGAACGGCTGTTTTCTTGGATAACCGTCCCCAGCTGCACATTACCTGTCCACTCAAGCGCATCTTTACGGGTGATCACGTTAATCACACCACCAATCGCATCGGAACCATATAGTGTCGACATCGGGCCACGGATCACTTCGATTCGCTCAATGGCTTGAAGTGGTGGCAACCAACCTTGTTCAATACCAGGGCCATCGCTATTTGGGCGAGTTTCGCGAGTACTTTGGCGCTTACCATCCACAAGAATTAACGTGTACTTAGAGCCCATACCACGAATGCTGATATCGGTTGTATCACCACCACCAGTCACAACAACACCCGGCACACTTTTCAGTGCATCAGTCACGTCGCGGTAGTAGCGCGAGTCCAATTCTTCTCGCGAGATAACACTAATACTTGCAGGCGCATCCGCTTGGGATTGCTCATAACTTGACGCTGTCACCACGACGGTTTCCATTTTAGAAACTGAGTCGTTAGCAAATACATGAGGGACACTGACGAAGGCTAAAACACCAGTTGCAGTTAGCACTGGCAGTCTAAGAGTGGACATCTACATCTCCATAATTGATAATGATTATTATTTTCGAAGTGGAATTATTCATAAATAGAATGAGATGCATAGTGAGAGTTATGGAACGGTTCTTCCCATATATGGAATCCGTACATAACGCAGTAAGGAGTAAGATATGCACGACTTAGCATCAATTCGTGCTTTTGATGCGCTTAACCAACACAAAAGTTTGACCGCAGCCGCCAAAGCACTGAATCAGCCGAAATCCACCGTGAGCCGCCGCTTAGCGCAATTAGAAGCCGACTTTGGCCAAGCGCTAACGACTCGACAAGGCAACCGCTTGATTCTGACACGCGCAGGGGAGATTTTTGCCGACTACAGCCGCCAGATCTTAGAGCTCAGCGAGGAAAGTTATGAGGCGCTTCAAGGCTTAAATAATCAAGTATCAGGCTCTCTACATATCGTTTGCCACGCAGCGTTAGTTCGCAGTTGGTTAGGCGATGTGCTCAATGAATTTCTGGCGGAGAACCCTGACGTCAGAGTCCAGCTCACCAGTGATTTTTCCGATACACACCACGATCCAGATTTGTTTATCTGGCTAGGTGAACACAAAGGGCTGGATTGGCGCAAAGAAACGCTTGGCGTATTTCGTTACACCCCATTCGCGTCGCCAAACTACATCGAAAAACATGGCCCCATCCACCACCCGAGAGAACTAAACAAACATCCGTGGATAGATTTTGGGTCGATACAAGAGAATGGTTTGCTACTCTCGCACCCAGAACAAGGGGAGTTTTTTCTAGAACCATTTGTCAGCCGACTCTATAGCGACAACATTGCTATGCAGATCGATAGTATCGCCAACGGACACGGCATTGGTCTCTTGCCAACTTGGACTGCACAAGGGTATGAGAAACATCACCCCGGCCGTATCACCCCATGCCTTGAAGGCTGGCTTTCAGAGCCAATAACGATCAACTGTTATACACCAGCAGGGCGTCATCCTCTTCGCTTATCCGTACTGCTTGAAGATATTCACCAAAGTATTCCGCTAGATTGGAAATATTGAGACAAATAAAAAGGCCATCAACATGATGGCCTTTGCTCACAACCGCTCAACAGAGCC
>NZ_JAWOTP010000077.1:0-1725 GCF_033338935.1 Vibrio sp. Vb0598 | reverse complement strand
CTCCGTGATACACTCTCTAGGTAATTTTCAAAAAATGAAGACAGGAAAATTCGATGATTTACAGTATGACTGCGTATGCGCGCAAAGAAGTAAAAGGCGATTGGGGCTCAGCGGTATGGGAAATCCGCAGTGTAAACCAGCGTTACCTAGAAACCTATTTCCGCATGCCAGAACAATTCCGAGCTTTAGAACCAGTTCTACGCGAACGTTTTCGTAAACGTCTAGCGCGAGGAAAAGTGGAATGTAGCCTTCGTTTCGAAGCGAACCCTGCAGCAAAAGCCGAGCTTAGCATCAATGAAGCGTTGGCAACCCAAGTGATTAAAGCTGCTGAACAAGTTATGCACATGACTGGTGAGCTTAGCCGCATCAATCCATTTCAAGTCATGCAATGGCCTGGTGTGATGGAAACTCCAGAGCAAAACATGGATGAGGTCAACAAAGAACTGCTTGCTGCATTTGATGAAGCAATTAGTGAATTTATTGAAGCGCGTGGCCGTGAAGGCGACAACATGAAAGCGCTGATCGAACAACGCCTAGACGCGATTACCGCAGAAGTGGTGAAAGTTCGTGCTCGCATGCCTGAAATCCTAGAATGGCAACGTGAACGTCTATTCTCAAAATTTGAAGATGCGAAAATTGAACTGGATGCTTCTCGTGTAGAACAAGAGCTTATCTTGCTAGCGCAAAAGTCGGACGTTGCAGAAGAGCTGGATCGTCTGGATTCTCACGTGAAAGAAACGACCAACATCCTGAAAAAAGGTGGCGCAGTCGGTCGTCGTCTGGATTTCATGATGCAAGAATTCAACCGTGAGTCAAACACGCTCGCTTCTAAATCGATCAGCACCGACATCACTGCGTCGGGTGTTGAACTGAAAGTTCTGATCGAGCAAATGCGCGAACAGATCCAAAACATCGAATAATCTAAAAACATTTAGATTACATATTGAAAGCCCCGCTTAGTGCGGGGCTTTGTTTTATTCGTCTTTTTCCAAGGTTCGGTTGTCAACATACGGCCAATAGTGGTGTCCAACGCGAATCACCAAAGTCGCTGCCGCCAAGATAAACGCCGCTATAGAAAGCCAAACCACCAAAGTGGCATCCAACTCTTTCATACCTAAGGTGATGTAGCGAGCAATGGCCATCATCGCGATATAGATAGGATAGCGAACGGGGATCTTACCGTTCATCACAAACTGCTGCACCATCGCTAAAACCTCAAGATAGATGAACATCAATAAGATGTCCGTCAACAGCACTCGCTTCTCAACAAAGACGTGAATGAACTCTTGAGCCATGGCATAAATAGTTGCCAAGGTAATAGCGACCAACAGAACCGCTTCTAAGATGTGGAATATCTTTAAAAATGGGCGACTGAACGATTTAGGTAAATTTGATGGCATAGCCAATTATCCAAGAAAAACCAAAGAGATAAGTTTTGAGTTTAGCATGCAAGATAAAAAAGGATACATAAGAAAAACGCCCCGTTTATTTAACGGAGCGTGTTTTCTTGAATGCGATGGTGGCACGGCTTACGCCACTTGCTGCTTTTTTTCTGCCACACGCTTTTTCTTGCGATATTTAGGATGGGTAATCGGAATCGCGGAGAGCAGTTTCTTGGTGTAATCGTTTTGTGGGTTCGCGTAAATTTCTTTCGCATTCCCCGCTTCCACCACTTTACCAAAGTACATCACCGCGACTTTATCGGAGACATGCTTAACCACCGAC
>NZ_JAWOTP010000076.1:0-1777 GCF_033338935.1 Vibrio sp. Vb0598 | reverse complement strand
AAGTTGCTCATAAAATCCCTGATTGTAGAAAACCATCGTCCCAAACTCGTCCATGTAGAAGAGGCCTTCGTTGAACACATCAAAGATATGAATAAAGCGTTCTTCGACGATCTTGAGAAACTCGCGATCATTGTCTGAGGCCTGTTGATCAAAAATGGTGGTCAAGACATGTCCTCCTCGTGCCTTACTGGCAACAGAGATGAGTGGGCGTTCCTGTAACAGGGAAATGAAGTAATCATGCGCATTATTAAGATACAAATGCTAATTTAAAATAGTAGACAGTCATGTTCTTGCGCTTTCAAATGAATAAAACTTCGTTCAGTTTAACTTGCTGATCATCGATATTTATAAAACTTAGTCAACAGTAAATCGTGTTTATATGAAATAGTTATTGATGCATTCCTCAAATTATTAAAATTAGTTAATAATGCTGTCATTTCTTGAGCTAAGTCCATAAAAATAAAATGGTTTTATGAAGTAAATCGCTCTATTAATTGACTGAATGCTCATTAATTGAAATGAATTGAGGATTCTTATAACAGCTATGCGCGATATCTTTTATAATGCACGCGTTACCTAATAGTATTTAATAAATGTCACCATATGCAGTACAACCCAGAAGACTCAATTAAAATTGCAATCGCAGATGTTGCTGTCGGCATGTTTGTTACCGCGATAGAGCATAACAAACGAGTCAATTTAGCCAATGCTGGTCGAGTTTCGAGCGCAGAGGGCATTAAAAAGCTTCGCGCAAGTGGCGTGAAATTCGTTTGGGTTGATCAATCACTTTCTGCTCAGCAGTGCGTATTCAAACCCGTCGAAGAACCTATCGATATCGAAGTAGGGGATAAAACGCTTTCCGTATCAAGCAAAGTACAACGTGCGTATCGCTCGCGAGAAGTCCAACACAAGCGTGCTAAAAAGCTGATTGCGGAAGCAAAAGGCCTAGCGCAGAAACTTCTCAACCAAACTTTTGAAGGCAAAGTTATCCAAGTCGACGAGATTGAATCGTGGGCGGATGACATGATCGAAAGTGTATTTATTGATTCAGACGCTTTGCAGTGTGTTTCTGCATTGCGCCAGAAAGATTCTTATTTACTCGAGCATTCAGTAAATGTCGCCTGTCTGCTGGTTTCGTTCGGCAAACACTTAGGCTTAGACAAAGATACCCTCAAGCAATTGGCGATTGGTGGCATCATTCACGATGTGGGTAAAATCAAAGTGGACGATAAAATTCTTCACAAGCCAGCGCGTTTAACGCCAGAAGAGTTTGAGCACATGAAGTTGCACCAAGTCTTCGCGGGCGAGATCATCGTTGAAGTGAAAGGGTTGAGCGATGTCAGCCGAGACGTGTGTTTAATGCATCATGAAAAGCTTGATGGAACGGGGTATCCGCGCGGACTATCGGGCGATGAGATTCCGATTCATGGTCGCATGAGTTGTATCGTCGATATATATGATGCGCTCACCGCTGATCGTTGCTACAAAAAAGGCATGAGCTCAGCAGAAGCATTTAAGATTTTGCTCAGTCTAACGCCTTTCCATCTCGACCCTGATCTGGTTTACAAGTTCATCAACTGCATTGGTGTGTATCCAGTAGGTTCTATCGTGGAACTCAGTGATGGCAGAGTGGGTATTGTGTGGTCTTCGAATCCATCTCAAGCGTTAAAGCCAGAAGTGAAATGTTTCTACTCCCGTAAGTACAAACGATACATTGATGTCGCGATGGTGGATTTAAAAACAAGTACGCACAAAATTGAAAGAGCGATAGCGCCTT
>NZ_JAWOTP010000075.1:0-1790 GCF_033338935.1 Vibrio sp. Vb0598 | reverse complement strand
GCAATGTTGCTTTGCGAGGTGAAATGGTTGGATCTTTCGCCATCGTGGTATCAACGTTTTCGATAACCAGAATCGCGTCATCCACCACGATACCAATCGCGAGAATCAAACCGAACAAGGTTACCGTGTTGATGGTGAATCCTGTCGCTTGCATGATGGCAAACGTACCAATCAACGAAACTGGAATCGCGACCACTGGAATTAACGTTGCTCGCGCACTGCCCAAGAATAGGTAGGTTACGGCAATAACCAGTAGAATCGCTTCGACAAGTGTTTTTACCACGCCTTTGATCGACTCAGCGACGAACACAGTCGTGTCGTAGCTGGTTTCGTAAGTCATACCTTCAGGGAAGTTTTCGCTCAAGCGTTCAAGCAGTTCCATTACTGCTTTACCACTTTCTAGTGCGTTTGCATCAGACTGAAGTGACAGAGCGACAATCGAAGCATCTTGTCCACGGCACTTACCGTTACCATCGTAGAACTTCTTACCCAGTTCAACACGTGCAACATCTTTTAGATAAACCGTAGAGCCATTTGGATTGGCACGAAGAACAACGTTTTCAAACTCGCTCACACTTTCTAAGCGACCTTTCGTCACTAGGTTAAACTGCACTTCTTGCGGGTTATTGTACGGCGCGGCACCAACACGGCCAGCAGCAACCTGAACGTTTTGCTCCGCTAAAGCAGCATATACATCCGATGTCGTTAGCTTGAGGTTGGCCATTTTTTCTGGGTCCAACCACACGCGCATCGCATATTCACCACCACCAATTACATTTACTTCGCTGATGCCTTTCGCACGCGCCAACTGATCTTTTACGTTCAAGTTGATGTAGTTAATTAAGAATTGGTCATCGTACTTGCCGTCTGGTGAATAGAAGTTCAGAACCATCAATAGGTCAGGAGAACGCTTTTTCACCGTCACGCCGACCATGCGCACTTCCTGAGGCAGTTTTGACTCAATCTGTGCCACTCGGTTTTGCACGTTCACCTGCGCCATATCTGGGTCGGTACCAACATCAAACGTAACGTTTAAGCTGTACGAACCATCGTTAGCACTTTTCGAAGACATGTAAATCATGTTTTCTACGCCGTTCACCGATGTCTCTATCGGATCGGCGATGGCCTGTTCAACCACTTCGGCACTTGCACCAGTGTAGTACGCCGTTACGCTAACCGACGGTGGACTAATTTGCGGATATTCAGCCACTGGCAAAATCGCCAACGAAATGGCACCAGCCAACGTCAGGATGATCGAAATGACCAGCGCGAACTTAGGTCTTTGTATAAAGAAACGACTTAACATGTGACCTCCTACTGTTTGTCTTCAGTTGGAGTTTGAACACGCACTTCTACGCCATTACGAACACGCTGTAGACCTTGTGTGATAACAGCTTCACCTTTCTCAAGACCTTCGCGAATGATGATGCCCTGCTCGACTTGCGGGCCAAGTTCTACATTGCGACGCTCAGCGACGTTGCCTTCCGTTGTCACCATCACGAAGTCACCTTCTAGGTCAGTTTGCACCGCACGACGAGGCACGACGATGACATCTCGCGTATTCTTATCACGTAAGTTGACTTTGATGTGCTGGCCAGGAAGCAGTTTGTGTTCTGGGTTTGGCACCAACGCACGCATAGCAATCGTGCCCGTTTTGGTATCAATACGGTTACCCAAGAAATCAAGCTGACCTAGATGTTCGAAAAACTGGCCGTTTTCTAGCTCTAGTTGCACTTCCACACCGTTCGACTCGGCCGAACCATCGCCTTTAATTCGATCCATGCCCATCG
>NZ_JAWOTP010000074.1:0-1794 GCF_033338935.1 Vibrio sp. Vb0598 | reverse complement strand
TTTTTTAATTCTCGTTCTTACACATTCAATGTTCTTTCATTGAGTCCATCAAAACCCCTTGGGTGTTGTATGGTTAAGCCTCACGGGCAATTAGTACAGGTTAGCTCAACGCCTCACAACGCTTACACACCCTGCCTATCAACGTCGTAGTCTACGACAACCCTTTAGGATACTTAAAGTATCAGGGAGAACTCATCTCAAGGCTCGCTTCCCGCTTAGATGCTTTCAGCGGTTATCGATCCCGAACTTAGCTACCGGGCAATGCGTCTGGCGACACAACCCGAACACCAGAGGTTCGTCCACTCCGGTCCTCTCGTACTAGGAGCAGCCCCTTTCAATTCTCCAACGCCCACGGCAGATAGGGACCGAACTGTCTCACGACGTTCTAAACCCAGCTCGCGTACCACTTTAAATGGCGAACAGCCATACCCTTGGGACCGACTTCAGCCCCAGGATGTGATGAGCCGACATCGAGGTGCCAAACACCGCCGTCGATATGAACTCTTGGGCGGTATCAGCCTGTTATCCCCGGAGTACCTTTTATCCGTTGAGCGATGGCCCTTCCATTCAGAACCACCGGATCACTATGACCTGCTTTCGCACCTGCTCGAATTGTCATTCTCGCAGTCAAGCGGGCTTATGCCATTGCACTAACCTCACGATGTCCAACCGTGATTAGCCCACCTTCGTGCTCCTCCGTTACGCTTTGGGAGGAGACCGCCCCAGTCAAACTACCCACCAGGCACTGTCCGCAACCCCGATAAGGGGTCGACGTTAGAACATCAACACTACAAGGGTGGTATTTCAAGGACGGCTCCACGCAATCTAGCGACTGCGCTTCAAAGCCTCCCACCTATCCTACACATGTAGGGTCAATGTTCAGTGCCAAGCTGTAGTAAAGGTTCACGGGGTCTTTCCGTCTAGCCGCGGGTACACTGCATCTTCACAGCGATTTCAATTTCACTGAGTCTCGGGTGGAGACAGCGTGGCCATCATTACGCCATTCGTGCAGGTCGGAACTTACCCGACAAGGAATTTCGCTACCTTAGGACCGTTATAGTTACGGCCGCCGTTTACCGGGGCTTCGATCAAGAGCTTCGACCGAAGTCTAACCCCATCAATTAACCTTCCGGCACCGGGCAGGCGTCACACCGTATACGTCATCTTGCGATTTTGCACAGTGCTGTGTTTTTAATAAACAGTTGCAGCCACCTGGTATCTGCGACTCTCAATAGCTCCATCCGCGAGGGACTTCACCGTCGAGAGCGTACCTTCTCCCGAAGTTACGGTACCATTTTGCCTAGTTCCTTCACCCGAGTTCTCTCAAGCGCCTTGGTATTCTCTACCCGACCACCTGTGTCGGTTTGGGGTACGATTCCTTACAATCTGAAGCTTAGAGGCTTTTCCTGGAAGCATGGCATCAATGACTTCACATCCGTAGATGCTCGACGTCGTGTCTCAGCCTTAAGAGAAACCGGATTTACCTAATTTCTCAGCCTACGCACTTGAACCTGGACAACCGTCGCCAGGCCCACCTAGCCTTCTCCGTCCCCCCATCGCAATTGTAAGAAGTACGGGAATATTAACCCGTTTCCCATCGACTACGCCTTTCGGCCTCGCCTTAGGGGTCGACTTACCCTGCCCCGATTAACGTTGGACAGGAACCCTTGGTCTTCCGGCGAGGAGGTTTTTCACCCCCTTTATCGTTACTCATGTCAGCATTCGCACTTCTGATACGTCCAGCATGCGTTACCACACACCTTCAACCGCTTACAGAACGCTCCCCTACCCAAT
>NZ_JAWOTP010000073.1:0-1796 GCF_033338935.1 Vibrio sp. Vb0598 | reverse complement strand
TTTCAGTCGATTCAATGCAAACTCGCTGTAATGCTGAGGCAGTACTCCCTGCTCCCCCGTCAAACCAATCAAATTTGTCTCAAGCGCTAATTTATCTTTACCTAATGGTTTAGTAGAAACGAGTTGCGCATTCTCAAAGCCTAAAGACGCATTGACCTTTAAGTTGAGTTTCTCGTTTTTTGGTAATGCATCTGTTCCAATTTGCGATTCAACTTTCAAAAGCTCTTGCTCAATAAGATGAATAGATTCAAACAAAGAACGTTGCTTTAGCTCGCGGTAGAAGTCCTCTGAGCTCATAACAACACCTTATCACCTGTCAGCGCAGGCCATACGTGAAAGGAGCTGCTGGTT
Organism: Vibrio sp. Vb0598; assembly: GCF_033338935.1. Lineage (NCBI taxonomy): Bacteria > Pseudomonadati > Pseudomonadota > Gammaproteobacteria > Vibrionales > Vibrionaceae > Vibrio > Vibrio sp. Vb0598. The sequence continues at coordinate 1,445 of NZ_JAWOTP010000073.1, read as the reverse complement.
GATTTCAACTTAATCTCTAACTGCGTAAACACGTTAATCTCCGCATATTGAGCAAAGTAAACAGATAACACGCTACCCAATAAAAAGATCTGCTCTTTTGGCAGTATCTGATCGGATACTGTTAGAATCAGCTTTACTCCATGTGCAAAACCAACTTTTCCTTTCTGACTAACCCTACCGGTTGTATGTTCAAACTCTAGCTTGACTAGAGCATCTATAACGGCTTTTGTTTCGGCAGTGCCTGCAAATGCATACAAGTTCAATGTTTGTTTTAACGTTGCTAAGCCGTCAGCTTCAGTAAAATGGTTCAATGTTAATAGCTTGGTAAGCTGCCATCGTGTGCTTTCATCCATCTCTGGTCTAAGCGTTTCGGAGAGAGACGTTAAGCACCTGATTGATTTAAAATTATCATCAACATTGGGTAACTGAACCTTTGGTAGCCCGCCACCAAATGGAATTTTTTGTGGCAAATTACGATTGCAACACTCAGCTTCCACATACATCAGCCAATTATCTCTGCTTTCAGGGCTGAACAACTGGTATTGCTTATCAACAAAAGAAACATAAGTCTCTCGACCAGGCTCATCGTAGCCACCGGCCCAGTTATTATCCTCTCGTCTCATTAACCAATACACTTCGCTCGCGCTCATGTAGTGCGTGTGCTCTCCTGAATGGTAGCAGGGTAAGTGCTCGTAAGTTTTGTTCCAGTTTCTCAAGGTAACATCAGAAATCGAGACAACTTCATTACTCTCTGCATCTTGGTACTGAGGAGATAATTGATACTCGTACTCTGTTGGAAGGAGACGTTTAGGTTCCATGGTTGATTTGAACAGATTTACAATGGGAACACAGCCAACCATGACACTTTCCTCGTCTACTTGCTTTGGTAGCCAGTCATCGCTTGTATCGAAGTAAAAGCAAATCTCGACCTGCCCTTGAATCTCTAACTTATCTAAGCCGAGCTCGATCAAGTCAAAGAACATGAATTTTTCTGGGAAATGAAGGTACTCGACCAATAAACGAGATCCCGAAAAACTTCTCTTACTGTAAGGGACGACTTGCTCCTCGTCCCCAAACCCAACCGATTGAAGATGCCTCTTAGTTAGAGGCATGATTTCTTTACCATCCAACACGATTGAAAGACCAATCAAACTTTGGAATAACATTTGATATAGCTTGAGTGTTAATTGCGTCTGTCCATTTAAGTACAAACGCAAACAATCGATACCCATGGAATTGATAGAGGACTCTGAATCATGAGCACTCAGCTGACACCTTAGTACAGAGTGCGCATTATGCTCCCACTTAGAGCCAGTAGGCTTGAAAGGCGCGTTCTCAAATGAACCAGAGATAATATCGAGTGGATACATTGTTGTCGGGTAACAGGTTCGAAACTGGCAATTTTGATATCCAGGAGCACTAACTTCGACTCTTTCACCCACAGG
>NZ_JAWOTP010000072.1:0-1797 GCF_033338935.1 Vibrio sp. Vb0598 | reverse complement strand
CACATCCGGTTGGTAACGCTTGCCCGCTTCGCTCTGTAGGTTCACTTGCGTTTCGTACTCGTGCCCTTCGCGCAGTCCCGATTCGGCTAAAACGCGCGCCAACACCACTTCACCCCAGTTACCTTGCTGTTTGTTATCGCCTTTGAGCGCTTGGGTCAGGTTCACGGCTTCTCGAGTCATTTGTTCATTGAGGCGTTGCAGATTTTTCAGCTCATGCACCAGCGTATGACGCTCTTTAGCTTCTTGGCTAAAGCTATCGTTGACTTGCTTTTTGAAACCTTCTAACTGCTCTTTTAACGGTGACAACAACCCTTCTAAACTTTGACGGTTTTGCAAATCGACTTTCGCGGTTTTCTCTTCAAACAGTTGATTGGCAAGGTGCTCAAACTGTTGTTTCAGACGCACTTCGGCCTGCTCTAAAATTTGCAGTTTTTCCGCATTAGCCTGATTCATTTGCTCGTGGCGCGCCTGCTGCTCACGAAGCTGCGTTTCCAAACGGGATTTTTGTTCACGCATTTGGCCCAGCTCATCAAAATACTGCTGACGTTCTTGTTTGACGGCTTCGAAGTAACGCAATTTCTCCATGGCCGCCATCAACTTGCCGTGTGATTGGCGCACTTCAAAGCCCGCTTTATCGCGCTCGTTGTCGAGTTCATCCAACTCTTGCTGCGCATCGGCAAGGCTTTGCTTTACTTGTTCAAGCTGTTGTTGGTGAAGCTGTTTTTCTGACACCAACTGCTGTTCGAGTAGTTGAGTCTGGGTAATAAAGCGCTGCTTTACCCACCAACCCACGGCGACACCGCTCGCTGTCGCGGCAAAAAGAGAAGAAAGAATGAGAGATTGATGCTCAAGAATCCATTGCATAATAGCGAGTTAGCCTATGTTTTATATCTTTATCAATGGTATTTAGACACTGGATAAATGTCCAGTTTGTTGGATGAAAAATCCTCGCATACACTAGGCACTCCGTACAACATACTCACTCCCGCTCACTCTTTCAGCAAAGAGCGGCACATCATCACACAGAGGCATCATGAACGAGCGTCGTGCCCTAGGATTTGGGCTCTCAGCAGTATTACTTTGGTCAACGGTTGCAACCGCATTTAAACTGACATTAGCGGAATTTACGCCGATCCAAATGCTGTGTATCGCCAGTATGGTTTCTGCCATCGCGCTTACGATTGTGTGCGGTGTGCAAGGTAAATTAAACCAGCTAAGTGCTACTTTTCTCTCTAATCCTTGGTACTACTTGCTGCTTGGTTTGATCAACCCGTTGGCGTATTACTTGATCCTATTTAAAGCGTACGATTTGCTGCCCGCTTCTCAAGCGCAGGCCATCAACTACAGCTGGGCCATTACGCTCACCCTGATGGCAGCGGTGTTTTTGGGGCAAAAGATTCGTGGCAAAGATTGGATAGCGTGTGGATTCAGTTACCTCGGTGTTATCGTGATTGCAACACAAGGCAATGTGCTTGGCATGCAGTTTGAGAGTCCGCTTGGCGTTGGCTTGGCACTGCTGTCGACGTTACTTTGGGCGGGTTACTGGATTCTCAACACCAAAAACAAAGCCGATCCGGTGATTGGTGTTTTGCTGGGCTTTTTGGTTGCCATCCCATTCACTATCGCGTTGAGTTGGTACGAAGGCGCAAGCTGGCAATCTATCTCCATCAAAGGCTGGGCGGCGGTGACATACGTCGGCTTGTTTGAGATGGGAGTGACGTTTGTGCTGTGGTTGAGCGCCTTGAAGCTAACCCAAAACACGGCGCGCATCAGCAACCTGATATTTGCTTCGCCATA
>NZ_JAWOTP010000071.1:0-1803 GCF_033338935.1 Vibrio sp. Vb0598 | reverse complement strand
TAGAAGTAGCGCATGTACTAACAAATTGCTTAAGAGTGATTCGTAACGCGTGGCATTTTTACTTTGCGGTGGCTTATAGTGATTAAGGCGCTTTGCGGTAGCTTTTGTATTGCGTTACTCACACCTTAGCAAGGCGTTATGTGTCAGAGAGAGATTATGAGATTTTTGCAATTATTTATCTTGATCTTAGTAGTAGGGTGTTCAAGTTCTGTAGAAAACACTTACTCATCGGAATATTTAGATCGAGAGCCAATAGAGTTTGTATCGCCGAGATACCCTAAAGTTGCAGTAGAGAATAACCTGTCAGGGTATGTGGTCATGACGTTTAACATTACTAAAAATGGAGATGTGGCTGATATTGTTGTAATCGATTCCACCCCAAAGGGGATCTTTGAAAAGGTAGCTGTACAAGCGTTGTCCAAATGGAAATATGAGCCACTTGAAGATGTTGAGCTTATTGCTCAAAAACAAAAATTAGTCTTTAAAATCTAACACATAACAAATTGTTTAAGAGTGATTCGGCACGCGTGGCATTTTTACCATGCGTTAGGTTTAGGGTTTAAGGTGGTATGCGGAGGCTACGGTATTGCGTGCCTCACACCTTAACAAGGCGTTATGTAGCCGCGAGAGGACGGTAAGTTAAAAGGATTTATATATGTTAAATATTCGGCAAGCTCGCATTGAAGATATCAGTGTTATCAAGAAACTACAGTTTCAGCTTAATGAGTATCATCAAGCAAATTTACCTGATGACTTTTTATCACCGGAAGAAATTGAACAAAAAATAGACCTACACAAGATAATCAAAAGTGAAAGCTCGATTTTTCTGGTAGCCGAAAGCAAAGGGCAGTTAGTAGGTTTTGTTTTTGGTGAGCTATGGGTTCGTAAGTCTTGGACTCTCAAAGAGCGAAAGATCGCAAACGTTGAACAGATTGTTGTGGATTCATGCTTTAGGAGTCAAGGTGTTGGAGTGGCGCTAATAGCGGCATTTGAGGAAAGGGCTATTTCTAACGGCGGAGAAGAGCTGTGGTTAGAAGTATATTCTTTCAATGAATCAGCTCTAGCTTTGTATCGCAAAGCTGGTATTGAGCCCAAGATCCAAATTGGACAGAAAGCACTAACCTGAAAGTCGGCTACATAACAAATTGTTCAAGAGTGATTCGGCACGCGTGGCATTTTTACTATGCGTTAGTTCTAGTGGTTAAGGTGGTATGCGGAAGCTTAGGTATTGCGTGCCTCACACCTTAACAAGGCGTTATGTTGTCAAAGATTAAGTATGAAGATTTTAATATTATTTATAGCGGCATTATTGTCTGGCTGCGCTGGTTTAATTGAAAGTGCTAGTTCCCCAAATTATCGAGAACACAAAGCTCGGGACAGTGTATCGCCGAGGAATCATAAAGGTTCAAGGAAAAACAAATTAGTCGGTACTGTTGTACTCACGTTTAATATTAATAGTCAGGGTGATGTGATTGACATAATGGTTACTGATTCTGTACCTAAAGGAGTATTCGATGCTGAAGCTGTGCGAATATTATCAAAACGGAAGTATGCGCCTTCCAAAAAAGGGGAAACTGGCCCTAAAAAAGCTAAGTTCGAGTTTAAAATTTGACACATAACAAACTGCTTAAGAGGGATTCGCAACGCGTGGCATTTTTGCTATGCGTTGATTTTAGTGCTTAAGGTGGTATGCGGCGGCTTTTGTATTGCGTTGCTCACCCCTTAGCAGGGCGTTAGTCGCCAGAAAAAGCTAGCAGTCAAAATCATGTTTCTAAGCTCAAAATGTGGCAGCTGTTTGTTTGG
>NZ_JAWOTP010000070.1:0-1807 GCF_033338935.1 Vibrio sp. Vb0598 | reverse complement strand
GGTTTGCGCATTCACAGTTCTCCGCAAGAATTGATTGGCTCCAATTCTTGGAGTGGTGAATCCGTTAGCGAGGTGCCGCCGGCTTCCATTCAGGTCGAGGTGGCCCGGCTCCATGCACCGCGACGCAGCGCCGGCAGGCAGAGCAAGTAGAGGGCAGCGCCTGCAATCCATGCCCACCCGTTCCACGTTGTTATAGAAGCCGCATAGATCGCCGTGAAGAGGAGGGGTCCGACGATCGAGGTCAGGCTGGTGAGCGCCGCCAGTGAGCCTTGCAGCTGCCCCTGACGTTCCTCATCCACCTGCCTGGACAACATTGCTTGCAGCGCCGGCATTCCGATGCCACCCGAAGCAAGCAGGACCATGATCGGGAACGCCATCCATCCCCGTGTCGCGAAGGCAAGCAGGATGTAGCCTGTGCCGTCGGCAATCATTCCGAGCATGAGTGCCCGCCTTTCGCCGAGCCGGGCGGCTACAGGGCCGGTGATCATTGCCTGGGCGAGTGAATGCAGAATGCCAAATGCGGCAAGCGAAATGCCGATCGTGGTCGCGTCCCAGTGAAAGCGATCCTCGCCGAAAATGACCCAAAGCGCGGCCGGCACCTGTCCGACAAGTTGCATGATGAAGAAGACCGCCATCAGGGCGGCGACGACGGTCATGCCCCGGGCCCACCGGAACGAAGCGAGCGGGTTGAGAGCCTCCCGGCGTAACGGCCGGCGTTCGCCTTTGTGCGACTCCGGCAAAAGGAAACAGCCCGTCAGGAAATTGAGGCCGTTCAAGGCTGCCGCGGCGAAGAACGGAGCGTGGGGGGAGAAACCGCCCATCAGCCCACCGAGCACAGGTCCCGCGACCATCCCGAACCCGAAACAGGCGCTCATGAAGCCGAAGTGCCGCGCGCGCTCATCGCCATCAGTGATATCGGCAATATAAGCGCCGGCTACCGCCCCAGTCGCCCCGGTGATGCCGGCCACGATCCGCCCGATATAGAGAACCCAAAGGAAAGGCGCCGTCGCCATGATGGCGTAGTCGACAGCAGCGCCGGCCAGCGAGACGAGCAAGACCGGCCGCCGCCCGAAACGATCCGACAGCGCGCCCAGCACAGGTGCGCAGGCAAATTGCATCAACGCATACAGCGCCAGCAGAATGCCATAGTGGGCGGTGACGTCGTTCGAGTGAACCAGATCGCGCAGGAGGCCCGGCAGCACCGGCATAATCAGGCCGATGCCGACAGCGTCGAGCGCGACAGTGCTCAGAATTACGATCAGGGGTCTGTTGGGTTTCACGTCTGGCCTCCGGACCAGCCTCCGCTGGTCCGATTGAACGCGCGGATTCTTTATCACTGATAAGTTGGTGGACATATTATGTTTATCAGTGATAAAGTGTCAAGCATGACAAAGTTGCAGCCGAATACAGTGATCCGTGCCGCCCTGGACCTGTTGAACGAGGTCGGCGTAGACGGTCTGACGACACGCAAACTGGCGGAACGGTTGGGGGTTCAGCAGCCGGCGCTTTACTGGCACTTCAGGAACAAGCGGGCGCTGCTCGACGCACTGGCCGAAGCCATGCTGGCGGAGAATCATACGCATTCGGTGCCGAGAGCCGACGACGACTGGCGCTCATTCCTGAAGGGCAATGCATGCAGTTTTCGACGGGCGTTGCTCGCTTATCGCGATGGCGCGCGTATTCATGCCGGGACGCGGCCAGCCGCGCCGCAGATGGAAAAAGCCGACGCGCAGCTTCGCTTCCTTTGCGATGCTGGCTTTTCGGCAGGTGACGCGACCTATGCGTTGATGGCAATCAGCTACTTCAC
>NZ_JAWOTP010000069.1:0-1857 GCF_033338935.1 Vibrio sp. Vb0598 | reverse complement strand
TTGCTGATCAATTTAGTCTGGCTTTCCAATTAGAGGAAGCATTTATGTTCAGCATTCTAAGAAAAATAATCATACTTACCGCAACCGTAACCAGTCTTGCGGTTTCCTTTAATGCGCTTGCGAAAGAAAATACAAAAGACAGCATCGTAGTCGGCGTTATCACACAAAACGACTCTTCAAATTCCGTTGTAGACAGTGTCGGTCCATTTTACGGCATCAACCTCGATTATCTCTCTAACATCGCGAAGGTTCTTGGGCTCAACCTAGAACTGCGCGCTTATCAACACATTCCGCCGTTGCTTAACGATGTTGAAAACGGTGTGATTGATGGCGCTGTGGGTTTTAGCAAAACGCCGGAAAGAGAGAAGCGTTTTCTGTTCTCGAAACCCTTTTTCTCCAGCACCATCGCAGCTTGGTATCGCGATACTAGCTATAAAGATCGTGATATTCGCGATATCAAATGGGTGTGTGTGGAAGGTAGCGTGTACTGCGACAATCTAACCTCGCAGGGCATCGACAACATTATCTATGTGAAAACGCGTTTAGAAGCCTTTGATGACGTTCGACGCGGCAAAGCTAACGCGTTGATTTACACCTATGTGGGCATTACCGAATACCTTGATGCTAATGATATTGTGAAAGGAATTGTCGATATTCCGAATTGGCTGCAAGAAGAGGAGGTGAGTTTTATCGCCTCACTAGACAACCAGAAACTGATCGACAACATCGACAAAATTCTTGAATGGGAGCAGAGCGGTAAAAACATTCGTTCGGTGGCATCAAAAAACCCGTATCACATCAACGACAAGTTGCTGGTGGCATACCGTCGTAATCATAAAAGTAACTTAACGATCACGTACAGCAGCAGTGATGAAGCGTATCCATTTCTTTATCGAGATTCGCACACGGGTAAGCTGGACGGATTCTTCCCAGACTTTATCGACTTAATTCAGTCGCGTACGGGTTTGGCCTTTAGTTATGTGAAACCGACGTCGAGTCTTTCTAATGGGTTGACGGCGTTTGATGCCGATATTGTCCCGGTATCTTATGTGGGCCCAGTGCCTAAGTCAGACTGGCTGATCACTAAACCATTCATGCACAGCAATTACGTTTCTATCCAAGCAGAAGAGAGCGAACGCGACAAGTCTTCGCCAGAAAAAGCGGGCATTCTACTGAGTTTAAAGAAACAAGGGTTGGTGCACTTAGGTGTGTGGCAACAGGACCGTTTTGACCGTTATGACGATTTAAAACAGCTGCTGGCGGATTTGAAATCAGGCGTTTTGGACGTGGCTTACATTCCTGATGACGTTGTTCATAGCATGATTGCGCAAGATCAGGTCGATGGTTTGGTTATCAATGAGCAAGACGTTCTGACGTTCTCGACTGCGTTTGCAGTTGCAAAACACAATACGCAGCTCCAACACATGCTCAACAGCATCATCGAAACCATTGACTCAAATGAGATAGAAAAACTTCTGCGCTCGCACCGAAGCTTCAACCTAGTTTATGGCTACGACGATGAGCAAATGGCAAAATTTTTCTTGGCAGGTGCGGTCGCTTTTTCTCTGATGTTTGCTGCCGCGTATTTCATTCTTGCGCACCTACGTCTAAAGGTGAAATTAGCTGAGCTGAATGCCAACAATGAAGAAGCGGAAAAACAATGGCTGATGGGCATCATTCAAGAAATTAACAGCTTGGTGTTTATTCACGGTGAAGATAACCAGTTGGAAATGAGCAACTGTGCCAACTACAAGAGCAAGCAATGCCAAGAATGTAAGCTGAAAAGCTGCTCGACTAATGCGCCTCTCGTGAACAACTCGGATGAATTGGCCACTGTAATTGGCGGACAACGCATCT
>NZ_JAWOTP010000068.1:0-1867 GCF_033338935.1 Vibrio sp. Vb0598 | reverse complement strand
GTTGAAGGTCTGTCTCAACTTCGTCCGGTATTCGACCCAGCGAACGGTACTGTAACAGCCGGCACGTCTTCCGCTTTATCTGATGGTGCATCCGCAATGCTGATCATGAGCGAAGAGAAAGCCAATGAACTTGGTTTGAAGATTCGCGCACGAATCAAAGGCATGGCGATCGCAGGTTGCGATCCATCCATCATGGGTTACGGCCCTGTACCTGCAACGCAAAAAGCGCTGAAACGTGCAGGTCTTGCAATTGAAGATATGGACGTTGTCGAGCTAAACGAAGCGTTTGCAGCGCAATCTCTGCCATGTGCGAAAGACCTAGGTCTGCTTGAGGTGATGGACGAAAAAGTGAACCTGAATGGCGGCGCGATTGCTCTAGGTCACCCATTGGGTTGTTCTGGTGCACGTATCTCAACAACACTTATCAACCTAATGGAAGCCAAGGACGCCAAATACGGCCTTGCGACCATGTGTATCGGTCTTGGTCAGGGTATCGCTACTGTCTTTGAGCGCCCGTAGCCCTTAACATCACCAGTTAGGTATCAACCAATACCAGCAAAATTTGGTATTACACTTAAGGCGGCATCTTATGTCGCCTTTTCTTTTATTAGGCACCCTATAATTTATGCACAAAACGCATAAATTAGATGATGAAGTTTCATTTTATTCATAAATAAAGAAGGCATACACTTACAGGCAGTTAATGGCTTGCTGCTCGTGGCATTCCTGCCGCGCTATCGCACACTCGGAGAACCTTATGTTTAATGCTCTAGTTCTAAATCAAGAAGACAAACGTACTATCGCAAACATCGAACAAATCGATGAAACACAACTGCCGGAAGGCGACGTACTGATTGACGTTGATTACTCATCGTTAAACTACAAGGACGGCCTTGCGATCACAGGGAAAGGTAAAATCATCCGCAACTTCCCAATGGTACCAGGCATTGATCTAGCAGGTACGGTCGTAAGCTCTGACGATGCACGCTACCAAGCAGGCGATAAAGTCGTTCTTACTGGCTGGGGTGTCGGCGAAAACCACTGGGGCGGCATGGCGCAACGTGCACGTCTAAAAGCGGATTGGTTGGTTCCACTACCAAAAGGCTTAGACAGCAAAAAAGCAATGATGGTCGGTACAGCTGGCTTTACCGCAATGCTGTGTGTTCAAGCTCTGCTGGATGCTGACATCAAACCAGAAGCTGGCGAAATCCTTGTCACTGGCGCCAGTGGCGGCGTAGGTTCGGTGGCAGTGACGCTTCTGGCTCAACTGGGCTACAAAGTGGCAGCCGTTACTGGTCGTGTTGAACAAAACGGTCCACTTTTAGAAAAACTGGGCGCAAGTCGCATCATCGACCGTGTTGAATTTGAAGAGCCTGCACGCCCACTAGAAAAACAAATTTGGGCTGGCGCAGTCGACACCGTTGGCAGCAAAGTGCTAGCGAAAGTATTGGCGCAAATGGATTACAACAGCGCCGTCGCGGCGTGTGGTCTTGCTGGCGGTTTTGACCTGCCAACCACAGTAATGCCGTTCATCCTACGTAATGTACGTCTGCAAGGTGTGGATTCCGTGATGTGTCCAACCGAAAAACGCATCGCAGCGTGGGAAAAACTGGTTGAGCTACTACCAGACAGCTACTTCGAGCAAGCGTGTACTGAAGTAGAGCTCGCTGAAGCGCCAAAATACGCCGAAGATATTACCAACGGCCAAGTAACCGGTCGCATTGTTATCAAGCTATAGTCATCAAGCTGTAGCTATAAAACTATAGTTATCAAGCTACAAATCAGCACTTCACGTAAATAGAGCCAGCGTTGCTGGCTCTTTTGTTATCAGTTCAATCCCATGTCTTCGATTCGCTTCGCAATCAGC
>NZ_JAWOTP010000067.1:0-1884 GCF_033338935.1 Vibrio sp. Vb0598 | reverse complement strand
GATACTTTGAAAACTGGGACAGACGCGTATCCCGAGGGGAACCCAATCGGCATGCCGCACAAAGTGACGCATGCGAAAGGCACGCGCTTGTATTGCTTAGGAGAGCGTAAAGCCCTCGATGTTTACAAGCATTATCTTGCCGACGGGCACGACGTGACGATTAACCAATTACTCAGTTTCCCGTTGTATCGAGAAACGTTGGGGCGCAAGGAAGTTTGTACCGTCACAGAACTTCACGCCGATGGAAGCATGAGTTTCGATAGGCCGTGGTGCCTCGGTGATGAGGTTCAGTTTTGCTATAACCATCCCTCTCTGACGTTAGAACAAGTGCGTCATGGGGTGGTGGAACTTGCTATGCATCAGCCAGAAGTAGTGATGATTTACAACTGTGCCTCACGGCTGGATTTTATTGATAGCAGCGATGAAGTGCAGGCGTTTATGGATATTGCCGCGACCTTTGGCAGCTACTGCATGGGTGAAATACATGGTGACATTGGCCAGCCAGAAATTCTTCACCACAGTTTGACGTACCTTGCGATGCGCGAAGGCGATGAGGTGCAATCGCTGAATTTGCCTAAACCGCAAGTGAGCGCTTCGATTTCACCGCTGTTTAGCTTAATACGCAATGCGATTGGCGATTTGAATCATATGAACGCTCACATGGGCTATCAACTTGACCGTCAAACTCGCAAGTTACAAGAAAGCTACCGTCGTGACAGTCGCACGGGGCTGCAAAATCGCGTGGCGCTGCAAGAGCGCTTAAGTCACATCGATTGTGACGAGCATTTGTTAACGCTTAAGCTACTCAATTTCAGCCACATCAACGAAAAGTACGGGTATCGAGTCGGAGACCAGCTGCTCAAAGATCTGTCGATGCATTTTACCAATCGATTGAGAAAGCGCTTAGGCATGCCAGCGGCGCTGCAACTGTACAGCATTGGTGTAGGTGAGTGGGCTTTTGTGTTTAAGGCTGAACAAAGTAGCGAGACTATCAAACAGCACTTTACTCGTTTTGCTGATGCGGTTGAGCAAACTAACTTTGAGCCGCTCGGCCTGCGCGAAATTGATTACCTGTCTATTTCCTTGTGTGGTGGCTTGGTTAGCCGTCGTGATTTTCCTTCGGCTTCTCCTGATGAGCTCTTATTAAAAGGCATAGAAGCGCGTCGTTCTGGCGTTCGCAGCAACACGCATATTTGCAACGCTAAAGACATCGAAGTCAGTGAAGATGTACGTAAAGAGCAACTAGGGTGGTTGAGTTGCGTCAGTCGCGCGATTCTTAAGCAGAACATCATTACGTATAGCCAACCGATTGTGCACGCTTACAGTCATCTTCCTGCCAGCCAAGAATGTCTGGTGCGGATTTTAGAAGAAGACGGAACAGTGATTGCGCCAGGGCGATTTTTACCGATCATCTCAGACACGCATTTGTACACCAGATTGAGTCGTCACATGATCCGCTCGACGCTGCATTACATGCGAGATAAGAAAGGGGATTTCTCGATTAACCTGTCTCCGCAAGATTTGTTGAGCGACAAAACGTTGATGTTGCTGGAGCATGAAATCAGCCAGTTGAATGACTCGACGCGGATAGGGCTGGAAGTACTGGAGTCTGAACAGATTAAAGATTACGGTCGTATGATAGAAGTGTGCAGCCATTTCAGAAAACTGGGTGCGCGCATTATCGTGGACGATTTTGGTTCTGGATACTCCAATATTGATGAGATCTTAAAGTTAGAGCCGGAAGTGATAAAGCTGGATGGCAGCTTGATTCGAGACATCGATAAGGATTTAAAGCAGCGAAAAATCGCTTCTCAGTTGGTGCGTTTGTGCCAGGTGTTTAATGCAGAAACGGTCGCAGAGTTTGTGCACAATCGCGAGGTGTGC
>NZ_JAWOTP010000066.1:0-1908 GCF_033338935.1 Vibrio sp. Vb0598 | reverse complement strand
CTCTTAAAGCTCAAGACCTATTTGAATCTGGTAGTGCGAGCGTTGTGGCTTACATACAGCCAGTTATTTCTAAAGTTGCACGCACCTTAGAAGCGACACAAGGGAAGATCATAATTACCGGGCATACCGATGACCGTCCGATATTTACCAGCAAGTACCCATCCAATTGGCACTTGTCTTTAGCTCGCGCAACTTCTCTTTCCGAACAGTTAATCTCCAACAGTGCACTTAAAGGAAGAGTGATTCCTGAAGGGTTGGGTGATGCGAGACCTTTGGTAGAAAATGATAGTGAAAAGAACCGAGCAATGAATCGTCGAATTGAAATCGATCTTATTGTGGGCAACTAACGGTTGGGCAAGGAAATGAGTATTAAAGAAATAGGCAGAGTATTTACCCAAAGATGGTTTCTTGGTTTAGTCGGTGTAGCCGCGTGCTCCATTTTTATTTGGGTTGTGGGTCCTCTGATCACGGTTGCAGGTTACGAGCCGCTTAAAAGTGATTTCCAACGTTTAGTTACGATCTTAGTGATTGTTTTTGCTTGGGCGCTTATCAACTTAACAAAGCAGCACAAACAGAAAGTTAGAGAAGACGAAAGTATTCAGACGTTGCTTGAAGTAGACAGCCAATCAGACAAAGAAGCCGCCAGTGAAATTGACGTAATGCGCGATCGTATAGAGCAAGCGATCAAAGTTGTGACAAAAACGCATAAAGGAAAGCGTAGTTTGTACGATTTACCTTGGTACGTTCTGATTGGTCCTCCTGGAACAGGTAAAACCACGGTTCTAAAGCAATCTGGCTTGGAATTTCCGTTAGCTGAGAGCTTAGGGGCTGACTCTATAGCTGGTGTAGGTGGAACACGTCACTGTGATTGGTGGTTTGCTAATAAAGCAGTACTTATTGATACAGCAGGACGTTACACCACGCAAGATAGTCAAGAAAAGGTTGACTCTAAAGCTTGGCACGGTTTCTTAGGGTTGCTTAAGAAATACCGCACTCAAAGGCCTATCAATGGCGCTATCGTAACAGTCAGCCTAGCAAGTGTGATGTCTCAAACTCGTACGGAGCGTAGCTTACATGCCAGATCAATAAAATCTCGCCTTCAGGAACTAAAAAATCAGTTGGGTATGCAATTCCCAATCTATGTTCTGCTGACGAAAATGGATCTGGTTGCTGGCTTTAATGAATTTTTTGCTGATTTAAGTAAAGAAGAGCGTGAGGAACTTTTTGGATTTATGTTCCCACGAGAAGTTGATGACGAACGTGGTGTTATTTCTCTATTCAATAAAGAGTTTCACGGCATGTTGGAGCGGCTCGATGCGCGCATGTTACGTATATTAGAAACTGAAGATGACTTAGAAAAGCGCACGCTAATATTCGAATTTCCAAAACAGCTGCGAGTTTTACAAGCAAACTTAGATGAGTTTTTGTCTGAGATATTTGCGCAGAACACGTTTGAAGAGCCAGCCCTTATTCGCGGTGTTTTCTTGCTTAGCTCTGTACAAGAAGGCATTCCTGTTGATCGACTGATGAGTGAATCAACTAATGGATTGGGACTAGGGAGGTTGCCTTTAGCGACAAACGTTAACAGTTCACATAGCTATTTTGTTAAAAATCTTTTTGAGCGAGTCATCTTTAAAGAGCAATTATTAGGTACCGTTAACCGCCACTATCAAAAGCAATCTGGATGGATGCGTACGGGCATATACGTGGGTTGTGCTGGTGTTCTTGTTGGTGCTTCTGCCCTTTGGTTCCTGAGTTATCAATGGAATTCAAAGTTAATTGTCGATACCAATAACCAAGCAAATCATATTGAAGCGATGATAGGTGCAGAGAGCCTTGATTTTGAATCGGACGTTATCAGTGCTGTAGACACGTTAGACAAGATCATGATGTTGCCACTAGGGAAAA
>NZ_JAWOTP010000065.1:0-1917 GCF_033338935.1 Vibrio sp. Vb0598 | reverse complement strand
TATTCGGATTATAAAATTAGTTACTGGTGCCAAATAATAGGTATTTTGTTGCAACCATTTAGTGGATTCTTGAGAGGTGGTGTTGAAAACTCGCAAATACATAGTGTGAAATTTCCAACTTGTACTTAAGTTATTTTACGTCGAAATAAAAGTAAGAACGTGTTGTTTCAAACACGTTTAATATTGTTTTAACAATAACTTAAGGAAGAGCGATTATGCACCTTAAAAACGGGAAAGCAGTGAAAAGTGTCTTTACGCTAAGTACGCTGACTGCATCTTGTCTATTGGCCTTCAACAGCTACGCAGCGGTTGATTGTGCCCCTCTAGAAGTTTGGGATTCGTCAAAAGTTTATAATGGCGGCGACCAAGTTCAGCACGAAGGTAACGCATACAAAGCGCGTTACTGGACGCAAAACAATAACCCTGCACAAGCTGGCCAGTGGGGCGAGTGGGAATCTCTTGGTGCTTGTGATGGAACAGGTCCTGTTGATCCACCACAAAATGAAATCCCGACGGTGACTCTAACCGCTCCTTCTGCGTCGGCATCTATCACCGCTGGTGAAGTGGTTAACCTAGCCGCAGATGCTGCAGACACTGATGGCACAATTAGCAAAGTTGAATTCTTTGTTGATGGTGCTTTAGTTGGTCAGTCTACTTCGGCTCCTTTCACTGCATCTTGGACTGCAACTGAAGGCGTACACGAGTTTTCAACTAAATCTTATGATGACGCTGGCGCGGTAAGTACTGCAAGTTCAGTAACGCTTACGATTGCTTCAGCTCAACCAGGTAATGAAGCGCCTACAGTGGATGTTGCGCTTTCAGCTACTTCAATCGACTTAGGCGGTACTGTTACGCTTACTGCTAACGCAGCAGACGCGGATGGTAGCGTTGCTAAAGTTGACTTCTACGTTGCTGGCGCATTAGCTGGCACAGCAACAGCTGCCCCTTACACACTAGACGTAACGCCTTCAAAAGCGGGCGCTCTAGCGGTATACGCGAAAGCGACAGATAACGCAGGTGCAAGCACAGACTCTGCAATTGCTACGTTAACTGTAAATGGTGGTGCTGTGGCATCTAACTGTCGTCCTGACGGTCTTTACCAAACAACAGGCGTGGACGTACCTTACTGTTCAATCTACGACGAAGAAGGTCGTGAGAAAATGGGTGCGGATCACCCACGTCGTGTCATCGGCTACTTCACGAGCTGGCGCGCAGGTGACGACCCACAATCGACTTACCTTGTTAAAGACATTCCTTGGGAACAGCTAACTCACATCAACTACGCGTTTGTGAGCATCGGTTCTGACGGTAAAGTGAACGTTGGCGATGTTAATGATCCGAACAACGCTGCAACTGGCAAAACATGGCCAGGTGTTGAAGTCGATCCTACGCTTGGTTTCAAAGGTCACTTTGGTGCACTAGCAACTTACAAGCAAAAACACGATGTTAAGACGCTAATCTCGATTGGTGGTTGGGCTGAAACTGGCGGTCACTTCGATGCAAATGGCGATCGTGTTGCTGATGGTGGCTTCTACACAATGACGACCAATGCTGATGGTTCTATAAACCATGCTGGCATTGAGAAGTTCGCAGCTTCTGCAGTTGAAATGATGCGTAAGTACAAGTTCGATGGTCTGGATATCGACTACGAATACCCAACATCAATGGCTGGTGCTGGTAACCCTTACGACAAAGACTTCATGGAACCACGTCGTCAGTACCTATGGGCTTCTTACCAAGAGCTGATGAAAGTACTTCGTGAAAAACTAGATGCAGCTTCTGCTCAAGATGGTACGCATTACATGCTGACTATCGCAGCGCCATCGTCTGGTTACTTGCTACGCGGTATGGAAACCTTCGATGTAACTAAGTACTTAGACTACGTAAACATCATGTCTTACGACTTGCACGGTGCTT
>NZ_JAWOTP010000064.1:0-1927 GCF_033338935.1 Vibrio sp. Vb0598 | reverse complement strand
TGCAAGCAACGCACAAAATGAAGCTGAAGCTGATCATGGACGTGGTGTACAACCACACCAATGCCTCTGGCATTAACGACAAATCCGTTCTAGATAAAATCGTCCCAGGGTACTACCACCGTCTTAACGTCAACACTGGCGGCGTAGAAAACTCAACCTGTTGTGACAACACTGCAACAGAAAACTTGATGATGGGTAAACTGATGGTTGACTCATTGAAAGTGTGGGCGGACGACTACAAAGTTGACGGTTTCCGTTTCGACTTGATGGGCCACCAGCCAAAAGATGTGATGGTCTACGCGCTTGAGCAAATCCGTAAGATTGACGAAAACACCTTGTTCTACGGTGAAGGTTGGGACTTCGGTGAAGTGTCTAACAACGCTCGTTTTGATCAAGCCACTCAGCTAAACATGGCTGGCACTGAAATCGGTACGTTCTCGGATCGTCTGCGTGACGCTGTTCGTGGCGGTAGCCCATTTGATGGCGGTGTCGATTCAGAAGGTAAGCACCCACTTCGCTTCAACCAAGGTTTTGGTAACGCGGCTTACGCGAATGAAGAAACCAAAGTGGACGCAGAATCGGTGAATGGTCGTCTACACAACCAAGATTTGGTTCGTCTAGGCATGGCGGGTAACTTGGCTGACTTCGTTCTTCTAGATTACAAAGGCGACACAAAACTAGGTAAGAACGTTGATTACAATGGTGCGCCTGCAGGCTACACAAAAGTGCCATCAGAAAACATCTCGTACGTGTCTAAGCACGATAACCAAACACTGTGGGATAACAACGCGTACAAGATTGCGACTGCGACTCCTTCTGCAGATCGTGCACGCATGCAATCAGTCTCGCTATCAACAGTAATGCTTGGCCAAGGTATCCCATTCATCCACATGGGTTCTGAGCTTCTGCGTTCTAAATCGATGCAGCGTGACTCTTACGATTCTGGTGACTGGTTCAACCGCGTCTTCTTCAACGGCAGTGACAACAACTGGAACGTAGGTCTGCCTCGTGAAGACAAAGACGGCGCAAACTGGGAGCTGATCAAGAAGATCGTTTCTGATACGACAGCGAAGCCAGATGCAACCGACATTGAGCTAACCAAACAACAATTCCTAGAACTACTAAAAATCCGTAGTTCAAGTGAACTGTTCCGCTTAGATACCGCTCAAGAAGTCATGAACCGTGTTGACTTCCGCAACGTTGGTAAAGACCAAGTGGAAGGCTTGATCGTTATGTCTATCGACGATGGTAAATCAGCAGGTGCCGATTTGGATTCGAAATACGATGCGATCGTTGCTGTGGTGAACTCAACATCATCAGAGAAATCATTTGTCGTGAAAGGCGCGACAGGTTTCGAGCTGCATGAAGTTCAACAAAACTCTGCAGATGACATCGTGAAAGGCGCAAGCTTCGCAAATGAAACCTTCACTGTGCCAGCACTGACTACTGCGGTATTCGTACAGCCACAAGACGGCGCGCAAGGTGCGGGTCTGCCAGTCAATACGGACAACAAAGACGTATCGAGCATTCCTCCTTTCGGTGAAACCGTGGTTTACGTGAAAGGCACAATGAACAATTGGTCAGACAACAGCGACTGGGCTATGACTTTCATTGGCAACGGCATGTACTCAGTAACAGGCGTACTTGAAGCAGGCAGCCACGAGTTCAAATTTGCAGACACAGGTTGGGCAAATCCGAACATCGGTTGTTCTGTGGCAACAGTGGGCAGCGGCTCTCTGGAGCTAGGCGCAGAGGAAAACTGTAAACTCACCGTCGCAGAAACAGGCAAGTACAACTTCACACTGAACGCGCTATACGTTCAAGATGAGAAAGTGGAAAAACCTGTGGTTTCCGTAACCAAATCTGCGGATGCACCAACGTTTGGTGAAACAGCACTGTACCTACGTGGCACCATCACAAGTTGGGA
>NZ_JAWOTP010000063.1:0-1929 GCF_033338935.1 Vibrio sp. Vb0598 | reverse complement strand
GTGCCAATCGTTCTGGCCGACTCTGAACTGCTGATGTACGTTGGCTTTAAATGGAACGAACCACCACCGCTGCTGCTGCGTCTCTTCGACCACCCATTCCAGTTACTGTTGGCCGTGATGCTGGTGAGCACGCCATTACTGCTGTGGCTTGCTTGGGCGCTGAGCCAACCCGCACGACGCCTTGAAGCCGCCGCGCAGCGAGTAGCAAAAGGTGAGTTCGTCATCGATCCGAATCTTGAAAAAGGCACCGCAGAATTTCGTCAAGCGGGCAGCAGCTTCAACCAAATGGTCGAAGCGGTGAAGCAGATGACTTCAGGTCAGCAGCGTTTACTGTCGGACATTTCTCACGAATTACGCTCGCCACTCACTCGATTGCGCATGGCCAGCGCATTAGCGACGCGCAAACAGGGTGACAGCCCTGAGTTGGTTCGCATTGATACCGAAGCGCAGCGCCTTGAGCAGATGATCAGCGAATTGCTTGAGCTCTCGCGCATGCAGGTGAACAGCCACATGACACGCGAGACACAGCCAATAGAAAGTTTGTGGGAAGAGATCATTAAAGATGCGAAGTTTGAAGCCGAGCAAATGGGTAAAAAACTCCGCTATTCAGAGATCCCTGAGCGACATATCTCAGGCAACCCAAAACTGTTGATGAGCGCGGTAGAAAACATCATCCGCAACGCGATTTATTACGGAAAAGATGAAGTGCAGATAGACATTCAAGACAAGACTGACACACTGACGATTACCGTCGATGACAACGGTGATGGTGTGCCGGATGAAGAGTTAGAAGCGATTTTCCGTCCATTCTATCGTGTGTCTACCGCTCGTGATCGTCACTCTGGCGGCACAGGATTAGGGTTAACCATCACCGAAAGTGCGATTCGTCAGCACAGCGGTACGATAGTCGCGAGCCGCAGCCCACTGGGAGGTTTGCGCGTCTCCATCACGCTGCCTTTAGTCAAAGTAGGCAAATAACCCTACAAGATTTCAGTTGATAATGATTTTCATTAACATTAGAGTAAATCCTCCGATTAAGGAGGATTTACTATGTCACATACATTTCCCGCTCTGCCTTACCCATACGATGCGTTAGAGCCATACATCGACGCAAAAACCATGGAAGTGCATTACAGCAAACACCACAAGACTTACTTCGATAAATTCGTCACCGCCGTGCAAGGCAGTGATCTTGAAACACAATCGCTAGACGAAATCTTCGCAGCCGTTTCGCAACATAGCCCAGCCATTCGCAACAATGGCGGCGGCTACTACAACCACATCCTTTACTGGAATTGCATGTCGCCAGAAGGAGGCGGTAAACCACAAGGCGCACTTGCGCAAGCCATCAACGACAAGTTTGGTCACTTCGAAAAGTTCAAAGACGAATTCGCTCAAGCAGCCGTTAATACGTTTGGATCTGGCTTTGCATGGTTAGTTGTGAAAGATGGCGACATCCACATCACCTCCACCAGCAATCAGGATAACCCGTTAATGGACGTGGCCGATGTACGCGGCGAGCCTATCCTTGCATTAGATGTGTGGGAGCACGCGTACTACATCAGTTATCAGAACCGTCGACCAGAATACATCAACGCTTGGTGGAATGTGGTGAACTGGCGCGCCGTCGAAGAGAACTACGCTCGCGCGCTCGTGTAACCGCTAACGATGAAGGGGGAAGGTTGATAAGCGCCAAGTCCTCTTTTGTACCCAAGTCGCTGCACTTGGGTATATACTGCCCCTCTCTTTGACCAACTCTATTTCAATACCATGTTTGATATCGCTTTATACGAACCAGAAATCGCGCCGAACACCGGCAACATCATTCGACTTTGTGCCAACTGCGGTGCAAACCTGCATTTGATTGAACCGCTGGGTTTCGATCTGGAAGAGAAAAAAGGCCGCCGCGCAGGATTGGATTATCACGAT
>NZ_JAWOTP010000062.1:0-1945 GCF_033338935.1 Vibrio sp. Vb0598 | reverse complement strand
TAGCGGCGCAATTCCAAGTTAAAATGCCAGCAGACCAAACCCCTGAAACCACCGAAGGGTATGAGGGCTTCTTCCATCTGAAATCGGGAGAACTGGGTATCGCCCGCAGTGAACTTGGTTACATCATCCGCGATTTTGACCGTGAAGGGTTAGAAGAGCGTAAGGCGCTGATGCAAAAACTTGTCGATGAAATGAACGCAGGTCTGAAACACGGTTCTGTCGAACTTAACATTACCGACAGTTACTACAACATGCGAGAAATGGTTGAGCCGTACCCTCACATTATCGAATTAGCGAAACAGGCAATGGAAGCGTGTGATGTTGAACCGTTGATCAAACCGATTCGTGGTGGTACGGATGGCGCGCGGTTATCCTTTATGGGATTGCCTTGCCCTAACATCTTCACCGGTGGTTTCAACTTTCATGGTATCCATGAATTTATCTCTGTAGAGATGATGGAAAAATCTGTCCTTGTGATTGTAAAAATCGCTGAACTTACCGCTAAAAAACACGGTTGATGAAACGTTCACCCACTCAATTCAATTGAATGGGTGGCATCGATACAAAAAAGCCCAGACAATTTGTGTGTCTGGGCTTTGTAGTTTTGGGAAGGACTAACGAACGTCTTTATCCTCGAAATTGATGTCGTCTAGCGGTAGCCAATCTACCTCAACACCCGCCTGATCAAACATATCTTGGCTCACTTGGATTTTATCTCCCCAGCGAGATAGAAAGTCTTCAGACTGTTCTGGGCAGTGAACGCGCGAAATACCTGTTTGAATGATCTTTGCAGCGCAGTTTGGGCACGGGAAGTGCGTTACCCAAATGTCACAACCATCCAAATCGCGTTTTGAAAAGAGAATTGCGTTCTCTTCTGCATGCAGAGTTTTTAAGTATTTCAGTTCACGTTCGTCGGTGTCTACACTGTCCGAAACACCGTGTGGATAACCGTTAAAGCCGACAGAAACAATGCGGTTCTGTTTAGTGATCACCGCACCTACCTGCGTTGAAGGGTCTTTACTCCAAGACGCCACCAGTTCAGCCATTTGGTAAAAACGTTTCGCCCATTTAGAAATCATGCTCATCCTCTCGGTCGAAGGCTTTGAATTATCTGAATGATAACCCATTTTTTTTAAAAAAATAGTCGAAATACGAGCATTACAGTGAAAGCGATTCGTTTTCATGGTTAATCGGGGAGAGTTTGTTCAGCTCTAAGCAACAATTCCGCCTTTATTGATGAGTTTATTGGTCAAAATTGGCAAGCGAATGAGTCATACATCACATTAATGATTAGAGATTGCTTATGTTGTGGGGTGAATGAAGATCTGAAAATGATTTCAAATGCATCAACTTTATTTCGGCTCGTTTCAATTAATTACATTTAGAAACATTTTACGCAATTTATGTAGGAGAATTCGGAATCTACTGTCTGTAAGGTTAGTGTGTTTTCAACAATATCCTGTTCCATAAAGACGGTAAATACATGCAAAAGAAACCACTTGTCGCATTAATGGCGGCTACAGCTATCCTTGCAGGATGCGGAGAAGCGAATAATGCCCAAAGAGAGAGCCAAGCGCCTCTTGTCGTAACTCAGGATGTCACGGTAATCGACTACCAACCGAGTAAATCATATATCGGTCGAATTGAAGCGGTAGAAGATACCAATATCACAGCACAGATTTCAGGCTATTTACAAGCTCGTCATTTTGAAGAAGGACAAATGGTAGAAAAAGGTCAGCTTCTTTATTCTATTGAACCTTCTTCTTTTGAAGCACAAGTGGCAAGTGCGAAAGCAGCGTTAGCACAAGCAAAAGCTTCGCTTAAAAAGGCAGAGCTTGATCACCAACGCGGTAAAAACCTGCTTCCTCGTGGCAGCATCTCCCAATCGGAATTTGATGCGTTGACAGCAACATTGCTAGGCGCGCGTGCAGAACTAGAAGCCGCG
>NZ_JAWOTP010000061.1:0-2004 GCF_033338935.1 Vibrio sp. Vb0598 | reverse complement strand
AACAAGCCATTGCCGCCAGTAAAATCACGCTCAAAGAACTCATGACCAGGGCAAGTCTCTAGGGCAGGGTGACGAACATGATCCACTTCAGGGCGGTTTGCCAACCACTGTGCGACTTTCAAACTGTTTTCAGCATGCTGGCGTAAGCGAACATCCAAAGTGCGAATGCCACGTAGGCCAAGGTAAGCGTCATCAGGAGAAACGCATTGACCCATCAGGTAGCTTTGTTCGCGAAGCTGATCCCAGTATTTCTCAGACGCTACTGCGGTGCCGAGCATGACGTCAGAGTGTCCAACGATGTACTTTGTCGCCGCTTGAATAGAAATGTCCACGCCATGCTCGAAAGGTGAGAAGTTCACGCCTGCGCCCCACGTGTTATCGAGCATCACAATGATATCGTGCTCGTGAGCGATGCGCGCCATGGTTGGAACGTCTTGAACTTCCATCGTGATTGACCCCGGCGATTCAAGAAACAGTATTTTGGTGTTTGGTTGAATCAAATCACGAATGTTTTCGCCGATCATCGGATCGTAGTAAGTGGTTTCTACGCCCATCTTTTTCTTGATCACGTCTCAGAAAACACGTGTTGGTTCGTAACACGTATCATCCATCAAAATATGGTCGCCAGCTACGACGAAAGAAAGGATCGCGTTAGAAATGGCTGCCGTTCCACAAGGGTAAAGAGCACAACCCGCGCCGCCTTCGATCTCGACCATTGCGTCTTGAAAAGCAAAGTGAGTGTTAGTGCCACGACGTCCGTAAAACAGCGTTTTGTTTGCGCGGTTTATTGCGGCTTGGTTTTTCTCTGCAACAGTATTAAACACGACAGTAGAAGCGCGTTGTACTGGTGGGTTTACCACGCCGTTGGTCCACTTCTTATCGCGGCCTGCGGTAATGAGTTTGGTCTTTTTGCCCTCTGACATAAATATTCCCTGTCTTAAATATTACAATTTGGATTATTTAAAACATGGACGACATAGGGTTTGCAAGGGAAAAGTCACATATCGACCAATAACCGTTTGGATTGAACGTTTAGAGCGCCGTGTGGTAGCGATGATTACATGAGACGTATTGGGGAAAGCACAGAATAGTCGATGCGAAAAGTAAGACGCAGATAAAATAAACCTCCAGCATGGACTCTCATTACTGGAGGTTTGAACTGAAATGGTCACTGATTTAGAGCAATGGGTTGAAGAGGTAGAACACACGCTCAAGGAAACGAGAATAAAGGCTACGTTTTTCCCACTCGTCCAAAACGACAGGATGAGATTGCTTGATATAACCATCATGCAACCATGACAATTGCTTGGTGAACTCTTCATCGTCGACAGCCAGAGTGACTTCAAAGTTCAGCCACAGGCTGCGCATGTCCATATTCACCGTACCAACCAAACAGAACTGGTCGTCGATAACGACCGATTTGGTGTGCAGCAAGCCACCATAGAACTCGTAAATTTTCACGCCAGCGGCCAAAAGTTCGCTGTAGAAAGCGCGCGATGCCCACTGAACCATAAGTGAGTCATTTTTGTGCGGTATGATCAGCTCAACATCAATACCGCGCTGCGCCGTCATTTTTAACGTCTCAAGCAAGTCGGTATTAGGTACAAAATACGGTGTTGTGATTCGTACCGAACGATTGGCTTGGTTAATTGCCAAAGTAAGCACTTGATAAATCAAATACTCTGGCATGCCGGGGCCAGATGGAACCACCTGAATCGGATGTTGGTATTTGCTGTTGTCAATTTTGCACTCCGGCAACTTCGGCAGATAACGTTCGCCCGTTTCTACTTCCCAGTCCCAGCAGTGAATCGCACTCAGCACGTTTACGGTTGGCCCTGTAACTCGCACCATGATATCGATCCAACGCCCAACGCCGCTGCTCTGTTTAAAGTATGCAGGATCGACAAGGTTCATTGACCCTGTATAGGCGATTTCATCATCAATGACGATGATTTTACGGTGCTGGCGAAGATCAAGACGACGTAAGAAAATACGCCACATCTT
>NZ_JAWOTP010000060.1:0-2010 GCF_033338935.1 Vibrio sp. Vb0598 | reverse complement strand
GATCTCATCGACCACTGCAATCCAGTTAACCTTTCTGACATCTTAAAGACGTATCCGCTCATTGAGGTCACGAATGAGCGCAGAAAACACGATTGGCAAGTCTGGTCAGACGCGATAGGAGTCGCTCGTCCAAAAAACAAAAAGCCGATCACTTTTAATATGTCGATTCAAGCGGTACAGGCAACTACGCGTCGTTTGGGGGTGTTGGTGACTCACCGTTTGTTTGTGAAAGACGACATCAAGGACGGTCAGCTGATCGAACTTGGTGAACCTGTGATCAATCCTAATCAGCAGCTTTATTTTGTATGCCCACCGCATAAGCTCAAGCAAGAAAGCTTTCACCTATTGCGCTCGTGGTTAAAACAAGAATTTGCGTAACTGAGCCTGTTACTCAATACGTTAACTTGAGCTTGGTGAACTCTCGGCTAAAGTAAATAGAGTGCGAAAAAACTCAAGGATGAGGCTATGCGATTGTTTCATAGAGTAGTGATTGGGGCTTGTCTCGTTGTACCAGCAGTGGGTAATGCCAGTGACGGGGCGGAGCTTGACGAGCAAGGCATTTCAACCGCGATTATTGGAGGCCAGCAAGCGTCTCAAAATCAGCTCCCCTTCTTTGCTCGGCTAATTTTACACAAAACGGGCGACCGACAATTCGCGAATATTTGTGGTGGTTCTATCGTTAATGATCGTTTCATATTAACGGCAGCCCACTGCGTAGAATCCTCGGTTTTTACTGACGGTTGGACAGCAAATGACCTCCGTGTTCTGGTAAAAAATCCAACCATGAACGATGTTTATGTCGAAGAGTTCAAAGACGTTCGCACTATTACGATTCATCCCAACTATGATCCTAATGACCTATGGATTAATGACTTGGCGGTATTGGAGTTAACCCGACCAATTACCGATAACGTTCAGTCCATCACTCTGCCTCAAGATTTTGGCGATTACAGCGGCGAATCGGTTTATCAAATCTTTGGATTGGGACAAACGTCCACGACCGACACCAGCGGCCCGAACTATTTGCGATGGGCGGAGGTTCAACCGCTTTCTGATGCCCAATGTGCTTCTCTCGTTGTGGGGTATAACGACCAAGAAAACATTTGTGCAAATGGCTTTCCAGACCGCAGCTATACCGGAATATGTAGTGGGGACTCTGGCGGCCCACTCACCTATCAAGACAGCAACGGTATGTATCAGCAAATCGGGATTGTGAGCTACGGCTCATCCATTTGTGAGTCGGCAGCCATTCCGAGCGTCTTCACAGAGATTCTGAATTACACCTCGTGGATAGAGGCAAGAACCAGTTCTGGGGTCAAAACCGTTTATAACGCGAGCTTAGCAGCCTTAGAGGATTACCATAGTGAAGGTGATTCGGGCTTTGATCCAGAAGACACTAATGTTTCAGGATTTAGCGACAACGGCAGCGGTGGTGCAATAGGTGCAGGGTTGTTGTTCTTTGGAGGATTATTAGGGTGGCTGCGACGCAGAAAGACGACGTAACGTTTCTCTTTACTAGATAAAAATAAACGCAAAACGCTTACAACGTTTTGCGTTTCACGCGAGAGTTGATGATGTCTTCAATCAGCTTTTGCTCTTTTTTGGCTTTCTCATAATTTTGCTTGGTACGCCATCTCTCTAATACCTTTTCCAAGCCTTGAACGCGAGCGTGTTTGTGTTCTAACGTTTTTTGTACTGATGCACATTCAGCTTGCATCACCGCTTGTTCTTGCTCGTGGTGACGAAGCATTCTTTGCAGCATCTGATCAACGCGGTTGAAGTTCATCAACGCCGCGCTATTCAAAGACGGAGAGGACAACGCCGATTGACCAGCGTGTCCTTTGAGAGCTGAAAGTTGTTGCAACTGCGTTGAAAGATGATTGTGACGCTGACGCATAGCGTCGAGCTGTTGCCCGACCCTATCACGCTGCTTTTCTTCCATTTGTTGCAGTTTGCCGACCGCTTTAAGTTTGGCTTTCATCGCTGCGTTCGCTCTCTACGGTGCACCTT
>NZ_JAWOTP010000059.1:0-2016 GCF_033338935.1 Vibrio sp. Vb0598 | reverse complement strand
GCGGCTGTGCCCGCTTTATCACCGAATGGTTCCAACGCCTTGCCCGCGGCGCCGCCAAGAATCAAAGCAAAACCAACGGACGACATAAAGATTGGCAGCATGAACGACAGCGCCGTGTTTTGGCCATTCATCACCAGCATCACCACACCAGCCAGAGCCAACGTCGAGATACCAACCACAAGCGTGTTGTGTGTGCCAAAACGTTCCATGAACTTCGGTGCCAACATACAGCCAGCGATGTTGATGACCGCGTTAATGCCAAACCAGAATGTGAACTCATTCATTGAAAGGCCCATGCCTGTCATCAATACCGACGGTGCTGACGTCACGTAAGCTAAGATAACCGCCATGGCCATCAAACATAGTGACGCGTGGAAAATGAAAGATGGCGTGCTCAGTACCGACCAGTAACGACTTACCTTGAATACCGCTTGTTTCTCGGTTGCAGGGTTGGTTTCCTTCATCATCAAGAACATCAACGTTCCTGAGACAACCGCAAAACCAGCCATAAAGCTGAAGTTTGCACGCCAATCGAATTGCTGTGTTAACCAGCTACCTAAGATTGGGGCCAGTGCAGGAATAAAGCAGATCGCACCATTAAGGTAGCTGATCATCTTGCCGCTTTTCTCTGGGCCGAAAATATCGCGAACTGTTGCAAAGGCTGCTACCGATGTCGCACAAGCACCTAAGCCTTGTAGCAAACGAGACATCAACATCCACTCAATATTTTGAGCACTCCACGCCAATAAAGCGCTCATTGCGTAGATAGTGATGCCGCCCAATGCAACAGTTCGACGTCCGAGTTTATCTGCCAAAGGGCCAGCAAACAGTTGGCCAACACCCATAGCAAATAGGAACCATGTAATCGTGTCTTGTGCTAGCGCATTGTCTACCTGAAAAGTTGAAGCAATAAGAGGTAACGCAGGTAGATAGATATCAATCGCAAGCGGACTGAAAAGAACCAAAAGGGTCAACAACGCCATTTGTTTTTTACTATTAGAAATATGGCTAGACACACAACACTCCAAATTGAACAAGAACTTTGCAGAGAGCTTAATCATCTGATGATATGAATGGAAATGATGTATAATCATGACCATTATTCCCCAGAGGAAATTCACCGTGAACATAGAAAAGCTCGCTCGTCTCGACCTGAACTTACTGGTCTGTTTTAAAGTGTTAATTGAAGAGCTTAACGTGACTCGAGCAGCGCATCGACTGTGCCTTAGCCAATCCGCGGTGAGCAAATCATTAGCCAAACTTCGTATTCAGTTTGATGATCCATTGTTTACGCGTAACTCACATGGATTAACGCCAACACCACGTGCATTGTTCCTCAAACCGAAACTGGATCTGTTGATTAACCAATTAGAAGTGCTGACCCAGCCAGAAGAGTTTTCGCCCCAAAGCAGTGAATACCGTTTTCAAATTGCAGCCGTGGAAAGTGTCTACCCATTAATCTTGCCGCATTTCTTACCAGCGATTTTTCAACAGGCGCCCGGCGTCACCATCAGCACGCATCCTTGGTCAGATAACACCTTCAAAATGTTGCAGCGTGGTGAGTTAGATTTGGGATTAACTGGTAAAGACATCGACATCAATGACGCAAAGCTTACCCTGCTGCCACCGGATGATATTTGCGAACTCGAAATCTATCGCGACCATCAGATGTGCATCATTCGTAAAAACCACCCCGCACTAAAACAGAAGTGGAACCTCGAAGCGTATCTCGCACTTCGTCACGTACAAGTGCGATGTGATGGAAACGACCGTTGGTTGTTGGACTATCGTTTAGCGGACATTGGCGCAGAGCGCGATATTGCAGTCACCGTTCCAGATTTCAATAGTGCCGCCAGCTTGTGTTCTTACACCGACTTCATCTTTACCGCGCCGAGCCATTTTGTGCAACTGGCTGCCAAACCGCTCGACTTGGTGGTCTTGCCATTGCCGCTTGAATTCCCGCCCATGGCTTACACTCTGTTTTGGCACAGAGACAGAGAAAACGACCCAGCCTTG
>NZ_JAWOTP010000058.1:0-2038 GCF_033338935.1 Vibrio sp. Vb0598 | reverse complement strand
CCCACTTGCCAACTCCCATATTGATTTTGGATGTTTCCACGACGCCACGTTTCATCCCACCAACTCATCTTTTGCTTTGCACGATTTAAGCTCAGGTTTTCCTCACTTTGTCCAATATGGCAATAATAGAGTTGCGTCGTGCCCCGCTTAATGGCGGAGGTAAAAGCGGTGATCGCTGCCCCTCGTAAAAAGCTTTCATGTTCGAGGACAAAGCGTTTCGGCACTTTGTTCGCAAAGTATTTCGCCAAGTTTTGCATGTGCGCGTGCGCAGTAAAAACAGGGCGAGTGAGTAGCACTTCTTTTGATTTCGCGTGCGAACCATCGCAGTAAGCGAGTTGGTCAAATTGGCTGCGGCTAAGAATTTTGTCGTAAGTGCGCTGTGCTTGGAGAAATACATCTGATTCGTTTGGCGCTTCTTCTTGCTGCATTAATTGGTAACGACTTGGCTCCCAAAGCGGTTGAGGAATGACGTGCTCTGACATCTCTGTCTGAGGAAACCAAGCGTTGTCACTGAGCAAAAGCACGTAACCCGTTTGGGCATCGGCGCTGCATAGTGTCCAAACATGCGCTGCACGTTGTTCTCGGCCATGGTGGCGAAAACCAGAGCGCGCCACTTGAACAAAGGAGCGAGTTTGGATATTCGAGAACGATAAGTGACGTTCGTATAAGCGACTAAAAGTGTCCAGCATACTTGCTAAACGCTCAAGAGATTGTGAAAAACGGCGATGATTTAAGCCCAGTTTATACTGTAAATCTTTGGGTGAAACCTCGGCTAATAGAGCATCAAGCAGTGGTTGGAGTGTGTGGGATTCTTTGATTGGGTTCAGCAGCGTTGCGGTTTTTTGACAGCAGCGACACTTTACTCTTGGGCTACCGACGGCGGTTCTCCCGTAACGTTGCCAAGCAGGTAATCGGCATTCGCAATGAGGCAATAGCTTCAACTCAAAGGTTTGCTGTTGTAGTTGATGAGCCAATGCGAGTATCGGCTCGTTAATCAAAACCGGAGGATAAGCCCCACACTCAGGGCAATGCCACGCGTCGTAGCCGAGCCGATTTGAGCGCGAATACAAACTGAGATCAGGTACGCCGCAATTAGGGCAGCCAAATGATTTACAGCCATTGTATTCTCGACGAAAAGTCATGGTGCTTATCCTTTGAGGTTATTTGTCAGAGACTCACTCTTTGACGCTGACATCCACTTGGCGACCCAGCGCCGGAACGATAACGTCTTTCTTGGCTTTAAATTGGTCAATCAATACTTGGGTGACTGAATCGCCTTGCGACTCTAACGTGCCTTTTTCAAATACATGATAACCGTCGCCCCCGCTCGCTGCGTAAGAGTAAGTGGCCACTTTGTATGATTGCGAGTCGTTCACTGGTTTGCCATTTACGTTCAGGCTGAGCAGGCGTTTACCTTGCGGTTTTGCGTTGTCGTAGTGCGCTTCAATACCGGAGAATTGTGCCAGACCGTAAGGCAAGGTGTAGCTGTACTCCAACAGTTCTTTCAGCTGTGCGCCGTTGAGTTTTACGACGGAAAGTTTATCTGTGAATGGGAAAAGATCCATTACGTTTTCCATCGTTACTGGGCCTTTGTTAAGGTCAACGCGAATACTGCCCGAGCTGATCATACCCACATCCGCTTTAGCGGCTTCGCGCATCATATCTGCTACTAAATTACCTACGTTGGATTCGCGATAATAACGTCGGTACGCCGTGTCATTAATGGTCGCCAACTGCTGACCAAGATCTGGGTATTGTTTGCGAGCATTGGCGATAAGATCGCTGGTTTTCTTGTCGCGTTCAAGTTTGTCTGACTCGACAGGGATCAGTTTTCCGTCTAGCAGTTTTACGTCGTGCTTTTCGGTGTCTACAACGAATTTAGTGTAACCCAAGTATTTACCTTGGCCGAAAGTGAGGCCGATAACTGTGCCCGTTTTTGGGTGCACGACAGGCTTCCATAAGCCATGGTCAGAGTGGCCGCCAAAAATCACATCGACCCCTTTTAGCTTGCCTGCCATGTCGTAATCTTCATCAAAGC
>NZ_JAWOTP010000057.1:0-2042 GCF_033338935.1 Vibrio sp. Vb0598 | reverse complement strand
CTCAGGCTCAACGTCTGCAACAATCACCATTTTGTAACCGTGATCAGTTTTAAATAGTTGATCATGCACCGCAAGAATCTGCTCTGGCGTGACGGTATCGGCACCATCACTGCTCAGTAAACGATGACGACTATCCGGCGTATAAGCGCTGGTGTTCGCTACTTGGATAAGCGTACCCATAGGCGATTCCAAGAAAGCGCTGCGCTCTTGCTTAAACTCTTGTTTCACCGCGGCAAGCTGACGCTCATCAACCTTGATTTCGGTCGAAAGGTTGTACAAGCCATTCAAAGCTTCAACTAGACGATTTTTTTGCGTCGTAACCTGAACGCCATGCACTGTTGGCTCGAGTATTGGACCAAAAGCGATGTTGTTCGTACGTAAATAGGCATCCAGCTCTGAGCCAGAAAACTCTCCTAATCCACTGCGAACAGCGGTCATGGCAGCCAGTTCGTAGGCTGGATAAAGCGATTTATCTAGAGCGGCTTTACCCCCTTGGCTAGTGAAGTAGATGTAAGCACGGCCACCGGCTTTTGCGTCTTTTTGGAACCAAACATCCACACCGTTTGATAAGGTGTAAACCTGAAAACCACCCGGAGCTTGACGCATACTAACGATGCTGCCTTCCTCAGCTGGTTGCAGGAAGCCTTCCGCTTTGGCGTTCATGCCCGAAGGCTTTTCACCAGCTTGTAGGTAGGCGCTGTTGAGCGCAGTGAATACATCAGCAAACTGCGCTTGCGTTTCACTTTTGCCCATGCCAATCACAAAGCTTGGTTGATTAGACAGCAGCTCTTTTAACTGCGCATTTACGCTCTCTAGCGTCGTTTTATCCAAAAAAGCTGCCAAGCTTTGCGCATAGCTCTCTTTCGATTGGCTTACGCTGTCTTGCTCCAATTGGAAAATACGCGCTTCCGCGTAACTATTTGGCTTGCGTTTGCTCCAATCAGAATCAAGATTTGCCAGTTCGCCATACCAGTTAGATGTGATGCTCTCTAGCTCAGCTTGTGTCACGCCGTAATCGCGAAGTGACGTCAACGCACTGATGAAAATTTGGTGCATTTGTTCACGGCGGTCAGGCGAAAATGAGATACCCGCCGACATCAGGCGTTGGTAGTTCGAGTAGTAAGGCTGCGCATAAACGTATTGGTAAGGTTCGGCGGCATCATTGAGAAGACTGATCAAACGCTGTTGAATCAGTTGAATGGCCACTTCGTCTCGCCATTCTGCGTGTTGCTGCTCGACCGTTTCGCGACGAAGATCGCCGCGTTCAATCACCAAATGCAAGCTTGGTGACTCCATCGAGTTGCTTGGCAGAATTTCGTCTTGAGTATTGAGTCGAATGTCACGACGCTTTTCGATGGCGATATCTGAGGTACTTTCCCAGTTCGAGAACTTGTTCTTGATGATGTTAGCAAGCGACTTAGCGTCCACATTGCCCGTGACGATCAGCTCGGCATACTGCGGCTGATACCATTTCTCGTAGAAGTTTTTCAGCCCATTTGACGTCGCGTTCTCAATTGCATCACGAGTACCGATTGGATCATGTTCGGCGTAAGGCGTTCCTTCAATCGAAGCCTCATACGCGTGCATTGAAAACGACTTATCATCTGGATTGGCGCGTCGCCATTCACCCAAGACAACACCTTTCTCTTTTTCAACTTGAGCTGGAGCGAACTCTAAACCGTCGCCAATGTCTCGCATCCAAGTCAGGGCATCTTCAAGCTTATCGTTATTGGCCAAGTCAAGCTTATAGGAGGTTTGCTGATAGGTGGTAAACGCGTTGATATCTGCGCCAAAACTGCCGCCAGATTGCTCAAAAAGCTTAACAACGTCGTTGCCGGTAAAGTGTGTGCTGCCATTAAATGCCATGTGCTCAACGAAGTGAGCGTAGCCTTTTTGATTGGCTTCTTCTTGGAACGAACCAATGTGCATCACCAAACGAACCGAAACTTCTTGGTCTTGAGTTGGATAGATGTGGTATTTCATTCCATTGGATAGCTGATTAACGTGCCAGTTGGCATCAGGCTGAATCGGCGTGGATTGTT
>NZ_JAWOTP010000056.1:0-2088 GCF_033338935.1 Vibrio sp. Vb0598 | reverse complement strand
GGGTTATAAAGAAGATGAGTACAACCTAGACGCACTGTACGCCGATTTCTTGAAACTGGCCGACCGTAAAGGCCAAGTGTTTGATTACGATTTGGAAGCGCTAATGCACTTCTCCAACTTACGTGAAGAAGATGACTTCTACAAGTTGAATTACCTAAGCGTGCAATCGGGCAGCGTGATGGCAACCACCAGCATCAAGATGCAATGTGGTGATGCGGAAATGTGTGAAGCGGCGGTCGGCAATGGTCCGGTTGATGCGCTATACCAATGTATCTACCGCGTGACAGGTTACGAGATCGTACTAGATAAATTCGATCTAACCGCAAAAGGTGAAGGTGAGGATGGTCTAGGTCAAGCAGACATCATTGCCAACTACAAAGGTAGAAAATACCACGGTACGGGCGTTTCAACCGATATCGTAGAAGCTTCTGGTCAAGCGCTATTGCATGTTATCAACAGCATCCATCGCGCAGACACCATTGCCGAGATGAAGCAGAAAAAGATTGCTACGGTATAGTCATGCTGAGCTTTATCGCTCAGAGACACACAACACGATTTCAAATAATTGAGCTCAAAAATTAGAAGATTAAAGGAATAACATGACAGACAAATCATACAAAATTGCCGTACTTCCTGGTGACGGCATCGGCCCAGAAGTGATGGCTCAAGCGCATAAAGTTCTGGATGCGATCGAGCAAAAACATGGCATCTCATTTGAGCGCGAAGAACATGATGTTGGTGGTATTGCTATCGATAATCATAGTTGCCCACTTCCAGAAAGTACGGTAACAGCGTGTGAAGAGTCTGACGCGGTTCTATTTGGTTCGGTTGGTGGCCCTAAGTGGGAACATTTGCCACCAAACGACCAGCCAGAGCGCGGTGCATTGCTGCCACTACGTAAGCACTTCCAACTGTTCTGTAACCTTCGTCCAGCGCAAATCCACGCAGGTCTAGAAGCTTTCTCACCGCTACGTGCAGACATCTCAGGTCGAGGCTTTGATATTGTCGTCGTACGCGAATTAACTGGTGGCATCTACTTCGGCCAACCGAAAGGCCGTGAGGGTGAAGGCGCTAACGAAAAAGCGTTTGATACCGAGGTGTACCACCGCTACGAAATCGAACGTATTGCAAAAATCGCGTTTGAATCTGCTCGTCTACGTCGTAAGAAAGTGTGCTCAATTGACAAAGCAAACGTTCTGCAGAGTTCTATCTTATGGCGTGAAGTTGTGGAAGAGATTGCCAAAGACTACCCAGATGTCGAGTTGTCTCACATGTACATCGACAACGCGACCATGCAGTTAATCAAAGACCCAGCCCAGTTTGACGTCATGTTATGTTCAAACATCTTTGGCGACATCATCTCTGATGAGTGTGCAATGATCACGGGCTCTATGGGCATGTTGCCTTCAGCAAGTCTTAACGAAAGCAAGTTCGGCCTATACGAGCCTGCCGGTGGCAGCGCACCAGATATCGCAGGCAAAAACATTGCTAACCCAGTTGCGCAGATCCTTTCTGCAGCACTGATGCTGCGTTACAGCCTTGGCGAAGAAGCTGCGGCGCAAGATATCGAATCCGCAGTATCTAAAGCACTTTCGGCAGGTGAGCTTACCGCAGACCTAGCAAGCGACAAGCCTGCACTGACGACATCAGAAATGGGTGACAAGATCGCTGAGTACATTTTGAACTCATAAACAGACTGACATTATAACTATAACTGTCGTTTGCCATCACCGCAGCGGATCATCCCGTTGCGGTGACAAGGACGACGAGGAAAGGAAGCAATGGGCCAAACACTATACGAAAAAGTCTACGACGCACACGTTGCAGTCGCGGCAGAAGGGGAAACCCCTATTCTTTATATTGATCGTCACTTGGTACACGAAGTGACCTCTCCACAAGCCTTTGATGGCTTGCGTGAAAAAGGCCGTAAAGTTCGTCAGGTTAGCAAAACGTTCGCCACGATGGATCACAACGTTTCGACCACAACCAAAGACATCAATGCCTCTGGCGAGATGGCGCGTATCCAAATGGAAACGCTATCGAAAAACTGCGAAGAGTTCGGTGTTACCCTTTACGACCTAAACCACA
>NZ_JAWOTP010000055.1:0-2096 GCF_033338935.1 Vibrio sp. Vb0598 | reverse complement strand
GGAAGATAGCGCCCAGATTCAAGAGCCCAAAGCCTACGAATGATAGGGGGGATTTCCTCGCCGTCATCCCATCGGTAGACTTGATCCAAATCGACACAAGCAATTTCAGCAGCTCGATGTTCACTTAATGCTAAGTGTTGAAATCTAAAGATAAAGTTAGGGTGGATTCTGTTGCTTTTGGAAATTGGAGCAAAGAATTTAACGGCGTTCTCCCAATCAACACTACGCATGAATACATTCCTCCAAAGCTTGGATGGCTTTTTCGGAAATGGATTGGTACACAGCATAGCTTTGAAAGTTGTACCAAGATTCAAACGTGGCTAGAAATAGAACGCGTTCGACTGGATTTAAATCAGTTGAAACGATTAATTGCGATAGACGGTTGTAAAACACGTCCTTTTCAATAGGATGTGAGTTAGTCATGATTAGCCCCTTGTAAGCTAGTTATGATTAGCCATGCGTTCAGACGGCAATCTGAATGCATGGCGTTTATGAATTTAAATTGTTTGCTGTCTGGACTTCCAATAATCAGCAGCGCAAGCCCACTTAGTCCCATCTTGAGCAATGTAACCGTCGATAGGCACAATCTTTGATTGAGTAGTTAACCCCAAACGCTCGAGATTAAGATGATATGTATTGGATTGACTCCTTGCTTTATCACCTGGCTCATATGTAATCCAACCAGAATCAACAAGTTTTTTGATAGTGGTCGCTATGGTTTTGTTAGAAAGCCCAGTTTCTTCCATCAAAGCTTTATAGCTAGGGAAGCAAACGCCCTCACCGTCCACAAATCTATACAAACCGAGCAGCAATAAACGCTGCGTAGATGGCAAGCTTTCTTTTTTCATTGCTTCGAATAAAGGATGCATTAGATCGTACTGGCTCCTTTGGCTCTTCTTTGCCATAATATCCCTCAGATGAATAAAGAAACCGCCTAGGGCTGCAACCCTGTAATGGCGGTTTTTTTGTACCTGTTGAATATAACCCCATATGTAATTTTACACAACCTCTAGGTGCATTTTATACACAAACCTACTGTAAGAGGTTCACATGCCCTACTGTGAGAGGTTCACAAGCCTACTGTGAGAAATTCCTCTACCCTACTGTGAGAGGTTCACACCAACAAACCATAGAACAAACCATAGAACAAATAGCGCTATCGCTTTTTCTTTTTCTTTTTTCGATTAGACCTAGCCTTGGCTCTTTTTGATGAGTCAGGGACAGGACCAAATCTATCCCTCTTTTCGTCGTCAGAATGCACAGGAGGGGAAATAAGAAGATCTACAGAGCAAGATTCTAATACCTCACTTTTTTGCACAGGAGGCGTTACAGGAGCTTCTAGGGGTAGTTCTAAATGCTGTAACCACAGAAGGGCAAATTCAGTCCTTTTATCGACTGGATATTTACCCGTTTCAAATCTACTTATCGAATCATTGGAGAGATCCAGCTTATCGCCTAATTCGGACTGACTAAGCTTTAAAACAGACTTTCGAATGCGCTTAAACTCGGACGGATGCATAAGTTACCTTATTTCGACATTTTGTCGAATTGTACAACAAAGCTCCATGAATAGGTTTAATTTACCCCCGTAATACAGTAAGGGGGTTATCACAAATTCGACATTTTGCGGAAAAACAAGGTACTTTCACCCCGTATTACTATACGGGGATGACGCTGCACCTCCTATTTCCTCCTCCTCAGTCATCGTCGTCGTCAGTCGTCGTTTGCAGCTAACAACCAAGGGATATGTAAGAAGACGTATTTATACATATTTGTGAAGCTGACGCGCGGATTTGAATTAGGTAACAAAAATCAAGAATATCTCCGCTTGTCGGCTCAATTGAGAAACAAAAAAGGGAGCACAAGGCTCCCAAATTTTTATTTCCCAACAGAGCTAATTATAAGACCTGATCTAACAGAAAAAGAGCGTGGCGAAGTTGCCCCTCAGAGTAGGTAGCTCCATCTGGTGTGACAATATGACCAGACTTAAATGCCCACTTAGAAAACCCCGTAACATCAGGAAGATAGCGCCCAGATTCAAGAGCCCAAAGCCTACGAATGATAGGGGGGATTTCCTCGCCGTCATCCCATCGGTA
>NZ_JAWOTP010000054.1:0-2240 GCF_033338935.1 Vibrio sp. Vb0598 | reverse complement strand
TATCGTTCAGAAACGCGACGGCGGCTTCCTATACACCACAACGGATATCGCATGTGCGAAATACCGTTACGAAGAACTAGGCGCTGACCGCGTACTTTACTTCATTGACTCTCGCCAGCACCAGCACCTAATGCAAGCTTGGACTATCGTTCGTAAAGCAGGCTACGTACCTGAGTCTGTATCTCTTGAGCACCACGCTTTCGGCATGATGCTTGGTAAAGACGGTAAACCATTCAAGACTCGTGCGGGCGGTACAGTTCGTTTGGCGGACCTTCTTGATGAAGCCGAAGTTCGTGCTGCACAGTTGATTGAATCTAAGAACCCAGAGCTAGATGCTGAAGAGAAAGAGAAGATCTCTAAAACAGTGGCGATGGCAGCGGTTAAATATTCTGACCTATCTAAACACCGCACGACTGACTACGTGTTCGATTGGGACAATATGCTAGCATTTGAAGGTAACACAGCGCCGTACATGCAATACGCATACACTCGCGTTGCCTCTATCTTTGCTAAAGCTGGTGTAGCGATGGATGAACTTCAAGGTGATATCCAAATCACTGACGAAAAAGAAAAAGCGCTTATCGCTAAACTTCTACAATTTGAAGAAGCCGTTCAATCTGTTGCTCGTGAAGGCCAACCGCACATCATGTGTAGCTACCTATTTGAACTAGCGGGTCAATTCTCAAGCTTCTACGAAGCATGCCCAATTCTAGTAGCAGAAGATGAAGCCGTTAAGCAAAGCCGTCTAAAACTGGCAGCCCTAACAGCGAAAACCATCAAGCAAGGTTTATCGCTACTAGGTATCGAAACGCTAGAGCGCATGTAAGCCGCTTTTAAGTTGATAACTTAAGTAGCACAAGCTGAATGATTGCAAAGGTTGACGTGAAAGCGTCAACCTTTTGTTTTATCTGACGTATACTAATTCAAATTGAAATGAATCGGATATCCACAATGAGTTTTGAACTGCACCCTCAATTGGCAAAAGACACCACAGTAATCGGCCACTTCCCTCTTTGCGTTGCACTTCTACATAAAGATAATGCAGTGCCGTGGGTCATCTTAGTTCCTAAACGTGCCAACTTAAAAGAATTGCACCACTTACCGATGAAAGAGCAGCAACAGTTTTTACTTGAATCACAAGCGGTAAGCCAAGCGCTCGAAGCGACTTTCCGCCCTGACAAGTTGAATCTTGGCGCACTTGGTAACATGGTGCCGCAGCTACACATTCATCATATCGCACGCTTTAAGGACGACGTTGCATGGCCAGGGCCGATTTGGGGAAACACAAGCGGCGAGTTTCGTAGCGAAAAAGAACAAGATGAGATTCTCAAACGTATTGGAAATGTATTGTCGCTAAGCTCGATCTTCCATAAAGCTTAATTAATATTCAGCCGCTATGAGATTTGCTTGCCAGCGACAAGGCTATTGATTAGAAACGAAAAAGCCGCATCAGAAATGACGCGGCTTTATTATTTGTAAACTTTGGTTGATGAACCACTACATAGTAACAGTGAGTGACAACTCGTCTTGTTTTG
The DNA here is from genome assembly GCF_033338935.1 of Vibrio sp. Vb0598. Taxonomy (NCBI): domain Bacteria; kingdom Pseudomonadati; phylum Pseudomonadota; class Gammaproteobacteria; order Vibrionales; family Vibrionaceae; genus Vibrio; species Vibrio sp. Vb0598. The sequence goes on along the minus strand of NZ_JAWOTP010000054.1, from coordinate 705 downwards.
TCACGGCATAACGCACACGCATCACTTCTCGAGCTTTATTGGTATCAACCAAGCGGCTAATTTTACCCTTCTTGATCCACACGCTTAACATTGCATCCGCGCCATCTTCACTCATTCCAAACTGCTTAGCCAGCTCAGACTGTGAGACCGTCCCTTTGTCTGCAATATATTGATAAAGCTCATTTAAAATCATGCGACTTGCGCCTCTAACGCACCATGTTGTTTTTTACCAATACGTTTGAATACGTGATAAGTTCCGATGAAGATTGCAACAATAATTGCCATCCAGACACCACTAGTAATTGGGCTTTCAGAGAAATGCGTCAACTGATTGTAGAACGTTGCACATAGGTAAGCTAAACCCATCGTCCATACCGCAATAAAACGTGCGAAGTTATGGCCAAATTCACGTACATACGCCCCCATCGCAGCAACACATGGTGTGTACAACAAGATGAAGATCAAGTAAGCAAACGCGGCATGACCAGAAACAAACTGAGACTTAATGTTGCCGAAGATAGACGCATCCACTTCTTGTTCTTCTGCGACCGCATTTGAATCTGTTAGGTCACCCACTTCAATGCCTAATGGATCAGAGTAACTCAAGCCCGCAAGGTTCTCAGGAATACTCATTACCGCATCTTTTAGGCTACCCATCAGCTCGAACTCTGCTTCTTCACCGTCACTTGGCGACGTATACAAACT
>NZ_JAWOTP010000053.1:0-2263 GCF_033338935.1 Vibrio sp. Vb0598 | reverse complement strand
TATTTTCCGATTTCCAGTTCTTGTTTGGCTTGGAATAGGGATTTTGATTATTTGTCTAGGGATCAGACAATCTTTCGGTATTTTTATGATGCCAATTTCAGACTACTTTCAGACCGGGCGCGAGTTCTTTAGCTTTGCTATTGCCTTGCAAAACTTGTTGTTTGGCGTATTCCAACCTTTTGTCGGCATGGCGTCAGACCGTTGGGGCGCGAAGCGTATTATCATTTTAGGTGCCTTTTCTTACGCTTTAGGTCTTTACCTTACTTCTATCGCCATTGAGCCAAACATGATGTATCTATCACTTGGCGTTTTGGTCGGTTTTGGTTTGAGCGCAACCAGCTACGTCATTGTGTTAGGGGCGGTCGCAAAGGTTGTCCCTGCACAACATGCAGCTAAAGCATTTGGTTTAACTACCGCTGCGGGATCGTTCGGTATGTTCGCCATGATCCCTGGAGCACAAGCGCTTTTGAGTGATTTTGGCTGGCAAGGCGCACTTCAAGCATTCGCTGTACTGTGTAGCTTTATGGTGATGTTTGCATTGTTCATGAGAACTGCGAAGCCACAAGCAAGTAACCATGCAAATGTTCAGGAAGACACACAAACCCTAAAAGAAGCATTAAAAGAAGCTTTCTCTCACAGAGGTTATTGGCTGATTCATACAGGTTTCTTTGTGTGCGGCTTTCACGTGATGTTCATTGCAACTCACTTACCAAGTTATCTGGCAGATAAAGATTTACCAGTCTCAACCGCCGCAATGGCACTGGCGTATGTTGGCATCTTCAACATTTTTGGTTCGTACTTCTGGGGTGTTATGGCGGACCGCTTCAATAAACGCCATGTTATGTCTGCGCTGTATTTAATCCGCACGGTAGTGATTGGTGCTTTTGTGACTCTACCTGTCACCGAGCACACCGCAGTCATCTTTGGTGGTGCAATCGGCTTCTGTTGGTTAGGCACCGTGCCTCTCACATCTGGATTAGTCCGCCAGATTTTTGGTGCTCGTTACCTATCAACACTTTATGGCTTGGTATTCTTTACTCACCAAGTAGGAAGCTTCTTGGGGGCTTGGGTCGGTGGCCGCATCTACGATTACTACGGTTCATACGATCCAATCTGGTGGTCAACCGTCGTTCTGGCACTCCTCGCCGCTTTGATTCACTTACCGATCAATGACAAGCCAGTATCGCGCTTGAATTTGGCAACCGCCTAGCCAGAAAGGCTCTTAACGTCTAACGTTGAGAGCCTTTTTTTCAGCAGCCCAATGATCTCCGCTTTCCTTTATCAAATGAGTATTCTCATCAATGATTTCTTATTTAAGATAAAGCACACCCATTCATCCTCTGTTAAGATTTGTGTGACATACTTTGTAGAAAGTTATAAATCAAAAAGGGTTTTAGATGAGAACACTTGGCAACATCATCTGGTTTTTATTCGGTGGCGTATTCATGGGATTGCTGTGGTGGCTATTCGGTATTCTTGCGTTCATCAGCATCATCGGGATTCCGTGGGGGCGAGCTTGTTTCGTCATGGGTAACTTTTCGTTTTTCCCATTCGGCAAAGAAGCCGTTTCGCGTGATGAACTAACCAATGAAATGGATATTGGCACGAGTCCGCTAGGCGTCATCGGCAACGTACTTTGGTTTGTGTTTGCAGGTTTGTGGCTGGCAATCGGTCATATCCTATCCGCCGCAGCGTGTTTCGTTACCATTATTGGTATTCCGTTTGCACTTCAACACCTGAAACTGGCCGTAATTTCCCTCGCGCCTATCGGTAAAACTGTTGTAACGTCAGAAGAAGCGGCAATCGCTCGTTACAACATTAATCGTTAAGGTTATGTATCCTCTGAGCTTTCGGGCTCAGAGGGCAACGCCTGTTAAAAGTAAGCCTATTATTGCTACAGCGTATTCGATAATGGTTGATTGTATGCTCATACCGTCACCTTTAGGTTTATATCTTACCTAGCTCTGCACTGCTTCCAATTTATCCTTTATAATCAATTACCTTTATTGCCCATCACTTGAGTTATTCAACGCTTCAACTACAAACATCTCAACTCAACTTCCCTCTTACAAATTTTTAAAGCCGAACTATAAGCGTAGCCAAAAGTAATCGACTTTGAGGAGAGATCTACGCGGTAAACGGAAGAATATTGGTCAGGAATCTTACTTTTTCAGGCCCAAGAACAACTTATGGTCGTATCTTTTTTAACCACGAAATGTGCACATCAAAAGGCAAAGAACACTAAGGATTGAATAAATCAACA
>NZ_JAWOTP010000052.1:0-2288 GCF_033338935.1 Vibrio sp. Vb0598 | reverse complement strand
TTCCTCCTTAGCTCAGTTGGTAGAGCGACGGACTGTTAATCCGCAGGTCGCTGGTTCGAGCCCAGCAGGAGGAGCCACTTTTAAAGCCGCATCACTTGATGCGGCTTTTTTGTATCTGCTTTATACGTCATTTCTCGTTTTCCCATTTATCTGCACTTCATTTCTAAAAATCAGCGAACATTAAATCCTTTCTTCAAAAACACTTATTTCACGCTAAAAATTTAATCCTCATCGTAATTTCAATACGCATTAGTATCCGAGCATATTCATCTTCACTAAGATGCCCGAGTTATTACATTTCTTCTTTTAGCTATGCCTTGCATAGTGATAACACTTTATTTGTGAGCTAAATATGAAACTAAAAACTCAAGCCTATTTATTATCTGCGATCATATTGCTAGCTCTCCTAGCTCTGACCGCAACGGGCTTATGGACACTTCGCGTCGCAAGTAACCTTGATAACAAAGCTCGAGTTACTGAGCTATTTAAAAGTGCGTACAGCATACTTACCGAAGTAGAAAAGATGGCTATCGAAGGCAAAATGCCGGAAGACGAAGCGAAAGCATTAGCCACTCGCCTACTTCGTAACAATATCTACAAAGACAACGAATACGTTTATGTCGCAGATGAAAATATGATGTTCATCGCCGCACCACTAGACCCTCAACTGCACGGTACCAGCTTCCATGACTTTAAAGATGGCAGTGGTAATAGCGTAGGCCAACTCATTCTAGATGTATTGGGGCACAAAACAGGTCAGATCGTTGAATATACCTGGAGCCAAAAACAAGCAAATGGCAGCATTGAAGAAAAACACTCGATAGCAGAAAAAACACCACACTGGGGCTGGGTTGTCGGTACAGGTATTGGCTTTAATGAAGTTAACGCACGTTTTTGGTCGACAGCACAATGGCAGCTTGTGCTGTGTCTGATTATCGCGGGAAGTATTCTAAGTGGCCTGATCATTTCGATTCGCAAAATGCTTCATCTACTTGGTGGAGAGCCTAACGATGTGCGCAAAGCAGTTCAAGCTGTCGCTCAAGGAGACATTCAGACCAGTTTTGATACTGTGGCACCGAGAGGAAGTATCTATCGTGCCGTGCAAGATATGAGTCAATCACTAGCTACTATGGTGACAAACCTAGAGAAGTCTATGCATGCACTGCGCGCAGAGTTATCTGCCGTAGAAGCTCGATCAAATACGATTGCCGATCTTACCGTATCTCAGCAGCAATCAACGGCGATGATTGCCACTGCGATGACTGAAATGGCATCTTCAGCCAACCATGTTGCCAATTCAGCAAGCGACACCGCAAACAATACGGACGAGGCTGACAAACAAAGCCAACATACTCAGAAACTCATTCATAACACGGTTGAAAACATTCAAGGTTTAGCTTCTCAATTAAATACTGCGAGTAAAGCGGTCGCCGATCTAGATCAGGATGTAAATAATATTGTAAAAGTGCTCGATGTGATTGGTGATATTGCAGAGCAAACAAACCTATTGGCACTCAATGCAGCCATTGAAGCAGCACGTGCTGGAGAACAAGGCCGAGGCTTCGCAGTCGTTGCTGATGAGGTACGCAACCTAGCAGGACGCACACAAGACAGCACAAAAGAGATTCAGTATATGATCTCCAATCTGCAAGAAGGCTCTCGCAATGCCATTCACACAATGGAAATATGTGCAGAAACCAGTGAAAGCACTGTTACAGAGTCTAAGAATGCCTCTGAAGCTCTACAGCAAATTGTAACGGCGTTAGAATCTATCACCACAATGAGCCAGCAGATCGCTACTGCTGCCGCTGAGCAGACGCAGGTTAGCGATGATATTGCGCTACGCATAAACCTTATCGAGGAAAGCGGAGGCCAACTCAACTCTGTCGTAACCGAGAGCCAATCAAGTACTCAAAGTTTAGCTTCACTAGCGAATGAGCTAGAAGGTTGGGTAAACAAGTTCTCAGTAAAGCACTAGTTTAAAGTCAATTGTTCAATAAAAAGCACGTTTTCAGACGTGCTTTTTTGTTTTTATCGCCTTTATTTTGCAAGTGAACACACTATCAATGTTAAAACATCGCTTAAAGCATGGCGCATTGCTGCTAAAAACGCATAAAAACAGCCCACTCCGAGCACAAATTCATCAAACGATATTTTATTTTAATTTTATTGTTGACCTGAAAGCCGAAAAGCCTTTTAATACACCTCGTCGCCCGGATAGCTCAGTCGGTAGAGCAGAGGATTGAAAATCCTCGTGTCGGTGGTTCGATTCCGCCTCCGGGCACCAC
>NZ_JAWOTP010000051.1:0-2330 GCF_033338935.1 Vibrio sp. Vb0598 | reverse complement strand
CAAGGCTCTGACCGAGTGGTGAGCTACCAACTCGATGCTTCAGCAACACCAGTGGACGGTTTAACATCGCAAGGCGCGGCTGTCACACTGACAGAAACCGCAAATGGTGATGGTAGTTTTACCTACGAAGCAACAGCGGGCTCTGAAGCGGTCTTTACGCTGACTGTAAATACTGATGGTTCTTACAACTTCACGCTTGAAGGGCCAATTGATCACGCGGTTGATAGTGACGAGCTGACACTGAATTTCCCAATTATCGCAACCGACTTCGATGGCGACACCGTTACTGAAACCATTCCAGTCACGATTGTTGATGATGTACCGACCATCACAGCGGTGGATGCTTTGAGTGTCGATGAAGATGACCTTAGCGGCGTGGGCTCAGACCAAACTGACGCTGTGTTCGTTGAAGGCGCGTTTACTACCACACAAGGCTCTGACCGAGTGGTGAGCTATCAACTTGATTCAACCGCTGATCCTGTTGCGGGGCTAACGTCTCAAGGTGAGGCGATTACCTTGGTGGAAACCGCGAATGGTGACGGCAGCTTTACCTATGTGGCGACCGCAGATGGCAATCCTGTTTTCACGTTAAACGTAGCAACAGATGGTACGTACGACTTTACGCTGCAAGGCCCGATTGACCATGCCGCCAACAGCGATAGCCTGACGATTGATTTCCCAATTGTTGCCACCGATTTTGATGGTGATACGACCACGGCAACCATTCCCGTTACGATCGCAGATGATGCGCCAATCATCGATAATGTTGTGCCTCTGGCTGTAGACGAAGATGATTTATCAGGTATTGGCTCAGACCAAAGTGACGCTGTGTTTGTTGAAGGCGCGTTCACCACTACCCAGGGTTCAGACCGAGTGGTGAGCTACCAACTTGATTCAACGGCTGATCCTGTCGCAGGTTTAACTTCTCACGGTGAGCCTGTTACCTTGGTAGAGACTGCGAATGCTGATGGTAGCTTCACTTACGTGGCTACCGCGGATGGCGATCCTGTCTTCACCATGAATGTGAATGCTGACGGTACATACAACTTCCGTCTGGAAGGCCCGGTTGATCACGCGCTAAACAGCGATGAATTAGTTCTGAACTTCCCAATCATTGCAGCCGACTTTGATGGCGATACGACAACCGCGACCATTCCAGTCACGATTACTGATGACGTTCCAACTATCAATAACGTTGTCCCACTCACGGTGGATGAAGATGATCTCGCTACAATTGGCTCAGACCAAAACGATGATGCGTTTATGTCGGGTTCTTTCACCACAACTGAAGGCTCGGACAGTGTTGTTAAATACCAGCTTGATGTAACAGCAGATCCAGTAGCAGGGTTGACCTCTCATGGTGAGCCTGTCGTGCTTGCTGAAACTGCTAACGGCGACGGCAGTTTTACTTACACAGCCACAGCAGATGGCAATGCCGTATTTGAATTGGTGGTGAAGCCAGATGGTAGCTACACCTTTACTCTGCAGGGTCCACTAGACCATGCGGTGAACAGCGACAGTCTGCAAATCGACTTCCCGATTATCGCAACAGATTTTGATGGCGATACCTCGACAGAAACACTGCCTGTCACCATCGTTGACGATAAACCAACCATCACCGACGTAGACGCAATCCGTGTGGATGAAGATGACTTAGCGACGATTGGCTCTGACGGCTCAGATCCAATTTCAATCGATGGTAACTTCACTACAACGCAAGGCTCTGATGGGGTAGTAAGCTACCAATTAGATACTGCTGCAACGCCAGTTGATGGCCTAACATCGCAAGGTGTGGCAGTGATGCTGACTGAAACCGCAAACGGCGACGGTAGCTACACTTATGAAGCGACAGCAGGAACTGAAGCCGTATTTACGCTAACAGTAAACACGGATGGCTCATACAACTTCACGCTTCAAGGGCCAATCGACCATGCGGTAGACAGTGATGAGCTGACGCTGAACTTCCCAATCATCGCAACGGATTTTGATGGTGATACCACCACAGAAACGATCCCAGTCACCATCGTGGATGATAAACCGACCATTACCGATGTTGATGCGATTACCGTTGATGAGGATGATTTAGGTACGATTGGCTCAGACCAAACTGACCCGATTTCAATCGATGGCAACTTCACCACCACACAAGGCTCGGACCGAGTGGTGAGCTATCAGCTCGATGCTTCTGCAACACCAGTAGCTGGACTCACATCACAAGGGGTGGCAGTCACGCTGACTGAAACCGCAAATGGCGATGGCAGCTTTACTTACGAGGCGACAGCGGGTAGTGAAGCGGTCTTTACGCTGACGGTGAATACTGATGGTAGCTA
>NZ_JAWOTP010000050.1:0-2348 GCF_033338935.1 Vibrio sp. Vb0598 | reverse complement strand
ATCGTTACGTCCGGTGGGGTATCGGAGTCCACCACGGTGAACGTCGATGTCACACCAGTGAACGATGCGCCAGTGGCAAACGATGACACGGCTGTAACTGACGAAGACACGCCAGTGACGATTGATGTTCTGCCAAACGACACTGATATTGATGGTGATACGCTGTCTATCCAATCGGCGTCTGTACCTGAAGCGCAAGGCACAGTTGAGATTGTTGATGGCAAACTGGTGTTCACACCGGCCGAGAACTTCCATGGCGACGCCGAAATTACTTACACCGTTACGGATGGTTCACTGACTGACCAAGCAACGGTCAACGTCACCGTGAATGCGGTGAACGACACGCCTGTGGTTGAAAGCAGCATTGCAGACCAAACCTTGGCGGAAGACTTTACGCCATACACCATCAATCTAAATACGGCCTTCAGTGATGTGGATAACGTGGATAGTGAGTTAACGTTTAGCGTCTCTGGCAACAGTAATGTCAATGTCTCAATAGAAAATGGCATTGCTACGTTCACTCCAACCGCAGACTGGAACGGCTCAGAAACGCTGACGTTTACTGCCACCGATCCAAGCGGCAAGAGCGTCAGTCAAACGGTGAACTTCACAGTAGCGCCTGTGGCGGACATCGTGGCAGACAACGCGACGGTTGTGGAAGATACGCCAACCATCATCAAGGTCTTAGATAACGACACGTTCGAAGGCGACGACAAAGTGGTGTCGCTGGATACCAATAACGGCCCAGCCAACGGCACGGTCTCGGTCAACCCGGATGGTAGCGTAACCTACACACCAAACGACAACTACCACGGTACAGACAGCTTCACGTACATCGTCACGTCGGGTGGGGTATCGGAATCCACCACAGTGAACGTCGATGTGACGCCAGTGAATGACGCGCCAGTGGCGACCAATGACACGGCGATTACTGACGAAGACACGCCAGTGACGATTGATGTCCTACCAAACGACACCGATATTGATGGTGATACGCTGTCTATCCAATCGGCTTCCGTATCTGAAACACAAGGTACAGTTGAGATCGTTGATGGCAAACTGGTGTTCACACCGGCCGAGAACTTCCATGGTGATGCTGAAATCACTTACACCATCACCGATGGTGCGCTGACTGACCAAGCGAAAGTAGCCGTTACCGTTAACCCAGTAAACGATGCGCCAACGATCAAGGTCGATGCTGTAGAAAGTATCACTGAAGATGCAGTGAATACCGATACGGTAGTGGCAACGTTGGAAGTCGCTGATATCGACACGCCAGAAGAGCAATTAACCGTTTCTTTAGAAGACAACTCAAACGGCTACTTTGCGCTAGTTGGCGATGAAGTCAAACTGACTCAAGCGGGTGTTGACGCGGTTAACAACGACGAACTCAACCTTAAAGACCTAACGATCAGCGCATCAGTATCGGATGGTGTTAATCCAACGGTTAGCGACAGTGATAGTTTGATTGTGAATCGCGTTAACGATGCACCAACAGTCGATAATGTCATTTCAGATCAAGTGTTAGCAGAAGATTTTACGATCTACACGATTGATTTAAACGACGCATTTAAAGACAGCGACTCGGCACTGAACTTCTCAGTGTCCGGCAACAGCAATGTGTTGGTGTCGATTGAAAATGGCATTGCGACTATTAGCCCAACGGCAGACTGGAACGGCTCAGAAAACCTAACGTTTACGGCTACCGATCCAAGCGGTGAAAGCGTCAGTCAAACGGTGAACTTCACAGTAGCGCCTGTGGCGGACATCGTGGCAGACAACGCGACGGTTGTGGAAGACACGCCAACCATCATTAAGGTTTTAGGTAACGACACGTTCGAAGGCAACGACAAAGTGGTGTCGCTCGATACCAATAACGGTCCAGCGAACGGCACGGTCTCGGTCAACCCGGATGGCAGCGTCACTTACACGCCAAACGACAACTACCACGGGGCAGACAGCTTCACGTACATCGTTACATCGGGCGGGGTATCGGAGTCCACCACGGTGAACGTCGATGTCACACCAGTCAATGACGCGCCAGTGGCAAAAGATGATACCGCTGTTACTGACGAAGACACGCCAGTGACAATTGATGTCCTACCAAACGACACCGATATTGATGGCGATACGCTGTCTATCCAATCAGCGTCTGTGCCGAGTGAGCAAGGGACAGTCGAGATTGTTGATGGTAAGTTGGTGTTCACACCGGCTGAGAACTTCAATGGTGACGCCGAAATCACTTACACCATCACCGATGGTGCGCTGACTGACCAAGCGACGGTCAACGTCACCGTGAATGCGGTGAACGACGCGCCTGTGGTTGAAAGCAGCATTGCAGACCAAGC
>NZ_JAWOTP010000049.1:0-2400 GCF_033338935.1 Vibrio sp. Vb0598 | reverse complement strand
AGTTGGTTAGAATACCGGCCTGTCACGCCGGGGGTCGCGGGTTCGAGTCCCGTCCACTCCGCCACTTATATTAAGCCCTAGTCGAAAGACTGGGGCTTTTTCGTTTGGTCGTGTCCCCTAGAAATTTATTTACACATTGAAGGCGAGACAATAAGACTTTCTTTACCCTTTTAGTGCATGAGTTTCTCAGGAAGATGAGCCTGCTGCTTGCACTTCCAATTACTCCGAGTTTGTATCATGTCCTCGTTGAAAGGTTGGTCATTTGAGCAATGATCGCCCTCAACCGTAATAGAATGAATAGTCTTCCGCACTGCGTGTTTTGTTAGCGTCTCTCTTAAACAATAATCTTCTACATCTTATTTCTCAAACATTCATTGCTTACATGTTTAGAGCGGGACCGTCGTTGCGTGGATTACGCAATTTCCCGAAATATAGTGAGAAAGAGAGCTAAGTCTTCCGAAAATTAATGCCTTTTAGAAAACTTTGTTTTCTTTGCTGAACTTGCTAGTAGCGATTAACCTAAGAGGAGTTCTTGAGGAGTATGTTTGATGATGCAACAAATAAAAAATGAAACGCTGAAATCTGTATTTAAGCAATGGTCTTCCGAAGAGGGAATTGTGGTCATCAACCCTGCAACTGAGCAAGAGTTAATTCGGTTAAAGCCTAGTACTCTTGAGGAGTTAGATGATCTCATTGGTCAGTGCAAAACGGAGCAAGTCCGTTGGGCTAAATTAAGTGCCAAAGAGCGCTCTCGTCGTTTGAGGGGGTGGTATCAACTACTTCTTGATAATGCAGAAGACATAGCCACGATTATTACCTTAGAGCAGGGAAAACCTTTAGCTGAGAGCAAAGGGGAAGTGATGTATGGTGCCTCTTTTGTCGAGTGGTTCTCAGAAGAAGCAAAACGTGCTTATGGCGAAGTTATTCCTGCCCCCACGACAGATAGACGTCTATCTGCAATTCGCCAGCCTGTGGGAGTATGCGCTGCAATTACACCTTGGAACTTCCCTATTGCGATGATTACAAGAAAAGCAGCACCAGCCCTAGCGGCAGGTTGTGGCATGTTGATCAAGCCATCAGAGCTTACCCCTCTCACTGCAATTGCTGTTGTTGAATTAGCTTATCAGGCTGGTATCCCTAAAGAACTGCTTTCTGTCGTGGTATCAGAACAGGCTGCTGAGTTTGGTCAAGTACTAAGTACTGATCCTAGGATTCAGAAGATCTCTTTTACGGGGTCTACGCGCGTTGGGAAAATTTTGATGAAGCAAGCCAGTGATTCAGTCAAGGCGGTGTCGATGGAGTTGGGTGGTAATGCGCCTTTCATCGTGTTTGAAGATGCAGACTTAGATGCGGCTGCGGAAGGGCTTGTCGCGTCGAAGTTCCGTAATGCAGGGCAAACATGTGTTTGTACCAATCGGTTATATGTTCATAAAAATGTAAAACAAGCTTTTATTGATAAAGTATTGTCGAAGTTAAGCAAATTAAAGCTTGGAAATGGTTTAGAGAAAGGTGTCACATTAGGTCCTGTTATTACGATGGCCTCTAAGCATCGACTAGAGGCGGTGATCGATCAAGCTGTACAAGAAGGAGCCTCTATTGCTAACTCTCCACAGAGACGGCCTGGTCGCTTTATGGAGCCCGTTCTTTTGGATAGTGTGACGCAGAATATGTCGATTGTTCAGCAAGAGCTATTCGGGCCTGTGTTGCCTATTGTTACCTTTGAAAATGATTATCAAGTTCTCGAAATGGCGAACGATACAGAATATGGTTTGGCTTGCTATTTCTATACGAATAGCTTGAAGCGTATTGTGACTTTTAGTGAAGGTTTAGAGTACGGCATGGTTGGAGTGAATGAAGGAATCATCTCTACTGAAGTGGCTCCATTTGGTGGAGTTAAAGAGTCGGGTGTTGGACGGGAAGGTGCTAAGCAAGGACTCGATGAATATCTGGAGACAAAGTATATTTGTCTTGGTGGTTTAAGCTGATTTCAGAGATGGCCGATTGAATTAAAAAGCTAGGTTTTTACCTAGCTTTTTTTTAGTTGAAAGGCATACCATTTGCCACGCGCGTTTGTGGTTAATATTTTCTGGTTATTTAATGAGTCGATAGTTAGCTTGCGGTAAGCGGTTTTTAATAATCAAAGCGCTTATGTTATTTCGTGGGTAGTAGGAGAGAGCTTAGCTTTAAACTAATACAAAAAAGCCGCATCAAGTGATGCGGCTTCTTCTAATATGGCTCCTCCTGCTGGGCTCGAACCAGCGACCTGCGGATTAACAGTCCGTCGCTCTACCAACTGAGCTAAGGAGGAACAAATTTTAATAAGTGGTGCCGACTACCGGAATCGAACTGGTGACCTACTGATTACAAGTCAGTTGCTCTACCTACTGAGCTAAGTCGGCA
>NZ_JAWOTP010000048.1:0-2484 GCF_033338935.1 Vibrio sp. Vb0598 | reverse complement strand
TAAATTTGGTCAGTTGAATCCAAATGCTCGGCTAACATGTGTAGATCTCGGTGGTCGCCGTATCATTAAAAAAGAGGGCATTGATGAAATTGGCGCACCACGATTGATCTCGTGGGACTTTGACCCTAAAAACGGTCTCCTCAATTTCGAACTAGAGCGCACGTTCCGTACCGATTTCGATAAGATTTCCGACTACATTAACTTTGCAACGAAAGCGAGTTTGGATGAAGCGCTTGTAGATGGCGCGTTTAAATCTCGGTTCTACTACTCGTTAGTGCACGAAAGTGAAGTGGCAACCGAAGGTTACCAACCGATCTTGTACCCAGTGGGTGATGAGAACGACATTGGTTTCTTCACCACGTCGACGAAAAAGCTTAACCCAGTCACGAATAAATACGACCGTGATGTGGTTTACCTCAATCGTTTCAACCCAGATCAAGGCTCTATCAAATATTACTTGAGCGACAATTTCTTTGAAGAGAAGAACAAGTTGTTCTTGGATGCAACGCTGCAATCGATCGACAAGATGAACCAAGCGCTGAATGTATTTGGGGCGGATGCAGGCAAGCCTGAAATCGAGATTGTGAACAAAACCAAAGCGGCTGGTATTCACCCAGGTGATCTGCGTTACAACGTGATTAACCTGATTGACGAGCCTCTAGCGAACGGTCTGCTTGGCTATGGCCCGTCGGTTTCTAACCCGATGACGGGGGAAATCATCAAAGGCCACGTGAACCAATACGCAGGCGTTGCAAGAACGGGTGTGCCTTTCTATTGGGATAACTTGGCGCGTTTCTATAATCGCAATCAACTGGACTTAGATGGCTTAGATCCATTGCCAACCAGCAGCGAATCTGTGAAAACAGAAGTCGCGGATAGAATTGAAGCGCTTTCTACAATGGCGGCGATGGCGAGCCTGAAATCGGATGAAAACATTCATGCGCCGCTCGTTTCAAAAGAAGACATCGTTTCTGGAAAAGCAGCGACGAAGAGCCCAACTCAGCTAATGAAAAACTTCAATGATGACATGGAGTTTGAAAAGGTGGTTGAAGCTGAAGAGAACCGTTTGTCTTTCTGGGCAGAGAACAACGTCTATCCAATCGAAGCGTCGTGGGTTTCTTCAACCAACAAGGCCATGTTGGACAACTTGAAGTTGGATGACGAGCGTTACTTTGAGATCAAACTCGATGACGCAGGTAACGAAGTATCGCGTCAGCTTAAGCGTTGGAAATACCTACCAAAAGAGTTGCAAGTGAAAGCCGCAGATGCGATTACGGTTGCGACTTACAGCAATACGCTTGTTCACGAGCTTGGTCATAACATGGGTCTGCGCCATAACTTTAAAGGCTCAAATGACAAAGCGAACTACTACACGCTAGAGCAAGCGCATCAACTTGGTTTGAACAACATTCCTGCTTACAGTTCGACAATGGACTACGCACCAAGCATGTTGGATGAAACGCCAACTTGGGGTCTGTACGATATTGCGGCGTTTAAGTTTGGCTACGGTCGTAAAGTCGAGACGATTCAAGATTCTTCAGGTTCAGCTCCTGCGCCTGTTGCGAAACCGGCAGACAGTGCGAGCGATGAAGACAAAGCGGCATACGCTCGTTACCTCGCTGATCAGCAAGCCTACCAACAAAGCTTTGCATACAAGTTTGGCAACAATCCAGACAACACATCGCTGATGGTGTGTTCTGAAGTGAAGGCACTAACGGGGAACGAGAAAGGCAAATCACTCTACAACTGTGACTTCAGCCGATTCGATACCGCCGCGTTGTCTGATGATCCAGAACTGAATGCGAAAACTCGTTATGGCGCACTTTACTACCTAGATAAAGTGAATGAAATTGAGCGTAAGTCTTACGATTTCTGTACCGATGGGAACGTTTCTCTAAACAGCGACTGTAACCGTTTTGACGAAGGTACAAACCTAGAAGAAATTGTTTCTTACGAGTGGCAGAACTATCTCGATAGCTATGATCGACGCAACTTGGAGTTATATGGGACGACGGGATTATTCTCGTCCGATTATCCTGGTTACTTAGTGCGCCGTTATATGGAAATGAGCGCTATCCGTGACAAGATGGAAGATCTTGAGCGCATCGATAACCTGTACACCAATCTTGGTTACACTTCGTCAACGGATAAGCCGGGTGATTTCTTATTGCGCATTGCTTCAAACCCTCAATACTGTAGCGAAGGCAAAGCCGATAACTCATGGTTCTGTGATTACGCGAATGGGGCGAAAAAATCCGCGGCGTTCTTCCTTGATATCTTGCGCACACCAGAGCATCAATGTGTGATAGAAAATGCGGCAGGCAACCAAAAAGTGATTTCTTTTGGTCAACTGTTAGACAACAACTCACACCAAATTCCGGCTGATTACGATCTTTCAACAGCCAGCTGTTTTGATGATTTGGCAGCACGCTTTATCGAAGATTCAGATGAGGGCTATATAGCTGTTGCGGAAACTGCGAATGG
>NZ_JAWOTP010000047.1:0-3376 GCF_033338935.1 Vibrio sp. Vb0598 | reverse complement strand
CTATGCGTTGAATTAAGTGATTCAGGTGGTCTGCGGCGGCTTCGGTATTGCGTTGCTCACCCCTTAGCAGGGCGTTATGCTCTAGGAGGGAATTTTGCTCAATTTACTGAAGAAAGTGGTGCTAATCAATCTTGTTGCAGCATTGATTGTTATTCTCTTGGCTCAGTTTGTCCCCTTCTTTGCTACTACTCAGCCAGTCGACTTTCTGTTCTTCGTTGTTATCGTGAACTGGGTTTTAGCAAAGCTTATGTGGGAAGGTGGCGTATATAGTAAAACAGCGCATATGGATGATTCTAGAACAGATAAAGTTTACAAAATGGTAGAAGGTCATGATTTCGAAGAAGACCAACGAGAGCAGCATAGAATGAACTTCCAGGCAGGTTTGGTTTTCTTTATTGCAGGGCTTCCAGCGTTTGTCACTTGCTTAATTCTCCAATTTCTTTGAGTACGAGCATAACAAATTGTTCAAGAGTGATTCGGCACGCGTGGCATTTTTACCATGCGTTAGGTTTGGTGATTAAGGTGGTATGCGGAAGCTTAGGTATTGCGTGCCTCACACCTTAACAAGGCGTTAGTTGCCAACGAGGAAATCGCAGCTAAAACAGAGTGTTTAGGTCTAATATTTGTGTGCTTTGCCCGATTCTGCACTTCGAACTTCGGGCTCTTGGTTCGCGGAAATTGAGCTTCGATCTTTTCCTAGTTTGGTTTGCCGTTTCAGAAGCCGATTTACTTGTTGAAAGTCAGCTTTGTGGCATTGTTTCTCCAAAAGGTCTTTTTGGTGTTGTCAGTTCGTTTTCTACGGCGTTGCGTGTTCCAAGTGGTTTCAGTGACAAACGCTTTGAAACTGCGCTTGATTTGAGCTTTCCAACATACGTAAAGCAAGTGTTGGCAAATCGGTAATTAACTTCAAATCAAAGCGTTAGGTTTGGCAACTAACAAAGCATTCAAGAGGGATTCACAACGCTTGGCAGTTTTGGTTTGAATTGGCTTAAGTGTTTACGGCAGAATGGTTTAGTTTAGGTGGTGGCGTTGTTCACCCCTTAATGCGGCGTTAGGCGACATGAGATAAACGATAGAGTAGTGATAGTATCTTGGCGAGAATCTAGCTTCAGTTAACAGAAAAGGAGTGGGTTAATGAATGGTAAAGCATTTGATGATTGGAAAAAATCGCGAAAGAAAGGATGTTTAAATTGGCTTTTCAGAACAACTTTCGTCACAGCCATTTGGTACATGATTTTCAATGTTATTTTCCTTTATCCATATTCTGATGCAGCAAGCATTACGATTTTCTTATCGGATAATGCTCTTAATTACTCCATTTACACGATCGGGATGTTTTTCGCATTTTGGGCTATTTGGCTATACAACGAATCTTCGTATGAGAAAGAAGTTAAACGTAGAAATGTCGCCTAACAAACTGTTCAAGAGGGATTCGCAACGCGTGGCATTTTCACTATGCGTTGGTTTAAGTGATTAAGGTGGTATGCGGTGGCTTAGGTATTGCGTTGCTCACCCCTTAACAGGGCGTTATGTGTATTAATTGACTAAGGAGAGAAAATTGTTTGAAGGAATCAATATTCGAAATGTAGTTGAGCACTACAATAAGAGAGAAAATGCTCATAAATTATTAACAAGATATTTTGCAAACGAAAAAGTAGACGATTACTGTCAGTTAGCTTTAGGAATAGAACTACCTGAAGGTAATTACAGTGCATCTGAGCATTTTCTTGGTCCTAAAGTATTAAGCGCCAGTCCCGCCTCCTCTGTTTTTCAATTAGCGAGCAAACTGAAATCAGCACAAGACGTGAATCACGTCCCGAAAACGATCTATGACTCAAACCTGCCATATCTGCGTATCAGTGTTGGCTCTGAGATCGCAATGATGCTTAACCCAAATGATTTTTGGGTTGGGAATGTGAGGACAATTTATACTCATCTAATCATCAAGCACAAAGGGAATATATCTTTAGCTAATGAAGAATTAGCTCTTTATAAAGAGCCTGAGCCAAATAAGTCACGACCATCCAAAATGGAATATCAAATCTGGCGAGACTTATACCTTTCCCTTGAGCCTAGTTTAATTCAGCTTACAAATATGGGTCGAGATATTGCTGAATCTGAAGGCTTAGAGAGTGGTAGCAAATGTTTTATGTGGGCTGATGCCCTGTGCTCTGAGATTTATGCAACATACACATAACAAAGCATTTAAGAGTGATTCGCAACGCTTGGCAGTTTCGCTTCGCTCAAGTGTAGCCAAGCGCCGCTCACACCTTAATGCGGCGTTATGTAACAAGGAAAGATCGAGCATGGAAATACTTACAGCTAGACTGAAAATGACTCAAATTACGGACAAAGATTGGGAATTATTTGAGTCTTTACATCGTGATCCTGCTGTTATTAGCTTATGTTTCGATGAGCCACCTCCTTCAGAGATAAAAGAAAAATTTGAATCAAGGCTTCCTCAGTGGTCTAAAACTTCAGAAAATTGGCTATGCCTTACAATGACTGTACTGGAAACTGGTGAAAAAATTGGTGTCACTGGTTTTCATCTTATCGATGGGGTGGCAGACGTTGGGTATTTAATTCTCCCTCAATATCATGGTCTCGGGTTTGGTACAGAATCATTGAAAGCATTAATCAATTGGGCTTCTAATGAACAAACTATTACGGCATTTAGTGCAGTAGTTACAGAAGGTAACGTTGGTTCAGAGAAGGTGCTCATTAAAAGTGGCTTTTCTCTCAAAACAGTAGCGCCAAATGCCTATAAAATTGGCGGTAAACTGTATGCTGATCGTATTTATAGCATCGAAAATATTGTTACATAACAAAGCGTTTAAGGCAGATTCGCAACGCGTGGCATTTTGGGTTCAAATTGAGTTTTGTGTTTACGGTGTAATGATTTAGGTTAGGTGTAGGCGTCGCTCACTACTTAACGCGGCGTTAGGCGACATGAGATCAACGATAGAGTAGTGATAGTATCTTGGCGTGAATCTAGCTTCAGTTAATAGAAAAGGAGTGGATTAATGAATGGTAAAGCATTTGATAATTGGCAAAAATCTCGAAAGAAAGGATGTTTAAATTGGCTTTTCAGAACCACTTTCGTCACAGCCATTTTGTACATAATTTTTAATGTTATTTTCCTTTATCCATCTTCTGATGCGGCAAGCATTACGATTTTCTTATCGGATAATGCTCTTAATTACTCCATTTACACGATCGGGATGTTTTTCGCATTTTGGGCTATTTGGCTATACAACGAATCTTCGTATGAGAAAGAAGTTAAACGTAGAAATGTCGCCTAACAAACTGTTCAAGAGGGATTCGCAACGCGTGGCATTTTCACTATGCGTTGGTTTTAGTGTTTAAGGTGGTATGC
>NZ_JAWOTP010000046.1:0-5301 GCF_033338935.1 Vibrio sp. Vb0598 | reverse complement strand
TTTGCGGTGGCTTATGGTGATTAAGGCGCTGTGCGGTAGCTTTTGTATTGCGTTACTCACACCTTAGCAAGGCGTTAGCTGAAACGGAGCCCGATTAGGCTCCGGTGTTTATACACAAGCTGTCTAAGAAGTTTTGGCAATACTCAGGGTTACAATATCGAAGAAGTGACGATCTTCCTGTCGCGGGCTAGAAACGACGACATGCTTACCATTTGTTTTCAATTTGTAGTTTGCACAAGCACTTAAAAAACGGTCTCTGGATACTTTGATTTCTGGGTTGTTGCTGATGAATTCATCCATGCAAACTAAACCGTAGGTCTTGTCCTTATCTTCTAAGTTTTCTAACCGAGCTTTAGTCTCGGATTTGAACTTTTCTGCATCAGCTTTAACGTTAGCTATTTCTTTCCTCGTTTCGATAAGTCCGTTTGCGAGGTGAGCAATCATTTGAAGCGATGTATCAGTAACATCCATATTGGCGAAGTCAGCACTTGCCGCTGGAGTGGTGTTTTTTACAGGGGGTGGGTACTGTTTGTGTTCACGTATCGATGGGATTACTTCATGAAATATCCATCTTTGAAAGGCTTTACCGGCTTCGGATGTATCTCTACTAAGTACTCTATATAGTCCTGGTTCTGTTACGCAAGTCTCGCTGCGTTCTTCTCCAGTTTCTGGATGTTTCAAAATGAAGTTTTTATGTTCATCATCATCTAACAGTTCACGTTGAGCTTGCAGCAAGGTCAGCATTGACTTTGAATTGCTTTCTTTGATTTTCTGGTTTTCTACACTAAGAGTTTTTAACACATCTCGTAAACAGGCATATATAATTCCATTGGCGTAAAAGCTTCGAATTACATGATCATGCTTGTATTTAAGCGTAAAAAAATCGTCCATTGTTATGCCTACAGTAGTTCAGGGATTAGAGTCATATTACATTACCGCTGAATCATCCGTAAATGTATATTTAGTTTCAAGAATGACGTAGGGTTTCAGCTAACAAACTGTTTAAGAGTGATTCGCAACGCGTGGCATTTTTACTATGCGTTGGTTTTAGTGATTAAGGTGGTATGCGGAAGCATCGGTATTGCGTTGCTCACACCTTAACAGGGCGTTAGTACGGGTTTGACATCAAAGGTCATAAGTTTTGGTGTTTATCTGTTTCAGCGCTCATCTTTACACCTTTCAGCTTGTACCTTTCACGTTCTTTCCGGTGGCACTATATGCGGAGTGTTTGCTTTGATTTCACCGTTTACGGCTTCTAACTCTTAGCCTATTTCTTTGGTGCTTCTTCATTTTCGTGGTGGTTTTTTGAGAGAGCCTTGATTACTTTTGGTGTGGCTGTTGAGTTACGAGGAAAGAATCCTTTTTTAATTTAAAGTCAGTGAAAGTCGGGCAGTTCAGTGCGTTTTTCTTCTAGCCAACTTTCGTCTTTCAATCGGGGTAAAGTTTTGTAGCGGCCCGTCTCACTTCAGTGTTCAAAGCCTTTCATATCATGCTACTTTTCAATATCTTGGAGCGCACAAATAGAAGTAGCGCATGTACTAACAAATTGCTTAAGAGTGATTCGTAACGCGTGGCATTTTTACTTTGCGGTGGCTTATGGTGATTAAGGCGCTGTGCGGTAGCTTTTGTATTGCGTTACTCACACCTTAGCAAGGCGTTAGAGTGCAGGAGAAAAAAGTATGAACATGACCGATATAGTTGAATACATTTCATATCTTATCGCCGGCATTATTATCGCTCCTTTCGGCTTTATGCTGTTTAAAGAATTCATTGGTGAAGATCGCAAGACAGTTGCAGATGAAGTCAAATCGACAGTAGGTGACGAATCGAGAAAGTTTCTGGGTGGTAGGTATGGTGATGCCGTTGTAGGTCAATTTTTCGAGTTTAAACTGATCATAGCGATAGGCTTGCCAGTAGTGCTATTTCTAGGAATTTCTTCCTTGGTTAATTCTCTTTTGAAAGTTCTGCCCAACCTGTGAGTTGCGCTCTAACAAACTGTTCAAGAGGGATTCGCAACACGTGGCATTTTCACTATGCGTTGGTTAAAGTGATTAAGGTGGTTCGCGGCAGCTTCAGTATTGCGTTGCTCACCCCTTAACAGGGCGTTAGTTGCTAGATGCAAACATCAATATCCGCATATTTATTTAGGAGGATACAATGAGTAAGAAAAAAGTTAGCCGTGATAATCCCGATAAACGTCAGAGAGTCACCCCAGATCAATCTAGCGGCGGAAAATCTGTTCACAAGTGTCCAACAAGCTCAAACGGAAAAGATGAATACATTACACAATCGCAAAGTACACCGCCAAGACCTATAAAAGGGCATAGAGATAAATAGTATGTCAGAGAATAATCCTTCAAGTGAGGATCTAGATAGGCATTGGGGCTTGTTGTGGAATGCTCGTCTAGGTATCCGTTATCACATGCATCTACATGCAGCTTATAGTCGTATGGGAAAATTTATAACGGCTTTCACACTGCTAATGAGCACCGCTGCTTTTACAGCTGTTTATCAAAGTGAGGGAGTTCCGCCTGAATTGGCTAAATGGTTAGTTTGTATCGCGGCATTACTTCAAATTATTGAGCTAGTTGTTGATACAAAAGCTAAAGCTATTCTTCATTCAACATTACGTCAAAAGTATTTGCACTTCGAACTTTCATTGTTAGGTCGGCAATACATCCTTGAAAGTGAGGAAAAAGAGTTTAATCAAGAGCGCGTATCAATTGAAGTTGAAGAGCCGCCTATAAATCGAGCTCTTTTAGACTTTTGCCATAATGAATTAGTAAATATTTACTACGCCCCAGAAAGCAGAAAAGAGCACTTAGTCAGCTTATCGCCTTTCGCTAAAATGAGGGTTTTTACCCTGACTTAAACGCAACTAACAAACAATTTAAGAGTGATTCAGCACGCCTGGCATTTTTGGTTTGGATTGAGTTTAGTGTTTACGGTGGTCAAATTAAGTGTCGTGGTCGCGTGCTTCACACCTTAATTGGGCGTTAGTGTGATTAAGAGGAAATACGTTTGAATATACCTCATGAAACTCAGTTTTTCGGTGATTTGGTGGATTTGGATTGTTATGTACAAGACTTATTATTGATTCTTGAGAAAACAGAAAGTATTGAGCTTGGTAGTAATTCTGACGGTCTTACTTATGACTGTTTTCCCGACGTTACCCGAAAAAGCCATATTGTTACTGTACTAATTGTTCTCGAACGGGAATTCTCTGCATTTTGTAATCAGCTCAAGGTAGCAACCGATCAGCCACTAAAATGGAATGATCTAAAAGGTAGTGCTATTGAAAGATTTATTAAGTATTGCTCGACAGTTTGTGGTATTACCACACCAGAAAATCCGTCAAATATCCAAGATGTTAAAGGATTAATCGAACTACGAAATTGTATCGTTCACAATGACTCTTGCATTGAGGGGTTTTCTAAAGCCACTGTAGTAAAACAATTATCTTCTCGATACGACGGTATCGACATCAATGAAGGTTATATAACTCTTAGCCATGATGCTTGTATCAGGCTTACGGTTGTTGCTTTCGACTTTTTAGAAAGCTGGTATCACTCAGTATTAAATCATTTAACTCCATCACACTAACAAAGCGTTTAAGGCAGATTCGCAACGCTTGGCAGTTTTGGTTTGATTCAACTTTAGTGTTTACGGCACAATAATTTAGGTTCAGTGGTAGTGTTGCTCACTACTTAACGCGGCGTTATGTGCCCCGAGTCCCCCACGTTTATAGACACTTTACTAAGTTAGATCTAGAGTCTAATTGAGAGGTGATTTATGGCTAAACATCGTGATTCAGCGTATACCAGTGCAAAATGAACTGTGAGGGCTAACTACATGACACCCAAAAATATAAAGTTTATCAGAAATACTAATCTGAAAATGATCTTTAAAAATCAGGCGGGCATCAACCTCACTCAACAACAGTTTTATTCAATTTTGAATTCTCCGGAGCTTTTGGCGAAATTGCAGGAATTAGGTGTAGATAAAGATCGCGATAAAAGTCTGATATTTGTTGTAGCTGTACTAGCTTGGATTTTTACCGGAGTCCTATCGAATAGGGTGTTTGGCGTTGAACTTACGGGATTTCTGGCAGGATGCTTCATTGTATTTTTTGGTAATCATATTATCGGTGCATTCCGCCTTGGTGTAGAGCAAGCAGTCCTTGAAACCATATCTGAACTAGGAAATGATGAAATTAAAGCCCGAACGGTACGCCTGAATGAAATCGAAAACCAAAAGGATCCAGATGAGAAATCAACGAGAGAATATTGGATTAGCTATGTAAAGTTTAGGAGAACAACATACCAATACGTCGGGCTAGCTAATTTGGTCAATTGGGTTTTTATTATCTCCTTGGTATGGACGCTGTGGCTTGGTGCAAAATGGATTTGGAGTGCTATTTAATCCAAGTGAAGAGCACATAACAAGGCGTTTAAGGCAGATTCGCAACGCGTGGCACTCTCAGTTCAACTTAAGTTTTGTGTTTAAGGTGTAATGGTTTAGGTTAGGTGGTAGCGTTGCTCACTACTTAACGCGGCGTTAGCTTACTCTCTAAAAATCAGAATTTTATAGCAAATGTTTAACGCCGAACTAAATCAAAATATCGTGCTCTGGCAATATTTTATCTTGTACTCGTTTCGTTCCTAGCTAAGCTGTATCGGGTATCGGGTATCGGGTATCGGGTATCGGGTATCGGGTATCGGGTATCGGGTATCGGTTTGATATCAAGGTGGTGCAAATTCAAGCATCGCCTCGTTAGGTATAAATGACAAAGCCCTCGTGTGAAATCTGCAATTCAAATGTCAGCTTTTGTGTGTGAAGTTCCGTGAGTCTCCACGCTCGGCGGTTTTAGTTTAGTTCAAGGTAATTCAAAGCTCAAACCTGTAAATTCGGCTCAGTGGTATGTCTCAAGTTCATACTTCATGGCGTAGTAGGATCAGTTTTTGGTATACAATGGTTTGCATTAAATAAGCTAACAAAGCGTTCAAGAGGGACAGTCAACGCGTGGCGACTTTGGTTTAAATCTTGGTATTTGTGTTTACGGTGGTAAATTGAAGTTTGGTGGTAGCGCGTTGCTGCCCCTTAACGCGGCGTTAGGGCAATTCAAAGAGTTCGGAGGAAGTAATGAGTTTTCAAGGGCACAGATATATTACTCGCCAAGATGGAAGTAGTAAGGATAGTTGGGAGACATATACATGTGGTCATTTCAAGTTCGCTCTACTTACATTATTGACTCTAAAGAACTATTTCCAAACAATCTTCCGGATCGCTATTACAATCCTG
>NZ_JAWOTP010000045.1:0-5731 GCF_033338935.1 Vibrio sp. Vb0598 | reverse complement strand
TGAGTAGTTTTACAGGCAAAGCCGAAACGGATGATAACCACCTACTGAAGTAGGTGGTTTAGGGCTGAAAATAAAAACAATGGAGGCTAAGCCTCCATTGTACATCAATTAAAATTGGGAATTAGCACGGTATTTTAGCACAATTAATGCACATCGCGCCAATACTCTTTCTTGAGCATCACAACAACGATGGTTAGAAGCACTAAGAAGCCCATTACCCACCAGCCTAAAGCATGACGCTCAAGCTGCACTGGGTCACCTGAATAAACTAAGAAGTTAACGAGATCGCCAACCGCTTTGTCATATTCGCCTTCACTCAGCTCACCCGTGCCATCGGTTTCAGTACCAACAACAACTTGTACTTCTTCGCCATCTACGATTTTCGTATCGTAAATCGGCGTCGGGATGCCCTGTAGCTCTTCAAGTACATGCGGCATACCAACACTCGGGAATACGATGTTGTTCACGCCGAATGGACGAGATGGATCAACATAGAAAGAGCGTAAGTAAGTGTATAACCAATCAGCACCACGAACTCGTGCAACCAACGTAAGATCTGGTGGTGGAGCACCAAACCAGTTTGCCGCTTGCTTCGGTGGCATAGCATTGACCATTAGATCACCGATTTTCGCTTCAGGATTGAAAATCAGGTTTTCTTTCATTAAGTCTGTTGGAATTTCCAAGTCTGTTGCTACACGCTCGTAACGCTGGTATTGCGTAGAGTGACAAGCAAAACAGTAGTTCATGAACAACTTCGCGCCGTTTTGTAGCGAAGCTTTATCCGTAAGGTCAACATTCGCTTTATCCAGCGGAACATTGGCCCCAGCTGCCATCGCTAGTGATGGCAACATAGCAAATAGAATTACAATCCACTTCTTCATTTGAATGTCACCCTCTCTGGTAATGGTTTGGTTGCTTCATTTTTGCTGTAGAAGAACAGCAACACAAAGAACATGAAGTAACACAAGCTAAAGATCTGAGATAGTAGTGTGTACGTTGGTGTCGCAGGTAACGCACCTAAAATACCCAGAGCGATAAAGGCGATAGTGAACTGTACAATATTCAATAGATGAAGTTTGCTACGGTAACGGTATGAACGAACTTTACAACGATCCAACCAAGGTAGAACAAACAGCACTGCAATTGACGCGCCCATTAGGATAACACCTAATAGTTTGTCTGGAACCGCACGTAAGATTGCGTAGAACGGCGTGAAGTACCATACCGGAGCAATATGCTCTGGTGTCTTCAGTGGGTTTGCAGCTTCAAAGTTAGGCGGCTCAAGGAAGTACCCACCCATCTCTGGGTTAAAGAACAGCACGTAACAGAAGAAGAACAAGAAACCAGCGACACCGACCAAGTCCTTAACCGTGCCGTACGGATGGAAAGGAATCGAATCAATGATGTCATATTTCTTCGTGTAGTAATCGTGGAACTTGAATTGCGTTTTGTAATCGTCGCCCATTGAGCCTTTTGGCAGCTTAGTTTCGATACCATCCGGGTTGTTTGAGCCTACTTCGTGCAGCGCCAATACATGCAGAACAACAAGAAGAAGCAAAACAATAGGCAGGGCAATAACGTGTAGTGCGAAGAAACGGTTTAGCGTTGCACCAGAGATGATGTAGTCACCACGAATCCAAAGCGTTAGGTCATCACCGATAACAGGAATAGCGCCAAACAGGGAAATGATTACCTGCGCACCCCAGTATGACATCTGACCCCATGGAAGTAGGTAACCCATGAACGCTTCAGCCATGAGAACAAGGAAGATCAACATACCGAAGATCCACAATAGTTCACGAGGTTTTTGGTATGAACCGTAGATCAAACCACGGAACATGTGAAGATACACAACAACGAAAAACGCTGACGCGCCAGTGGAATGCATGTAACGCAGAAGCCAACCGTACTCTACATCACGCATAATGTATTCGATAGACGCAAATGCACCGTCACCTGAAGGAACATAGTTCATCGTTAGCCAAATACCCGTTAGGATTTGGTTAACAAGAACCAGCATCGCCAGAGAACCGAAAAGGTACCAAAAGTTGAAGTTCTTAGGCATTGGGTATTCAGACAAATGCTTTTTATAAGCATTCATTGCAGGAATACGCTTTTCAACCCAATCTAACATTGCTTGCATTATGCATCTCCCTCATCAACACCCACAATGAGCTTGGTATCGCTCAAATACATGTGCTTAGGAACGACAAGGTTCAACGGAGCAGGTACTCCTTGGAACACTCGACCAGCCATGTCGAACTTAGAACCATGACAAGGACAGAAGAAGCCAGATCTTACGCCCTGCACCTGCTCTGAGAAAGAGTCAGGTAGATAGGTTGGTGAACAACCTAAGTGGGTACAGAAACCAACTGCGACGAAAAACTCTTCCTTAATCGAACGAAACTCATTCTGAGCGTACTCAGGCTGCTGCTCCATTTCAGATTGTGGATCGCGAAGCTTATCACCGATCGATTTTAAGTTATCCAGAACGCTTTGAGTGCGGCGAACAATCCATACAGGTTTTCCCTGCCACTCAACACGAACCAGCTGACCTGGTTCAATTTTACTTATATCCACTTCCACCGGTGCGCCCGCCGCTTTGGCTTTAGCACTCGGATTCCATGATTTGATAAAAGGCACGGCGACGGCGACTGCCCCTAACCCACCAACAACTGCCGTTGTAGCGGTTAGAAAACGCCTGCGACCGTTATTTAAAGGCGCGTTGCTCATCCAAACATTCTCCCATTTGCTCCCTTTGGATCGTTATTATTCCGCTTATAAGAGCATGGCTAACAAATAATGAATTTAGTTCTATTTATTGGAGGGAAATGATAAAGAAAACCCTACTTTTTGACAAGATAAAGCTACCTTTTTGTAACATTTGTGAGGCAAATCGCTCGCGTCGTCACAAAAGCGGCAGAATTATAAAAAATTGATGTGATTTGTAACAAGAAAGCACCACATAGAAGCCCCGCTGAAAGCTGATAAAACCTTTTATCTTGGTAGTTTTCAGTTAATTACACAGAGAAATATTTCGTATTACGCGTTCAGCTTACTGTGTTTATATTTTCAATTTTGTAGCACGCAGAATGCTCAAAAAGGAACGTAAGTCATTTTAAAACATGTTACAGGAAGAATAAGATACAAAGACATTCCTGCTGATGAATACATCTATGCTGCATCGCAAGAGAAAGCGTGGTGAGTCGCGATTAAATAAGGCACACATATAAAACGGCACTGACAACCTTTCGACGAAGAGGACGAATAAGAAGGCCTGCTCGGAGTGTGATGATAAGTGAAGGCTGTTCGTTGCTTGAAGACAAGTATGATGTCTTTAAATACAAAAAAGCCCGGCATAGAGCCGAGCTTTTGGTACACAGTTTCCAGAGTAACTCTGAAAGCATAATTCCCGATAAGAGGAAATTAACGCTTAGAGAACTGTGGACGACGACGTGCTTTACGTAGACCAACTTTCTTACGTTCAACGCAACGAGCGTCACGAGTAACGTAGCCAGCTGCGCGTAGAGCAGGACGTAGAGACTCATCGTATTCCATAAGCGCGCGAGTGATACCGTGACGGATAGCACCAGCTTGACCAGAAATACCGCCGCCTTTAACTGTTACGTAAAGGTCTAGCTTTTCAGTTAGTTCAACTAGCTCTAGAGGTTGTTGTACAACCATACGTGCTGTTGGACGACCGAAGTATTCGTCAAGGTTACGCTTGTTTACTACAATGTTACCGCTGCCTGGTTTAATGAAAACACGTGCAGCTGAGCTTTTGCGACGGCCAGTGCCGTAGTATTGATTCTCTGCCATTTTCGAAATCCCCAATTAGATGTCTAGTACTTGTGGTTGTTGAGCAACATGGTTGTGCTCAGCGCCCGCGTAAACTTTTAGCTTACGGTACATAGCACGGCCTAGAGGACCACGTGGAAGCATGCCTTTAACTGCAAGCTCAAGAGCCATCTCAGGTTTACGATCGATCAACTTTTCAAAAGTGATAGATTTTAGACCACCTGGGAATTCAGAGTGACGGTAGTACACTTTGTTCTTAGCTTTGTTACCAGTTACAGCAACTTTCTCAGCGTTGATAACGATGATGTAATCACCAGTGTCAACGTGAGGAGTGTATTCAGCTTTATGTTTGCCACGTAGGCGAGATGCAATTTCACTTGCTAGACGGCCAAGAGTTTTACCTTCAGCGTCTACAACGTACCAGTCGCGTTTTACAGTTTCTGGTTTAGCAACGAAAGTTTTCATGCTAACAATAACCCGTTAATTAAATTTTAAACTTTAAAGGAACACCCAATAGTGCTCCCACACTGTCTAAGAGCCCAGTCATCACCCCTTCGAGTCGTTGGTACTCTCGACCTTCAATTTCGAAATAACTTCGATAATCAGGTCTGCAGTAACGGTGGGTCGCAGGATTATAGAGAAGAGCGAAGAAAAAATCACCTTTTTTTGCGCCAAATCACTAATTTTTTCTTCACTTTTTTAAGAACCCATTGGATCTAGGCCAAATGTTCACGCGCGAGATACTCATGACTTTGCATCTCAGTAAGCCGAGACAAACAGCGCTTAAATTCGAACTCTAACTGCCCGTCAGCATATAAATCGGCCATTGGCACTTCAGCAGAAATAATCAACTTAACATTGCGCTCGTAAAACTCATCGACCAGCGCGATAAAGCGTCTCGCCGCATCATCTATTTTTCGGTTCATTTGTTGAACATCTGCCAGTAATACCGTGTGGTAAATACGAGACAATTCAATGTAGTCATTTTGACTGCGAGCAGTTTGACACAACTGAGCAAACGACGCATGCAGCACCCCATCGCTTGCTTCAATCACCGCTAGTTGACGGTGGTTAACTTCGATTTGATGAGCAACAAACTGACGCTCTCCAGTCAGCTGCTGATAATATTTGTTAAGGTTTATGCTAGCCTGCTCATCAAGCGGGTAATGGTATATTTCAGCCTGTTCTAACGTTCTTAAGCGATAATCAACGCCACTATCGACATTCAACACTTCACAACGTGCCAAAATCATATCGATCGCGGGCAAAAAGCGCGCTCTTTGCAAACCGTTACGATATAAGTTCTGCGGCTCAATGTTTGAAGTCGCGACTAGGATCATCTGCCGCTTGAACATTTCTTGAAGTAGCGTTGCAAGGATCATCGCATCAGTAATGTCGGAAACAAAAAATTCATCAAAGCAAACCACATCGGCTTCTTCTTTAAATTTATCCGCCACTTTTGATAGCGGATTTTCGACATCACCTAACAGCTTCAACTCATCATGTACTCGATACATAAATCGATGGAAGTGGACGCGCATTTTTCTTTGGGTCGGTAAAGCATCAAAAAATGCATCCATAAGGTAGGTTTTACCGCGACCTACCCCACCCCAAAAGTAAAGACCTTTTGGTGGTTCAGGCTTGTCGATTTTTTTCCCCATTAGCTTTTGCCATTTGGAAAGCTGAGGAACAGGCGCTGACTGAAATTCAACGATAGCATGGTAAAGCTTGTCTAATGCAACGACCGCTTGATACTGAGCTTCATCACGCTGAAACCCGTGTTCTGCTATGTCTTTTTGATATTGTTGTAGTGGTGTCATCGTATTAAGTCGTATAGAGGTATAGAGAAAAGGGTTACCTCGGGGTCAACTTTGAGAATAGAGAGAAGTAGTTATCAGTCCCCGAAGACATACTGCTATTTTTCTTTATCGGC
>NZ_JAWOTP010000044.1:0-5840 GCF_033338935.1 Vibrio sp. Vb0598 | reverse complement strand
GGAGAACGCGCATAACAAATTGTTCAAGAGTGATTCGGCACGCGTGGCATTTTTACTATGCGTTGGTTTTAGTGGTTTATGTGGTATGCGGAGACTTAGGTATTGCGTGCCTCACACCTTAACAAGGCGTTATATGCCTGTCCCGGCTATCAGTACCTATAAAGTTGATAAATAAATGAAATTCACTGTTGAGAAAAAAGAAGACTTGGCAATGGCTGCACTCACTTTACTGGAGGGCGTTCCTAGAGTTAAGGAAGTTTCAGTAAAGAAAAACCTGCATGTGAGGAACAAAGCACCCACTAAAGATAAGCTTTTAGAAACTATGAAAAGGGTTTGTAGTGATGAGGAGATTAGCGAGGCTACTTTTCTAAATCAGTTTCAGTGCAGTCAAAGAGAGCTAATTTCCCGCGAAGTAGAAGATCTCATCAAGTGCTATATGAGAGTTAAAAATGCCATAGAGGCTATGGATGTTGCAGAGGAACTTCAATTAAGTAATAGCAGTTGGTATTATGAGTTAATAAGCATATAACAAAGCATTTAAGAGTGATTCGCAACGCTTGGCAGTTTCGCTTCGCTCAAGTATAGCCAAGCGTTGCTCACACCTTAATGCGGCGTTATGTCTCTAATCGAAAAAGCCCAAGCGCTTTAGTTGCTTGGGCTTTGCTTACAGGCATTAATTTGGAGTAGAGCGGTAATGCTCTCTCACCTTTTTGCCATTACGTGTGTGTGCTGGTACGTGCACTTTCTTTTTACCACTTTGTGTTTTAGCCATAAGGTTCTCCTCATAGGTTTGACTAAAAGTAATAACACTACATATTGTGTTTTTGTTGTCTTGGTGTTCAATATATTGTTGTTTTTCCTCTGTGGTAATACATTTATCCATGCTCTAATCATGGTTTATTAATGGTGTGATCAACGTCTAAGCTGAGTGTGAAATCTGGTGTAAGATACATAACAATCTGTTTAAGAGTGATTCGCAACGCTTGGCATTTTCGCTATGCGTTGTGTTTAGTGTTTAAGGTGATTTGCGGCGGCTTCGGTATTGCGTTGCTCACACCTTAACAGGGCGTTAGTACGGGTTTGACATCAAAGGTCATAAGTTTTGGTGTTTATCTGTTTTGGCGCTCGTTTTTACACCTTTCAGTTGGTGCCTTTCACGTTCTTTCCGGTGGCACTATATACGGAGTGTTCGCTTTGATTTCACCGTTTACGGCTTCTAACTCTTAGCCAATTTCTTTGGCGCTTCTTCATTTTCGTGGTGGCTTTTGAGAGAACCTTGGTTACTTTTGTTGTGGCTGTTGAAGTACGAGGAAAGAATCCTTTTCCAATTTGAAGCAAGTGGAAGTAGAGCAGTTCAGAGCGTTTTTCTTCTAACCAACTTTCGTCTTTCAATCGGGGTAAAGTTTTGTAGCTGCCCGTCTCACTTCAGTGTTCAAAGCCTTTCATATTATGCGATTTTTCAATATCTTGGAGCGCATGAATAGAAGTGGCGCATGTACTAACAAATTGCTTAAGAGTGATTCGTAACGCGTGGCATTTTTACTTTGCGGTGGCTTATGGTGATTAAGGCGCTGTGCGGTAGCTTTTGTATTGCGTTACTCACACCTTAGCAAGGCGTTATAGCTATTTAAATAATCGAGGTAAAAGTGAAATTAGCATTTTTAAAGTTGGCATCTAACATAATGTTTTGGCTGATATTCATACTAATATTTGTAGGCATATATATATACGACAACGATTTAAAGCTAAATGAGGTTGTTCCTAGTAAGGAACTTATACAGTTAGCCGACTATCGGATTTTAACATATCAGGTTTTGTCCGGCTTGTTCCTATTTTCAATCTATGCATTTGCTTCACACAAAAGTCGAAGCAAAGAAGATAAAGAGAAGGGTACATTATTTATGGATATAGCATTAAATGATTTTGCAGGAGTTCTCTTTAACTTTGGTTCTTTAAACCTATCGTTAGCTATTTTTATGCAAGATTGGTCGATGCTTTTTATTACTGGAGTAGCCTACATTATCGGTCTAATTGCTTACCCGAAAGAAAAATAGCAATAACAAACTGTTTAAGAGTGATTCGCAACGCGTGGCATTTTCACTGTGCGTAGGGTTTGGTGTTTAAGGTGGTATGCGGCGGCATCGGTATTGCGTTGCTCACACCTTAACAGGGCGTTAGTACGGGTTTGACATCAAAGGTCATAAGTTTTGGTGTTTATCTGTTTTGGCGCTCGTTTTTACACCTTTCAGTTGGTGCCTTTCACGTTCTTTCCGGTGGCACTATATACGGAGTGTTCGCTTTGATTTCACCGTTTACGGCTTCTAACTCTTAGCCAATTTCTTTGGCGCTTCTTCATTTTCGTGGTGGCTTTTGAGAGAACCTTGGTTACTTTTGTTGTGGCTGTTGAAGTACGAGGAAAGAATCCTTTTCTAATTTGAAGCAAGTGAAAGTAGGGCAGTTCAGTGCGTTTTTCTTCTAGCCAACTTTCGTCTTTCAATCGGGGTAAAGTTTTGTAGCTGCCCGTCTCACTTCAGTGTTCAAAGCCTTTCATATCATGTCACTTTTCAATATCTTGGAGCGCATAAATAGAAGTAGCGCATGTACTAACAAATTGCTTAAGAGTGATTCGTAACGCGTGGCATTTTTACTTTGCGGTGGCTTATGTGATTAAGGCGCTGTGCGGTAGCTTTTGTATTGCGTTACTCACACCTTAGCAAGGCGTTAGGCGAATGGAGGCATAATGAACTACGAGAATGACGTTTTTAGAATTAGGGAGCTTCGAGAAACTGATGCAGACTCATTGTTTAGTTTGTACTCTGGCTCAATTTCTTCTGCAAAGTACATTTCGACATTGCCTCATGATACGGTGGGAACTACGCTCTCAAAAATTCAGCAATGGAGAAAATCCTATTTGGAAAGCCGTCCCAAAGTGCTAGTTTATGGTGTCGCAGAAAGCCAAAATGACTTTGTGTTTGGGGTGGTTGTGTTTGTGTTCAATGAACAGCATGCTGAGATCCATTTTGGTATATCAGACAAATTTAGTAATCGTGGAATTGCGACGCAATTGTGTCGTACTGGCTTGGAATATTTAAACAGCTTGGGTATCAAGGAAGTAAGAACAAATCCATTTGTTGGGCACATAGCAAGTGTAAGGGTTTTAGAAAAGTCAGGTTTTTCAAATCATGGAACGCTAAAAAACTATGCGCGTTTTCCAACTTTAGGTGACGGTCTTTTCAATTGTGCAGATATGCGCATAAGCCTTTGAAAATTCGCCTAACAAATTGTTCAAGAGGGATTCGCAACGCGTGGCATTTTTACTATGCGTTGGGTTTAGTGTTTAAGGCGGTATGCGGCGGCATCGGTATTGCGTTGCTCACCCCTTAACAAGGCGTTAGCTGTTTGAGGAAAAAATGAGAAAATTCGATAAGCCGCTATTCTGGCTGTATATAAAAACAAGAGACTCATTGTTGTCATCTTTTAAGGGCTTTCTGGGAATGCTTTTAGTGTTGATCGGGGCAGCAGTAGTTTTAGGTAATGACTCCCCTGAGAATGTCTGGACTTCGGTGGGAATCATTTTATTAGTATCTAGTCTTCCAGTCTCAATGGGCTTGATGATGGTAAAGTTCAAATTTAAGAGCTTTGCTGGATCAATACCTACAGCAGAACTAGCGTACTTCTTACAGCACGATGAAGGTGCAAACTTAGATAAAGCTGTGAGAGGTTTATTTTCGTTATACCTATCTTTTATGATTTACCTTTGGTTTACGATGGTAGCTATCGCAGCTCTTGGTATGTTGGGAGCAAAGCTCGTGTTGTAAAACACAGCTAACAAACTGCTCAAGAGGGATTCGCAACGCGTGGCATTTTTACTGTGCGTTGAATTTAGTGATTAAGGTGGTTTGCGGCGGCTTAGGTATTGCGTTGCTCACCCCTTAGCAGAGCGTTAGTTGCCAACGAGGAAAACGCAGCTAAAGCAGAATGTTTAGAGTTAAAATCAGTGTGTTTTTGGTGGCGTTTCGTACTTCAATTTTGAATCGTTCGGGTTTGTGAAAATCGTTCTCAGGTTTCTTTTGTGGTTGGATTTTCTGTTTCAGAAACCGATTTACTTGTTGAAACTCAGCTTTGTATTATTGTCATTCTCGAATGAGCTTTTTGGTGTTGTCAGTTCGTTTTCTACGGCGCTGCTTATTCCAAGTGGTTTCAGTGACAAACGCTTTGAAACTGCGCCTGATTTAAGTTTTTCAAAGCACGTAAAAACAGTGTTGGCAAAGCGGTAATAAACTTCAAATCAAAGCTTTAGGTTTGGCAACTAACAAAGCATTCAAGAGGGATTCACAACGCTTGGCAGTTTTGGTTTGAATTGGCTTTAGTGTTTACAGCACAATGGTTTAGGTTAGGTGGTGGCGTTGTTCACCCCTTAATGCGGCGTTATATTAATTCGCCAAGTCACAAAATATCAACTAGGTATTGATCGTATTATTGAGCCTAATTGTTGTCCGTGCTCCATCATATGTGTAACGTTGCTATTGTCATTACATATGGAGATTGTATGAAACAAGTATTCTTGCCTTTATTATTACTGACATCTTTTAGCTCATTTGCTCAAATTGAACACCCTATTGATGTTGAGCTAGAAGCATGTATATCCGACAACTCAAGCACCGCCGGTATAGGAAATTGCGGTAGCAAAGCTCATGAACAATGGGATGCAGAATTGAACTATTACTACAAAACGTTGATGAACGTTTTGGATAGTAATCAAAAGTCCAGTTTGCGAGAATCTCAACGTTCATGGATTAAATATCGTGACCTTGAAGTTGCTAATATCAAATCAATTTATGGTTCCAAGCGAGGGAGCATGTGGGGATTAACCGCCCTTTCAGATATAACTGAAATTACAAAAGACCGAGCCTTAGCTCTAAAAAAGTACTTCGAGAATATAAATTAATATAACAAAGCATTTAAGAGTGATTCCCAACGCTTGACATTTTTGGTGTCATCGTTGGGTTTTGTGTTTAGGGCGCCATGGTTTAGGCTTGGTGGTAGCGTTGCTCACACCTTAATGCGGCGTTAGTTGTCATCGAAGAAGACGCAGCAAAATAGAGTATCTTAAGGTAAAAGAGCGGCTAAGAAATCATTCTAAGCCGTCTTTAGGTATGGTTGCGAAGAATCAATTTTCGTCATTGATTACTTCAAACATTAGGCACTCGCCTAAGCCATCGACAAGCATTGCACAATCTATTCTGACATCTAGTCTTCCAGACTGGCATTCTTTAAGGATAGGTAGGAAATTATTTTTGATTTCTTTTACTGCATCATTCTTCTTGGTTTGAATAGAATCAAAGTCGTATAGATAAATACTTCCCTTGAAAGTGGTTTCAACATTTTCAAGTTTGTCCCATTGTGAAATGTCTGCGATTTTATCTCTGACTTTATTGGCTTTTTTGACATCATCTTCTAAGCTCGGATACTGAGCTTTGACTGAGTACGTTAATAGAAAGTGGTAATTTGACACAAATCCTCCAAATATTTCATCATGTTAAATACACGGTTTTATAATGGGGATAATTATTGTGAATTCAACAGTGTGCATATTGTTTTTTGTGGTAATTTCTTTCCCCTCAACAACTAAGTAATCTTCAGGTTTGGCAACTAACAATCTGTTTAAGAGTGATTCGCAACACGTGGCATTTTTACTATGCGTTGGCTTTAGTGTTTAAGGTGGTATGCAGCAAAATCGGTATTGCGTTGCTCACCCCTTAACAGGGCGTTAGTCGCCAGAAAAAGCTAGCAGTCAAAATCATGTTTCTAAGCTCAAAATGTGGCAGCTGTTTGTTTGG
>NZ_JAWOTP010000043.1:0-6392 GCF_033338935.1 Vibrio sp. Vb0598 | reverse complement strand
TGTTTTACCGTGGTCAACGTGGCCGATAGTACCAACGTTAACGTGCGGTTTCGTACGTTCAAATTTTTCTTTAGACATGAGTGGTCCCTCTAGGTACGGATTTAGGTGGCCCAAATTGACCACGCAACCAAAAAAAGATAATTGGTAAATCTAATATCAAAAGGAAATAAACTTGAGAGCTGGTGCTGATAGGCAGACTCGAACTGCCGACCTCATCCTTACCAAGGATGCGCTCTACCACCTGAGCTATATCAGCACTCAAATTAGAGTGGAGCGGGCAGCGGGAATCGAACCCGCATCATCAGCTTGGAAGGCTGAGGTAATAGCCATTATACGATGCCCGCAACACGTAACTCTGAGAGCTATTTCCTAAAGAATATGGTGGAGGGGGACGGATTCGAACCATCGAAGGCAGTGCCGGCAGATTTACAGTCTGCTCCCTTTGGCCACTCGGGAACCCCTCCAAATTTTCAAGCCATTCAGACTACTAAAGGAAAGAATGGTGCCGACTACCGGAATCGAACTGGTGACCTACTGATTACAAGTCAGTTGCTCTACCTACTGAGCTAAGTCGGCATAAGTGGTGCGCATTCTATTGAATGATTTTCTAGGTTGCAATAGTAATTTGAAAAAAAATCATAAATTTCGATTTTTTAGATTCGTTTGCTGCAAATTCGTACAAACTTAGCTTTTTTAAAGCAAACTTCGACCTTTGTCGTTTGCTTTGAAGTTCGCTTGATGTATGTTCTTGCTTCTATTAAACCAAGGATAAAAGAGACCCATGAGTCCATTTTTGTCATTTGACCGTGCAAATTGGGCCGAGTTAAGAAACTCTGTACCGATGACACTTTCTGAAGACGACTTGACTGCGCTTCAGGGCATTAATGAAAACCTAACCATGGAGGAAGCGGTAGAGATCTACCTTCCTTTGTCTCGTCTTTTAAATCTGTATGTCCAGGCTCGTCAAAGCCGCAATTCCGTATTACAACAATTCTTAAATACAGAGGAACATGCTCCCCCTTTCGTAATTGGTATCGCTGGCAGTGTTGCTGTAGGCAAAAGTACGACTGCTCGTATTCTAACGGCATTGCTTTCTCGTTGGGAGAATCATCCCAAAGTGTCCTTGGTTACAACAGATGGCTTCCTATATCCGAAAAAAGTACTAGAAGAACGCGGTATCATGCATCGTAAAGGCTTCCCAGAATCCTATGATATCAAGCGCTTAGTCGAGTTCATGTCTGACGTAAAGGCAGGAAAGCCCGATCTTGAAGTACCCATCTACTCTCACATCACGTATGACATTACTGATGAACTAAGAAAAGTGGATAGACCGGATGTTCTTATTATTGAAGGTTTAAACGTTCTGCAAAGTGGAATGGACTATCCACATGACCCGCATCGTGTCTTCGTATCTGACTTTTTAGATTTTTCAATTTATGTCGACGCAGAAACAGAGACCATTGAACATTGGTACGTAGAACGCTTTTTAAAGTTTCGCCAAGGGGCCTTTACGAAACCAGGCTCTTATTTTAGCCACTACACACAACTCTCTGTCGATGACGCAAAGAAAAAAGCAAAGCAAATTTGGCATGATATTAATGGGCTCAATTTAGAATTGAATATTCTTCCAACTCGTGAGAGAGCCCACTTGATTCTACACAAAGGCGTTAACCACTTGGTTGATAAAGTCTCGTTGCGAAAGTAATCGAAGCTTAGTCACTTTTACGCAACGAGATTTCACCACCAATATAAGTCTCTAATCCTTGGGAGGTTTCGATTAATATTCCACCTTGATGATCGATGCCTCGAACGACGCCATGTACCTCTCTAGGCCCAATAAGCAGTTTGACCTGACGATTAAGGAAATTGTCTAACCGATTCCAACGTTCGATAAAGCCAGTAAGCCCTTTCATTTCATATTCGACAAGTGCAGAATTCCAATGCTTGATAAGAGTCATTGCTAGAACATTTCTATCGTTCTTGAGACTCTGATTTACTTGGTTCAACGTGGTCCATGGCTGGTCAATCTCAGGCTGGTCGTCAGGCATTCCAATATTCAGGCCCATCCCAATCACTAGATGAGCAGCCCCACCGGCCTGACCCGACATTTCAACCAAGATTCCGGCCAGTTTTTTATCTTGATAATACAAGTCATTCGGCCACTTGAGTTTAACACCTTGCATGCCTACTTCTTCCAGAGCTTCCACTGCGGCAATCCCAATCACCAAGCTCAAGCCCATTGCCGCAGCCATTCCCGCATCCAGTCGCCAATACATAGAGAGATATAAGTTAGAGCCAAACGGTGAGACCCATTGTCTACCGCGGCGACCACGACCTTGAGCTTGATATTCAGCAATACAAACACGGCCCTTTTCCGAATCCGCGACTCTGTCGAGCAAATATTGATTCGTTGAGTCAATCACAGGGACGAGTTCAACAAGTGGCTCCGAGCTAGTGGTAAGGAGAGTCTCGTCTAACAACTGCAATGGTGAGGCTAATTGGTAACCGCGCCCTTGCACTCGATAAATATCAATACCCCATTCACTAAGACCTTTAATGTGCTTAGCGATTGCCGCTCTAGAAACATTAAGATCGTCGCCCAACGCTTCTCCTGAATGAAACTCTCCATCACTTAATAACTTTAGAATATGAAGTTTCGTAGAGTGATCTTTTCTCATCTAGATGCCTCGATCTGAGCCAAATTGGTCTCCCCGGTACGATTGAGAAAGCGTACTTCATGCTCAAGTATGATTTGGTATTTGTCCCATACTGTATGCTTCACTAAAGAAGCAAGCGCGACAATGTCATCAGCACTACAATTATCTATGTTGGTCAAAACCAAAGCTTGCATAGGGTTGACCTGCGCACCGTGTACAGACTTCCCTTTTAATCCACACTGATCAATAAGCCAACCAGCAGCAATTTTCATTCCTCCTGAAGCTGGGTAGGCCACTACGTTAGGGTATTTTTTTGTGAGTCGATCATAGTGATCTTGTGTGATCACTGGGTTTTTAAAGAAACTACCTGCGTTACCTATCTTGGTTGGATCTGGCAGTTTTGCCTTTCGCACTTGGCATACTCGTTCGAAGATAGAAGCAGGGCTGAGTTGTTCTTCTGGGATACTTTGTAAAGGGCCGTACTGGTTAATCGGCTGCCATTGCTTCGCCAACTTAAGCCCTAATGCGGTGATAAAGCACTTTCCGTGCAACGCATGTTTAAATATGGAATCCCTATAGGCAAACTCACAGTCTTGGGCGTGCATTCTTTTGTTTTCAAACGTAGTTAGGTCAAGAACATCTACATAATCACAGATGTCTTTTAGCTCTAGGCCATACGCACCAATGTTCTGAATAGGAGCCGAGCCAGCACAACCTGGAATCAAAGCTAAGTTCTCGATCCCACCGATCCCCTGATTCACACACCAGGAAACCAATTCAGGCCAATCTTCACCACCGGCAATATGTAATAGGTAGTGCTCATCCGTTTCCGTGACTTCTTTACCCATGATTCGATTAACAATCACTAATCCCTCAAAATGTTCTGTAAAAAGAACATTACTTCCTTTACCTAAAAAAAGTTTCGGTAAATGGGTGAATCTTGGGTTTTGAAATAGCTCAATAACATCTTCAAGCGACTCAACGATAGCTAAATAGGAACACGATTGTTCAATTCCAAAAGTATGGTAAGCCTTTAGGCTCGCATTTGTTTTAATTTGCATAGTAGGTTTGCAACACCAGATAAGATTCTCTTAAACTGTCGACATTCTACATTAGTTATCTTTTAACCGCAGTGACAATACCAGACTCATTAATCATAGAAGTGTTAAATCCCATCAAGCTCCCCCTCATTAAGAAACTATACAAAGCGTATTACCCTGCGGGTCGAGCCAAAAAGGATGAATTGATCATTACAGCAAGCCATAAGGGTGAAATCATTGCGTTACTACGTTTAAAAAGTGTAGATAAAGTTCGTCTGTTGACAGGAATGTTGGTCATTCCGAAAGTTAGGGGAACAGGAATTGGAAAAAAACTACTAACTCATTGTAAAAACAATGTTTTCACTGATGGCGATTATTGCTTCGCGTTTACACATCTCGAATCCTATTATTCCAAGCATGGATTCACAACAATTGATTGCTCTGAGCTACCACACCCGCTAAAAATGGCATTTCAACGTTATGTAGATAGCGGTAAAGATCTCATTCCAATGCAATTCATCTCTTCAACGACATCAAAACGCGTGCTTTTGTAGCCAGGTAAATCATATCTTTGATAAAATGGCAGGTTCGCAATATTGCACTAAACTAAGGTACTCATACCGATATGATAGTAAGTAGGAATCCATTCGAACAGTTGCCAAGTCTCGCTGTCAATCCGGAAGACTTTGATGTTCTGTATTCAGCAGAATCATTCAGAACCCGTCTTTTAGATGCTATCAGCAAAGCAACGTCGCGAATTTACCTAGTCGCTCTATATCTGGAAGATGATGAAGCTGGACGTGAAATTCTCACTGCGCTTTATGAAGCGAAACAGCGCAATCCTGGGTTGGACATCAATATCTGTGTCGACTGGCATCGAGCGCAGCGTGGCCTGATTGGTGCGGAGACATCTGAGGGTAATTCAGCGCTTTACAAAGCATATGCCAGTAAGTACCAACACCCAATCCCTGTCTATGGCATACCAGTGCGTGGCAGAGAAGTTTTTGGGGTACTGCATTTAAAAGGCTTCATTGTCGATGATACTGTTATCTACAGTGGGGCGAGCTTAAATAACGTTTATCTCCATTATCATGAACGTTATCGATTTGATCGTTACCATGTGATTCGACATGAATCTTTAGCGAATTCAATGGTGCAATTCATTCAGGAA
Organism: Vibrio sp. Vb0598; assembly: GCF_033338935.1. NCBI lineage: Bacteria > Pseudomonadati > Pseudomonadota > Gammaproteobacteria > Vibrionales > Vibrionaceae > Vibrio > Vibrio sp. Vb0598. The sequence goes on along the minus strand of NZ_JAWOTP010000043.1, from coordinate 1,524 downwards.
GAAATGATTGCTCACCCTGCCGTTAATGATCTTGCAGGAAAAGATAAGCCAGAAACCAAAGAAATAAAGTCGGCGATTCGCCAACTGAGGGCTTCTCTTGCTCAAGCCAACTATAAGTTTGAAGACCAAGCTGCAACAGAAGAAAGCGTAAAAGTCACTCCGTTAGTTGGGCTAGGCAAACGCCGTAATCTACTCAATCAACAGATTGTAAAGTTATTGGCAGCAGCCCAAGACGAAATTTTCATTTGTACGCCTTACTTTAACTTCCCTAAAGCACTTCATCGTGAAGTGAAACGAGCCATGAAGCGTGGTGTGAAAGTAACTATTGTTGTGGGTGATAAAACCGCCAACGACTTTTACATTGCACCTGAGGAAGACTTTAAAACCATTGGCGGACTTCCATATCTTTACGAAGTGAATTTACGTCGCTTTGCGAAAACCAATGAAGCGAATATCGCCGCACGTAAATTGTCAATTAACCTATGGAAGCATGACAATAACAGCTTCCACCTTAAGGGTATTTGGGTTGATAAACGCTATATGCTACTTACTGGGAATAACCTAAATCCACGTGCTTGGTCACTCGACCTAGAAAATGGGCTACTCATACAAGACAATTATGCGAAGCTCACTGAGAAGTTTGAAGACGAAGTTTCGCGTATTCTTGAGCATACTCACCTTATCTGTACTTATAAGCAATTAGAGAAAGTAGAAGACTATCCTATAGGGGTACAGCGACTGGTCAGAAAAATTACCCGCCTAAAGGCAGATGGTGTTTTAAAGCGTATTCTTTAGACATCATTTCTCGCTCTAAAGTACGTCGAGATTTTTATACTAAGCCAACCGCTTTAGCAGTTGGCTTTTTCATATAATCCATTTGGAATACTTAACTATTTTCTAGTACCGCTAGTGAGCACATAACCACTTAGATCTAGAGCGACTCTCTTAATGGGTTTGAGCTTTGACGTTTGTGAGTATTCCGCATAGCTTACAGCCTCGAGCTAAGCTACCCCTCTCTGTTTTGGCGCTTCTTACCCCTTGGCGATATATTTTTTCTGAGACTCATCAAATGTTCAGCGTCGAAAATCATCACCTCGCTAATGAAGAGCTCCTTCAATCTTTCACCTTCCAATTCTTTTCAAGTCGTTTGATTTTTGAGCCAGGAGAGATTGGGGGTATATATGACGCTTTTCTGGATTATGCGCACAGTTCGTTTTTTCTTTCTCATCAAGATTCAAGCCGTTGAACGCCTTTGAATACCATAGATTACTTAGGTTTGTTTGTAGGTCATATTGTCTTTCCACAGCATCAACGGCCTATATTAATTAAAGCCTAGTGTGTAATCACGCAAAGTTCACTTAGTAGGGATTATGGGGAGTAGTCTAATTAGGTGTAAACACACTTCAGGGAAACGCCGCAGTAGAAACGAAAAAAGCCTCAGTCTTTCGACTGAGGCTTAATATAAGTGGCGGAGTGGACGGGACTCGAACCCGCGACCCCCGGCGTGACAGGCCGGTATTCTAA
>NZ_JAWOTP010000042.1:0-6632 GCF_033338935.1 Vibrio sp. Vb0598 | reverse complement strand
GAGTAGTTTTACAGGCAAAGCCGAAACGGATGATAACCACCTACTGAAGTAGGTGGTTTAGGGCTGAAAATAAAAAAGCTCCCTAGGGAGCTTTTTAATGATTCTAATCAAGTGCCCAATATCTGTAGCGGCAAACTTAACAACCTATCTCCGAGAGTGGCAAAATACCAGATGATAGAAACAAAACCTCCGACAGAGACCAAGTACCAAGCAAGTGAAAATAGTTGCCCATAACGGGTTAATGGCAATAAATGGCTTTGATGTCGAGCTCTCCATTCCATCACCACTTCCAACATTCCCATTAACAATAAAAACCCTAGCAACGTCAGACCGAAATAGTAACTGATAAAAATGCCTAATAAAGCGGTCGCAATACTGCCAGCTAACCCGACCCAAGTATTCATTGAGAAGGTAATACTTTTGAGCACATGGCCACCATCTAATGGTAAAATAGGCAGCAGATTAAATAGGTTTAGCAAGGCGTTAAACACAGCAAGCCCAGCGAAGATCACCTCACCAGTCATCCAATAAAGCAAAGTAAAAACAATACTAAGTACTAAACCGAAAAATGGTCCCATGATTGAGATAACCACATCCTGCCAGCGCGTGTTTATCTTTTCGTCACTTAGCGCCAAACCACCTAGGAATGGAATCAAATAGATCCCTTTGGTCTTCATTCCAAAATACTTCATCGCTCTAATGTGACCATATTCATGAAAAACCAAACAAGCGATCAACGCTAGCGCGAACTCGATGGAAAATAGCCAAGAATATGCAGCGAGACTTGCAGACGCTAACGCCACTTTAATAACTTTCGCACTTTTAAGTGCTTTCATCCCAAGAGATACGAGGCCTATTACACTTAAACGCTTTTCGGATGGTGGCGTAACTTCTGGCACTTGGCACTCGATGTCTTTTTCATTTCGACAACCTTCGTTGACGAGCTCACCGTTAATTGTGACCTTGTAACTCAATTCAAACGGTTGCCATGTTAAAGAACACTCTAAATGACAGTTCAGGATTTCCTCACCCGCAGAGAGCTTAAACTGGTGTAGACAAGTCTCTGCGGTATTGTCACTGGCATCGATTTGAGACACCAACGTATTATCCCAATATAACTGCTGCCACCCAGCCATCGATCCTTCGAGCCTTAGCGAACGACCTAAAAATTCAATATTCAGTAATTCCAATGCGGTTCCTATTGCGTCTATTGAATAACTACATAGCGAGCGCGAATTATGCCTGTGAAGTGAAGAAACAGCAAAGCGAGCTATCTCTTGATTTGATCGTTATTTAACTATAAAGCTCGCAAAACAATTCTGGTCGTACCATTCTCTTCAAAAATATAACGATAATACATGCCCTTACAAGCCATCGTTTGACCTATGCATCATATTTAAAACGCAAAATACGCTCAAACTTTGACAAGTTATTAAACATACAATTAACATTACATTTACATCACCGTTGTATTTCGCGTATTAACAATTGGTGTAAGTACCACACAACAATTACAAGGACTTCGGTCCAGCATTATGACACCCTAGGAGGGTCAAGGATGAACAAGAAGCACTGCTCTCTGCTTACAATTTCAATATTGTTTGCGTGTAATGCCCACTCAGCGGGCTTCCAGGTAGCTGAACATTCGGCATCTGGTCTTGGTCGAGCATTTTCAGGTGAAGGGGCTGTCGCAGATAATGCCAGCGTCCTTGCCCGTAACCCTGCAGCAATGACACTTTTCAAAGAAGCTCAATTTTCGGGCGCGTTATCTATCATCGACCCTGAAGTCGATGTGTACGACACTGTAAACAATGAACACGCGAAAGATGTCGCCCCTTTACAGATCGTGCCAGCAGGTTATTACATCAGCCCTATCAATGATAACTGGGCTTGGGGTATCGGTATGTTCACAACATACGGTGTTGCCACTGACTATCCAAATGATATTTCCGCAGGTGATATGGCGGGTGACACTTCCCTACTTTCAGTAAACATCAACCCTAATGTCGCTTACCGTATCAACGAGTCTTTCAGTGTCGGTGGTGGTATCAACCTAGTTTACGCTGAAGCAGAGCTGACTCGCCACAAAGGCGCACTCGCCCGTATTTTAGGTGGTAATAAGTCCGATAACCTTGTCGGCATGGAAGGCGAAACTTTTGCTTGGGGTTGGAATATTGGCGCTTTGTACGAGCTAAATGAAAACAACCGTTTTGGCTTTGGTTACCGTTCTAAAGTTGATCTAGATTTTGACGACGGTGAGTTTAGTAGTTACGACTCAGGCCGAGCTCCATCACCAAAAGTGGATGGCCGTTTAAAAATCTCTCTCCCTTCAATTATCGAATTATCGGCTTTCCATCAACTGAATGAACAATGGGCAGTACATTACGGCTGGCAACAGACCGATTGGAGCACATTTAAAGAACTGAAAGCGACGAGTCCTCAATGTAATGATGGAACTGCTGGTCAATGTTTCTACAAACCAGAGAAATACGAAGACAACAACCGTTATTCTATTGGTGCAACTTACACCCTCAATGCGGATTGGACATTCCGTGCAGGTTTTGCGTACGACGAACAAGCAGGTGAAGCGACATTGAGTATCCCTGACAGTGACCGTTTTTGGTACAGCGCGGGCCTAACTTACGCAATGAATGAGAATTTAACTTTCGATGCAGGCTTTGCACTTGTTAAGAGTAAATCAGGCTCTTTCACTGAGACAAATGCTCTGGGTGAAGAGATTAAGTTTGACTCAGAAGGTACTGCTTACATCAGCGCGGTACAGATGAACTACACCTTCAAATAATGGGATTACGGAGTAAACCAATGAAACACACGTTTAAATTATCAATGCTTTGTTCTGCAATCCTTCTTGCTGGTTGTGGTGATGATACTTCCAGCTCTGGTACTTCCGACAAAGTTCAATTTGAAGATGAAGTGCAAGCATTGCTTGATCGCGAAACATCCATCAGTTTTACGCTTCAAGGAGCGAACGCAGATGTACCGGCACCATCTTACTTATTAATGGACACAAGCGATGGTACGCTTGGTCTGCCAACTGATGGCGATGATGCTTTAACCAACCCTAGAGCCTCGATGAATACGATGGATGGATGGTCAACGTCTATGCCAATCGTTCTTAACTTCAACGGCGACGGTTTTGCAACGGGCATGTTGCCGTCTGGTGTTAAAGTCATCAAGATTAACCAACGCTTAACCGAGTGGGACGGTAAATCTAACCCAATCGAAGAGGTACTCGTTCAGAACCAAGACTACGTAGTTCAAGCAAAAGGTAACTCTCTATACATCCAGTTCTTGGCTTCACTTGATGAGTCAAGCGAGTACATTTTTGCGGTTACACAAGATGTTACTGACGTGAATGGTGAGCCAATCGGTACATCAGCCAGTTACGCGACAGGTAAATCGAAAGAAATCGTTTATGAAACTGGTGCTCTTGCTTCTGTTCAAGCGGTGACACAAGCGGTTGAAGGCATTTTTGGTTTAGCTCAAGTTGACCCTAACGACATCGTTTACTCCTCATGGTTCAGTACCCAGTCTGTAGGTGATACGTTAGCGGCAGTCAAAGGAGTAACCGCTACTGGTTTTTCTACCGGCGCAAACACACTAAATACCGTTTACAAAAATGACTCAAACGAAGGTTCAGTTGACTTATCAACGGCCTACACAATAACGCTCGGTGAAACCCAAGACTTTAGCACTGCGCTAGACTCTGACGATGACTTTAGTAAATACATTAGCGATCTAGACGCAGCTAAAACGGCAATTAAAGGCCTTTACATGCAATCAGGTGCCGATGTGAGCGTGACACAAGGTGTGGTAAGACTGCCTCATTACCTGGAAAAAGGCGCAAGCTGGAACATGCAACCAATGGTATCTGCGATGCCAAGCCTAGCGAAGCTAAGCGCAGCATTAGCGGATCCGAACGAGCAAGCAAACATGGTTCAGCAGCTATCAACAGGCGTTTTTGCAAATGATCCTGTTGATGTGACAAAGCTTGCTACAGATCCTACAGAGCAGCTAAAACTTGTTGGAGCTAAGCTTACTCTTACCGATGGTACCCAGCTTGATAGTGAGCGTATTATTACTCGCTACTCGCCTGTTCCCTTAGTGAAATCGGTCGAAGATATCGAAGTACTGGTCTTCACACCTAAATCTGGCGTCGCGACAGACGTTGTGATTTATCAACACGGCATCACCTCAGCAAAAGAGAATGCGTACGCGTTCGCGTTCAATATGGTAAAAGCTGGTGTGGCAGTTATCGCTATTGACTTACCTATTCATGGTACGCGCAGCTTAGATGAACAACGTTCCGCAAATGCGAATGTACTGGCTTATCTAAATCTTTCCAACTTAGCCGTTGCGCGTGACAACCTACGTCAAAGTGTTCTGGATGTGTTAGGTTTGCGCGCTAGCTTGGTAGTATCTGCTCAAGGCGGTCTTTTAGCTGGAGGTCCTCTGCAAGGCTTCAACCCAATGACGGGTTCAAAAGTCAAAATGCTAGGTCATTCACTTGGCGGTATTGTCGCTACATCTGCCGTCGCAGCAGCAAACAATACATTGGGCAGCCCTACTGCGGATGCACTGTACACCTTTAGTTCTGCATCAGTACAGAACTCTGGTGGACAAATTGGTAATTTGTTACTGGGTTCAGACAATTACGGCCCTCAGATCAAACATAACCTCGCTTATGCAGCATCTAAAGACTATGCGAGTTACGCTGATGCATCATGTGCGGATCTAGAAGATAAAACATGTTACGAAGCATTTGAGGCTGCGGCAACGGAAGCTCAAGTAGCAGCGCTAGAAGCAGGTTTTTCACAATTTATCTATGCAGCACAGACTACACTAGACACTGTCGATCCGTTCACAAACGCTTCAGATTTAGTGGCATCTGGTTCGCTAACGACACCATTCTTTATGACAGAAGTGGATGGCGATAGCACAGTACCAAACAGCGTTCCAAATGCACCATTCGCGGGTACTGAACCGCTCGCTAATAAGCTAGGGTTGAAGACTGTGAACAGTACGGACACTACTGTGAATGCAACTGCGAGCTTTGTACAGTTTAATGCTACTGCATCGCACAGTACTTTTGCTTCGCCAAATGGCACTCTGTCTGATATTGATCATCATGTAGAGATGCAGATGGAAAACACTGACTTCTTGATGGATGAAACACTAACAGGTGTCACTAACACTTCTGTTTTGAAGTAATCGTAACGCCCTTCCTACCAAAGCCCAGTTTCTACTGGGCTTTTTCATTTCAATTGTATTCAAACCCACTCATATTTCCTCTGCTATAGTTAAAACGATGTCTTTGCCTAACTCACTTGTTTAAAAGGAAAACTCTATGCGCGTATTGACTGTTATTGCCACTGTATTACTTCTTGCTGCATGCGGAAGTAGCCAATATCTGATGTCGACAAATGAAGGGAAAATTATTACCTCTTACGGTAAACCAGACCTGAACGAGGAAACGGGTATGTACGAGTATGAAGACATGGATGGTAAAGAAATGAGTATTTCAAAAGAGCAAATTGTCCAGATTGTCGAACGTTAACGACAGGCCCTCTGTAAATTAGAGGGCTATGTTCTAGCCACCCTCTCTCTACATTTACCTCTTTTAGGCTTGTAATCGTTGTAGAGATTGACACAACTAATTCATAAGCCAAAACAATTAATAGTGTCTTTTATACTTCCGTATTATTTATTTAGCGAATATTTTACATCTTCACCTTAATCAGGTTGGAGTATTGTAAAATCTAGTCTTTAATTCGCTAACACCCTTTTATTTCTCAGGATAAAGTGGATAATACCGCCACAAAATAACATTACTAAGGTGAGTCCTTATGTCTATTGAAGCTACTCTGCTTGCGCGCTGCGAGTCAAAATGTGAACTGTGTTCTTCTGAATCTCAACTAACTGCATACGCTGTCCCACCTCACGGTAATGTGACGGTTGATACTGCCATCATGGTTTGTGATAAGTGTCTGGGTGAGATCGATGAGCCAAAAGACATTAACCACTGGCGTTGTCTAAACGAAAGCATGTGGAGCCAGGTTCCTGCTGTACAAGTGACTGCATGGCGCCAACTCACTCGCCTAAACACAGAAAGCTGGGCTCAAGATGCTCTTGACATGATGTACATGGAAGAAGAGCAAATGAACTGGGCAATGAAAGGGATGTCTGCTGACGATAAAACGGTTGACTGTAACGGCACTGAACTTAAGAAAGGTGACGATGTAACAGTAATTAAAGACCTACCAGTAAAAGGCACTAACCAAGTAATCAAACAAGGTACAGTGATTCGTGGTATTAGCCTTGGCGATGATCCAAAGCTAGTTTCGGGTAAGGCAAATGGTGGTCAGTCGATGTACGTGATCGCAGAATACTGCCGCAAGAAGTAATATCGCACTTCAGTCATGTCAAAACGGGGCACCAATGGTGCCCCGTTTTTCTATACAACACTTAATCTACTATCATGTCTACCTCCTCTAGAGTGTTTCTTTTCTAGGGCGTAGGTTGAGTAGGCATGTTTTACAAGTAAATTACCACCTTCTAAAGAAGGTGGCTTTGTGTGAGCCCCCTAAAAGGGGGCCTTTGTTTAGTCCAGC
>NZ_JAWOTP010000041.1:0-7676 GCF_033338935.1 Vibrio sp. Vb0598 | reverse complement strand
GCCAGTGATATTCATTGTCATAAGTGTTTTTCCTCTGTTGCATCCCTCATGGGTTGAGTTCAGATTACCGCTTTAAGCATAAAAAAATGTGATTCAGATCATTATTTTGCTCGGGTTTTTTATGATGAAAAATGAATGTGATCTCACTCAAGAACTTCTGAGATTTATCATGAAATTGCTTGTTATCGGTTAGTAAATCCGTAGATTGGATAGAGTACTCAGCTGAAAACGGCCTCGTTTTTAGGGAAGTTTTACGGCCTAATATTTGAGGTGGTTAAAATTTAACTACACGTAAGGTGTGATGACGATCACTGAGTCTCTCCAATGAATCCATTTAAAAAGCCGCTTACTGTACAAGCGGCTTTTTACTGCCTGGCATTTGGCTGACTTTTCGTAGCGGTATCATGAAAATGGGGTCTTTTGGGGCTAGTGAAACCCTTTCTAGACTTTTGACTTGGTCCAAGCTTTCTAGTTGTTTGTATATTATGTAGTAGCGATTAATGCTTGTGACGTACCCAACCGTTGAGCTTAAACTTTTCCGCATAACGACTTCAACGTTATTAAACCAAACATTAGGATCGTAACCTTGTTGGGCTGCACGCTTACGAATACGCTCTACATTGCCGGGGCCCGCATTGTAAGCCGCCAATGTAAAGTAGAGTTTATTTTGTGCAGTAATATCAGGGTCACTGAAGTACTGCTTACGCAAAAAAGCTAAGTATTTCACTCCAGCATGAATGTTGTTTTCTAATTGTCGAACATTTTTGATATTGATATTCGGATCTTGAGCGGTGCTAGGTAGGACTTGCATTATGCCAACGGCACCTCGACTTCCAACTAGGTCGTTATTAAATCCTGATTCCTTGTAAGCGATTGCAGCGATCAGTAAATAGTCGATATCGTATTTCTCACCATAGCGTGAAAATAGCGCCGCGAGTTTTTCTAGTTGAGCAATTTTCTTAGGGTTAAGAGCTCTGTTCAACCATCCCGTATTATCGATGTATTTACCGTAAATAACGTTACCGAGTAGTGTCCCAGAGCGAGACTTCTGGATGAACTTATTCACGACGGCTTTTAATTTGGGACTATTTTCTCGCATTGCCCAAGCAATTTTGCCATTTTTGCGGATAGGGATTTTTTTGTGAACCCGAATATCATCCATCACTTTCAGCCAAAGCTTGGCTTTATGGCTATCGAGAACAATGGCTTTGACGTAACCATTGTTGAGCATTCCGACCAGCTCATAATCTTGAAGTGTTTCTTCAATAAAGTGCACGATAACAGGCGGTAAGCCTTTTTTGTTTAGTTTCTTATTTAGTGTCTGAATGCTTTCAAAGTAGCTAGAACTGGCGCGCACCCAAATCTCTTTGCCGCTCAATTGTTCGATTTTCGTCATCGTTGGTGTGCTTTTGTTTGTCACTACCCACTCTTGAATACCAGTGAGGATGGGTGAACTGAACTCCACTTTCTGTTTGCGCGTGTCGGTAATAGTCAGGTTGGCGACAACTAAGTCACCTGAACCGTTTTCTAAGGCTGGCAGTAGCTGGTCGCGGGCAACAGGAATAATTTGTACGTTAAGCTTTGGTTTGAGTTTACGAAGGTCTTTTTCGAAATGCGCCAGCAATTCTGCGCCTATGCCTTTTGGTGTGCCGCCCTCAATGTAGTAAAAGCCTAAATCAGCAGAAACTAAGACGCGCAGTACATTCTTCTCCTTGATGACATCGAGGTCTCCGGTATAAGGAGGCTGTTTGAGCGGCGAGATTTGCAGTGCGCAAACGGAAGCAGACAATAGGAGCAGCATAACTGCGCAAAGCTTAGATATCGTCACGTTCACATCCTTTTTATAAAGGGGGGAGGAGAACTTTAAGCATATGTGGAGCTAGGAAGATCATCAAGAAAGGGCTGAATACACTATTGAGAGTAATAAAAAACCGCCACGGTAAAAACGGTGGCGGTTCAGTTTAAAGCAAGTTCAATTACTTCACAGGGTTGAGCTCGATAAGCTTTTCAGTTCTTGCTACGGCGTCTTCCAAACCAAGTTGCTTGTAGGCCTCTAACTGGATAGTCAGTGACTTACGTGCAGCTTCTGTGTCTGGATACGCTTTTTGTAGCTCTTGGCTACGATTAATAGCAGCGACCCAAGCTTCACGGCGAAGGTAGAAGTCAGCAGTCGCTAAATCATAGTTCGCTAGACGGTTTTTCAGCGCGACCATACGTTTTTGTGAATCTTCTGCATATGGGCTATTCGGGTAGCGTTGAAGCAGTTTTTTGAAGTCATCAAACGCTTTTTTTACCGGTTCAGGATCGCGATCGCTTCGATCTACGCTGAATAAATCATGCATAAAGTTACGATCTTGCGCCATGTGGCTTAGACCTCGCATGTACAGCACCCAATCCATCTTTTCATGGGTTGGGTTTAAACGCATAAAGCGAGAAATGGTTGCCAAGCCCAAAGCAAGGTCGTCGTTTTTGTAGTACGCATAGATTAGGTCAAGCTGCACCTGTTCTGAGTAGGCACCGAATGGGTAACGTGAGTCTAATGCTTCCAGTTTCTCAATTGCAGAAAGCCAATTACCACTTTGAAGAGAAATCTGTGCGTCTGCATACAGTTCCGAAGGCGGCACATCAGGAACGATTTCTTCTTTGCTTGCACATCCAAACAGAAGGGATACCGCTAAAAGGCCTGTTAAAGTCTGACGTTTCATATCAGGAGTCTGTTCCTTGAATCTAAATATTTCTTAAGCTGCCGTTACTTTCTTTCCAGTAACAGATACAATGACGTAATAGTCTATTTTTTCACAGTCGTGAGCATTAGTCTCACAGTTTTTAAAAAAGTTCGATATGGCTCAGCAGATTGTATTAACAAATACCGTAAAAGATAGCCAGTTAGGTCAACGTTTAGACCAAGCTATCGCCGAATTATTCGCGGACTTCTCTCGCTCGCGCCTAAAAGAGTGGCTGCTTGATGGGAAAGTTCAAGTTGATGGTGAAGTTGTCACTAAACCTCGTACCAAAGTAATGGGTGGCGAGGAAATTACATTGCAAGCCGAGTTAGAAGATGAAGAACGCTGGGAAGCGCAAGATATCCCGCTAGATATCGTCTATGAAGATGAAGATATTATCGTTATCAACAAACCTCGTGACTTTGTGGTTCATCCGGGCGCTGGTACGCCTGATGGCACTGTACTTAATGCGTTGTTGCATCATTACCCTGATATTGCAGAAGTACCTCGTGCAGGTATCGTGCACCGTTTGGATAAAGACACCACGGGTTTGATGGTGGTGGCGAAAACCGTTCCTGCACAAACTCGTCTGGTTCGCGCACTGCAAAAACGTAATATTACTCGTGAGTACGAAGCGATCGCTATTGGTCGTATGACTGCGGGCGGTAAAGTGGATCAACCTATTGGTCGTCACTCTACTAAGCGCACGCTTATGGCGGTGGCACCAATGGGCAAACCAGCCGTAACGCACTACCGTGTTGCTGAACGCTTCCGCGAACACACGCGTATTCGCTTGCGTCTAGAAACGGGTCGTACGCACCAGATTCGTGTGCACATGTCTTACCTTCAGCATCCGTTGCTCGGTGATATTGCATATGGTGGACGTGCTCGCATCCCGACAGGTGCGTCTGAAGAGCTAACGGCAATGATCCGGGGTTTCGATCGCCAAGCATTGCACGCAGTAATGCTGCGCTTTGAGCACCCAATTACGAGCGAAGTTCTTGAGTTTCATGCTCCAGTGCCTGATGACATGGTGGTGATGACTGAAGCGCTTCGTCAAGATACAGAAGAGCACGGCTTACCGGAAGAATTCTAATATGAAGACGATCATTCCGAATTGGCCAGCGCCTAAAAATGTCAAAGCTTTCGCCTCAACACGCATAGGCGGATTTTCGACAGGCCCTTACCAAGGGCTAAATTTAGGTACTCACGTTGGGGATGATTTGTCTTTAGTAGAGAAGAACCGAGCTTGGTTGGCGCAACAGGCAAGCATGCCAAATGCGCCAATCTGGTTAAACCAAACGCATTCAACCGTTGTGGCTCAAGCAAATGAACCAACAACACAGGTGCTTGATGCGGATGGTGTATTTACTTCTTCAAGCCATGTTGTTTGTTCAGCGATGACCGCCGATTGTTTACCTTTATTATTGACTAATACACAAGGTACGCAAGTAGCCGCAGTTCACGCAGGTTGGCGCGGCTTAGCAAATGGCATTGTCGAAAATGCGTTAGCGTTGTTTTCTGGTGAAGTGATAGCGTGGCTTGGCCCCGCCATTGGCCCTCAAGCCTTCGAAGTGGGTGAAGATGTTCTGCAAGCTTTTGTTGATTTTGATTCACAGGCGAATCAAGCATTTGCTCCACGCGATATCGACGGTAAATGGTTTGCTGACATGTCGGTGCTGGCAACGCAACGTCTAAACCGGGCTGGTGTGACACAAGTGTTTGATTCTGGACTTTGTACTTACCAAGATAAAGCCTCTTTTTACTCTTATCGCCGTGATGGTAAGACTGGTCGACAAGCAACCTTTATTTGGATCGAAGACTAGCTATAAGCACCAAAGTGCTAAGATGCATACTACTATTTTTGCAAAGCTATCTTTATTCATTCACTCCCTTGAAATTCCCCTCCTGAGTATCCATCTTTCTAACTGTCAAAAGAATTTCCTTTAGTTGAGGTTAGGAAGGTAGATATGCGTCTTGATCGATTCACAAGTAAGTTTCAAATCGCTATCTCTGATGCTCAATCACTAGCGTTAGGGCGCGATCATCAATATATCGAGCCAGTTCACCTCATGGTGGCTTTGCTTGATCAAAATGGCAGTCCAATTCGTCCATTGCTTACTATGCTGGATGTGGACGTAACGCATTTACGCTCTAAATTGAGTGAAATGTTAGATCGATTACCAAAAGTCAGTGGCATCGGTGGGGATGTTCAGCTCTCTAGCTCGATGGGCACATTGTTTAACCTGTGTGACAAAGTGGCGCAAAAGCGTCAAGACTCCTATATCTCGTCTGAAGTCTTCCTGCTTGCCGCTTTAGAAGATCGCGGACCACTGGGGCAATTACTCAAAGAGATCGGCTTAACAGAGCAAAAAGTCAGCCAGGCAATCGAAAAGATCAGAGGTGGTCAAAAGGTCAATGACCCGAATGCGGAAGAGCTTCGCCAAGCATTGGAAAAGTTCACCATAGACCTTACCGAGCGTGCAGAGCAAGGTAAATTAGATCCTGTTATCGGTCGTGATGATGAAATCCGTCGTACTATCCAAGTATTGCAGCGTCGTACTAAAAACAACCCAGTGATTATCGGTGAACCAGGCGTAGGTAAGACAGCAATTGTTGAAGGCTTAGCGCAGCGCATAGTTAACAATGAAGTACCTGAAGGTCTGCGTGGTCGCCGTGTGCTATCACTGGATATGGGCGCACTGGTTGCTGGTGCTAAATACCGTGGTGAATTTGAAGAGCGTTTAAAATCAGTATTGAATGAACTTGCTAAAGAAGAAGGCAACGTCATCCTCTTCATTGATGAGCTACACACTATGGTCGGCGCTGGTAAAGGTGAAGGCTCAATGGATGCGGGCAACATGCTAAAACCGGCATTAGCTCGTGGTGAGCTGCACTGTGTTGGCGCAACAACATTGGATGAATATCGTCAGTACATCGAAAAAGATGCAGCATTAGAACGTCGTTTCCAAAAAGTGCTGGTGGATGAGCCGACCGTTGAGGATACCGTGGCGATTTTACGTGGCTTGAAGGAGCGTTATGAGCTTCATCATCACGTCGAAATTACTGACCCAGCGATTGTTGCTGCGGCGAGCTTGTCACATCGCTATGTCTCCGACCGTCAGTTGCCGGATAAAGCGATCGACTTAATCGACGAAGCGGCTTCAAGCATTCGTTTACAAATTGACTCTAAGCCAGAGTCCTTGGATAAGCTTGAGCGTAAAATTATCCAACTCAAAATTGAGCAACAAGCACTAAGTAACGAGCACGATGAAGCGAGTGAAAAGCGTTTGAAAGCGCTTAATGAAGAACTCAATGAAAAAGAGCGAGAGTATGCTGAGCTAGAAGAGGTTTGGAATACAGAAAAAGCAGCTCTTTCTGGCACTCAACATATTAAGTCTGAGCTTGAACAAGCTCGTATGGACATGGAGTTTGCTCGCCGTGCTGGCGATCTAAACCGTATGTCGGAGCTTCAATATGGTCGTATTCCTGAACTTGAGAAGCAGTTAGATCTTGCAACCCAAGCTGAAATGCAGGAAATGACGCTATTGCGTAATAAAGTAACCGACAACGAGATTGCAGAAGTACTTTCTAAGCAAACCGGCATTCCGGTATCCAAGATGCTAGAAGCGGAAAAAGAGAAACTACTTCGTATGGAAGACGTGCTGCATAATCGTGTGGTAGGGCAAAGCGAAGCGGTCTCTGTTGTATCGAATGCCATTCGTCGTAGTCGAGCTGGGCTTTCTGATCCAAACCGACCAATTGGCTCCTTCTTATTCTTAGGTCCAACTGGTGTGGGTAAAACAGAGCTTTGTAAGACACTTGCGAGCTTTATGTTCGACAGTGAAGATGCGATGGTCCGTATCGATATGTCTGAGTTCATGGAGAAACACTCAGTGGCAAGATTGGTGGGTGCGCCTCCAGGCTATGTCGGATATGAAGAGGGTGGTTACTTAACTGAAGCGGTTCGTCGCAAGCCGTATTCGGTAATTTTGTTAGACGAAGTAGAGAAAGCGCATCCGGATGTATTTAACATTCTGCTGCAAGTTCTCGATGATGGGCGTTTAACGGATGGTCAAGGTCGTACTGTTGACTTCCGTAATACGGTTGTGATCATGACATCTAACTTGGGTTCATCTCGTATCCAAGAGAATTTCGCAACATTAGACTATCAAGGTATCAAGAGTGAAGTGATGGATGTGGTTAGCAAACACTTCCGCCCAGAGTTCTTGAACCGTGTTGACGAAATCGTGGTGTTCCATCCACTTGGTCAAGAGCACATTAAGTCCATTGCTTCTATTCAATTGGAACGTTTGGCGAAACGACTAGAGGAGAAAGGCTATCAACTAGAAGTTTCCGACAAAGCACTCGACTTGATCGCTCAAGTTGGTTTCGATCCTGTGTATGGTGCGCGTCCTTTAAAACGTGCAATTCAGCAGAATGTCGAGAACCCGTTAGCCAAATCAATTCTTTCTGGTGAAATCGTTCCAGACAAGACAGTGCAGCTAATTGTTACTAATGACCAAATTTGTGCTCATCAATAATTGTATGGATACAGTAAAATTGAGATAAAAATCACACTAAAGGGGCCGTTTGGCCCCTTTTCTATAGTTTTTTAGAGTCTTTTGTCTGTTTTCTATACGAATAAACTAAAAAGGTGAGTTTTTTTAAAAAATGCACTTGTGTTCTTTAATGAACTCCCTATAATGCGCCTCCGTTGTCACGGGAAAGCAAGTGAAGCGGAACCTAAACAACTACGGTTAGTGAGTTAAAATTAACTCGCAGATAAATAACTTAAAAAAGTGTTTGACACGATAAGTTATCTAGCTAAAATAGCCGTCCACTTTGAAGAGAACTTCGAAGTGTGCTCTTTAAAAATATAGACCTATCAATCTGTGTGGGCACTCGTTGATGATAATCCAATTAGAAGCTTAGGCTTCAAATTAGGTTTCA
>NZ_JAWOTP010000040.1:0-9223 GCF_033338935.1 Vibrio sp. Vb0598 | reverse complement strand
TATGCGTTGAATTTTGTGATTAAGGTGGTTTGCGGCGGCTTCGGTGTTGCGTTGCTCACCCCTTAACAGGGCGTTATGTGTCAGAGATAGATTATGAGATTTTTGCAACTATTTATCTTGATCTTAGTAGCAGGGTGTTCAAGTTCTGTAGAAAACACTTACTCATCGGAATATTTAGATCTAGAGCCAATAGAGTTTGTATCGCCGAGATACCCCAAAGTTGCAGTAGAGAATAACCTGTCAGGGTATGTGGTCATGACGTTTAACATTACTAAAAATGGGGATGTGACTGATATTGTTGTAATCGAGTCCTCCCCAAAGGGAATCTTTGAAAAGGTAGCTGTACAAGCGTTGTCCAAATGGAAATATGAACCACTTGAAGATGGTGAGCTTATTGCTCAAAAACAAAAATTAGTCTTTAAAATCTAACACATAACAAATTGTTCAAGAGTGATTCGGCACACGTGGCATTTTTGCTATGCGTTAGTTTTAGTGGTTAAGGTGGTATGCGGAAGCTTTGGTATTGCGTGCCTCACACCTTAACAAGGCGTTATGGCGCAGGGGCAAAATCGGCTAAGGGAGTAATATGAGCAAGCAAGTAATAGTAGCTTTGAAGTGGCTCAAAGGTCTTTTGGAATCAGAGAATATCGAGTATCAAATAGTTGGTGGTTTAGCGGCTACGATTCATGGTGGCAATCGCGAAATTGCAGACATCGATCTCTACATCGAAAATTCTGATGCAAATAAAGTATTATCCCTCGTTTCGCAGTATGTTTCTAAGCCACTAACTCGGTACTCAGAATATGGTTGGGACTTAGAGTATTTTCAGCTCATCTACCGAGATCAAAAAATTGAAATAGGCTTGGCTCACCATACCAAGATCCAATCTTCACTGGACGGTTCGTGGCATCAACTTGAAATCGATTTCTCAAGTTCCGTTACTAAAACTTATCAAGGCATTGAATTGCAAGTTATTCCTGTTCATAGGTTAGTTGAATATAAGCGAATATTGGGTAGGGAAGTAGACCTCATTGACGTTCGGCAGTTAACTTCAAGTTCAGCGCCATAACAAAGCATTTAAGAGTGATTCCTAACGCTTGGCATTTTTCATTTCATCGTTGAGTTCAGTGTTTAAGGTGGTATGGTTGGATTTCGTGGTCGCGTTACTCACACCTTAATGCGGCGTTAGTTGGCATGAAGGAAAATGCAGCAATAGTGCAAAATTTCATGGTAAAAGCTCAAAGCTAAAGTGGTAGTTTAAGCTTTCAAATTCGATGCTTATTCTTTGTCTAAAATCCAAAATTGGCATTGTTTCACAGCTCGGTTTGCATCTTTGATGCTGCGAGTTTGAGGTTCATCGAGTCGAATGCTTTTGCTGAAATTTTGCTCGGTGAGTTTGTATTTTTAAAAGCTAATTTACTCGCTGAAATCGCGCTTTCTTTGGCGCGGTTTGTTCCACGTGGTTTCATTAATAAGTCGCTTTGAAACTACGCCTGACTTTAATGCATCAAAACACATAATCTTTGTTGTTTGCAAAGTTTAAACTGACGTAAAATCAGGGTATTGGGTCTGCCAACTAACAAGCGCTTCAAGACGGATTCGCAACGCGTGGCATTTGTGGTTTGCGGTAAATTTAGTGATTTAGGTGGTATGCGGAAGCATCGTATTGCGTTGCTCACCACTTAAGCGGGCGTTAGTTCTCAAAGTTGTTTTAATATCAGTGGAGTAAGCATGTTTACAGGCATAGTTCAGGCGGTAGCCGAAATTGTTGATGTGACAGATCAAAGAGGGATTAGAACTTTTGTTATCGACTTCCCTAAAGGGTTTTGTACTGATCTAGAAATTGGGGCGAGCATTGCTATTGACGGTGTATGTCTGACAGTCACTGAAATACAGTCAGATGTTCGTGTTAAGTTCGACGTAATGTTGCAAAGCCTCTTAATTACAACTCTGAGTAAGTATTGCTCATCCCAATTAGTTAACGCTGAGAGAGCCGCAAAAGATGGGGCAGAAATTGGCGGTCACCCTCTATCAGGCCATGTGGACTTTAATGTAGCTATCGTTGACGTAAAACAAATTGAGGATAACTATTGTGTTCGCTTAGCGCTCCCTGATGCTTGGAAAAGATATGTTTTCCCGAAAGGTTATATAGCTCTAAATGGAGCGAGCTTGACCGTAGCTGACGTAAATAAGCATGAAGGTTGGTTTGAAGTTTGGCTTATTCCTGAGACTCTTAGAATGACGGTTTTTGAATCAAAAGTCAGTGGTGACTTTATTAATATAGAAATCGAGCGTGGTACCCAAGTTGTTGTTGATACGGTTCGTGACACGCTAAATGAAAACCTTGGACCATTATTACCATTGTTTGAAAAACTACTTCTAGAGCAGGGTGTTGATTTGGATTCACTAGGCTATAAACCTCAGGCACTCAGTGGGTCAAAGAACTAACAAACTGTTTAAGAGTGATTCGCAACGCGTGGCATTTTCACCATGCGTTGGTTTTAGTGTTTAAAGTGGTATGCGGCGGCTTTTGTATTGCGTTGCTCACACCTTAACAGGGCGTTAGTTCCCCAGAGGAAGCAATCAATCCGTAGGGAATTTTTGTTTCTGGTGTAGTACACGCATAACTCGGATGATATCGCCCTCAACCCAGTAAGATACAATCATCGAAATCTCAGGAATAATGAGCAATCGTCCGCGGATGCCATCTCGTTGTACACCCATTAAAGGTTGTTCAAGCAAGTTTTCTACTTTTGCTTCAATGAGGTTGTCAGTTTTTTCTGCCGCATCAGGGTTGAAGTCATAGAGAAACTCGAAGATCTTTTCACGATCATTAAGTGACTCTTCTTCCCATAAAATCATTGCTTACCTCGATTACGAATTCTGGCTTTGCGCTCTTCCATTCGAGACTTAGCAGTTTGGTGTTCAACGAAAACGGATTTTCCTGAGTCAAACTTCTCAAATGCTAGGTTTACTTGTTCAGTTAGCCATGCATCGTGAGATAATGTTTTTCTTTGTTGTTCAGCGAGTTGCTCAGTAAGTTCACGGCAAGCATCACTTAGAGTTCGACCTTGGCTCTCAGCCATTTGTTGAGCTAGGCGTTTTGTTTCTTCATCAACACGAAATTGAATTCTAGTGTCCATGATGTATTCCTTTGTTGGTGTGTGTACAAATGTTAGCACTAGGCTTTGAGATGGGCAACTAACAAACAATTTAAGAGTGATTCGGCACGCGTGGCATTTTTACTATGCGTTGGTTTAAGTGATTAAGGTGGTATGCGGGAGCATCGTATTGCGTGCCTCACACCTTAATTGGGCGTTAGTTTGCCAAAATTTAAAGATCGAGTTTTTGATGGAAGAATATTTTAAAATTATCATTCCTTTGATAGCAGTTTTTCTTGGCTGGCTGCTTAGTCAGCTGTCTGGTTTATTTGCAATTGGTCGTGAGGAAAAGCAGTTTCGGTCAAGTGCTTTACCTGCAATGCTAGATCTGTATTTTCAAAAGAATAGAATTGATCATGTATTAGCTTTTTTTAATGGGAAGCTAGGCGATAGTATGGAGAAGCTGCATGAAATATTTAAAAAACATGATGCAGATTTAGACAGCAGACGAAAGCTTATCGACGAACTAATGTCCAAATTTGAAAGTACTCGACAATCCAACTTAGACTTGCCGGAGAAGAATAAGATAAGTTTGGATAAATCGATAGAACGTTCGATAAACGAACTATCTAAGGTAGATGCTGTGTCTGCTTATAAGCTGGAGCGAATTTACAATGAGTTTATTCTTCTAATGGAAATACGATTCCCAGAAGAGGAACTTGATGCAAACTATTATCTAGATGTCTGGTCTGAATTACTTGGTGTATTCCGTCAAGATTTGCGAACACTACGTAAGTTGATTCTTAAAGTTGCTAGATCGATAAGCTTCTGTGATTACATCAAGGTACTTATGCTTTTGAGGGCTGAAGAGAAGCTATTGAAAAGTGTACCCAAGGAATCATTGGAGTCGATACTTAAAATAAAAAGACGAGCAAGTTCTTAATCATATGAGGGTTTGGCAACTAACAAACTGTTTAAGAGTGATTCGCAACGCGTGGCATTTTTACCATGCGTTGGTTTAAGTGATTAAGGTGTTATGCGGGAGCTTCGGTATAGCGTTGCTCACACCTTAACAGGGCGTTAGTCGCCAGAAAAAGCTAGCAATCAAAATCATGTTTCTGAGCTCAAAATTTAGCAGCTGTTTGCTTGGTACACCGATTAATCGTTGATCATCAGAGCTTAGTTCTAACTGTTTTAAGTCCAAAGTTTTGTACCTGTCCTAGCGGTTGTTTTGTTCTTTGGTGCTTACAGAGTAGGGTAATCGAGAGTCTGTTTTTGGTTGCAACTCCGCTCGGTGAGTTTTTCAGTGCAAAAGCTGATTTAATCGCTGAAATTACGTTTTCTCTGGTGTTGTTTGTTCCAAGTGGTTTCATTGAGGAGCTGCTTTGAGACTACGCCTGACCTAAGTGCATCAAAGCACATAAAGTTTGTTGTTCGCAAAGTTTAGTTCGGCTTAAAATTGTCGCTCGGTGCCTCGCGACTAACAAACTGTTCAAGAGGGATTCGCAACGCGTGGCATTTTCACTATGCGTTGGTTTTAGTGTCTAAGGTGGTATGCAGCGGCTTCAGTATTGCGTTGCTCACCCCTTAACAGGGCGTTAGCATACTTTGATAGGAGTTTAGATGACTACGATAGTCGAACAAATTGTTAATCGTGAAATTGACTCGGTCATCGTGTACGAATCTGACCAAGTTATAGCTTTTGCAGACCATGACCCAATCAACTTTGGACATATTTTAATTTGTCCCAAGACTCAATACCGCACTTTCATCGACTTGCCCGAGTCTGTGTTTTTAGAGATCACCGACGTCGCAAGAGATTTATATAAGCGTATAGAAGCTAAGTTCAATCCCGATGGTATCGGCTTTATGCAAAACAACGGAGAGGCACCTCATTTCAACGAGCTCGACCATTACCATTTGCATATTTTCCCTCGGTTCCATGGCGACCAGTATGGTTGGATTAGTAGTGAACTTGGGATTCAAACTATGGATAAACTTAGAGAATCACTTAAAGATCTATGAGCGTTGAAAAAGTATGCTAACAAATTGTTCAAGAGTGATTCGGCACGCGTGGCATTTTGACTATGCGTTGGTTTTAGCGGTTAAGGTGGTATGCAGAAGCTTCGGTATTGCGCGCCTCACACCTTAACAAGGCGTTATGTGAAACAACAGATTGGGAGTGTAGTTTGAGTATTCTTTTAAATCAAAACAACAAGTTAGCTCAACGGAAGAGTGAGATACGTAATGTTGCAAGACGTTTGAATACATTGTATGTCAAGGCTGTAGAAGAAAGTGTAATTGCTATAGATGGGCAGTTAACTAAAGCTAAAGATGATTATGAAAGTGCAGGTGAACGCTATCATGAAATAATGGAAAAAGATGGTTACCCTGTGCAACCATCTGACGAAGCGATGGATATTATAGGTGAGCAAGCTGAGCATTATTACGACGTACAAATGTTAGAAGACCAACTGCTTTCCTTGTCTGAAATGAAAATTATATCGCTATTTAAAAGCTTTGAAATTGTTCAAAAAGAGCTCATTAACGTGGCTTTTGAAAATGTGAATACTAGAGAACTATATTTATGGGAAAATGTTAAGTCATTCTTTAATTCCAAAAACATCAGTTACGGGCGTTTGTCTGGGTACGATAATATCAATCAATTGAGAGTTGTAAATAACAACATTAAGCATTCACATGTAATTGATGGTGAAGTTAATCGACTTGGAATCAAAGAGTTTAAAGACTTAGATGTCTTTACCTATGAGTCATTAGATAAGTTCTACAGCAGAGTTTCAGGGAGTGTTGAAGCCTTCCTTGAAACATTGTCTGAGAGTATTATTAACCATTTATTTAGTTATGATGATGATAGATTATGTGAAATGGTTGACGAATTGTCTCTAACAATGAATAAACAAACGATGCTTAAGCTAGCTAAATTGCTAGAGGAAAAAGCTGACACACTATCTAAAGAGAGCAAGTTCGTTAGGCATTGGATGTCTAGTTTCACATAACAAAGCATTTAAGAGTGATTCCCAACGCATGGCATTTTTCATTCCATCGTTGGGTTTTGTGTTTACGGTGGTAAGGTTAAGTTTCGTAGTAGCGTTGCTCACACCTTAATGCGGCGTTATAACTCATAGGAGTACACTTGAGTAAGAATTTGAAACAGTGGAAAAATACACTCAGCACAAGTGAGATTGCTGATGGGATGAATTTTGCTCAACAAAACGCTAATCGGCTATTGAGCGATGCTGAAAAACTGTTTGAACTTGAAAGCTATCCGACGGCTTACTCCATAGCTGTTTTAGCAATTGAAGAGGCTGGAAAAATTTCAATCCTACGTGAGTTAGCAGTCGCAAGAGATGGAAAAGAAGTCAAAGACGCTTGGAAAGCTTATCGGACTCATACCAAAAAGAATGTGATGTACGTATTTCCTTTGTTGGTCGCAAATGGTTGTAAAAAACTCCGTGATTTCGGAGGTATTTATTCCGAAGAAAACGATTTTCCAGCGCTATTGGACGATTTAAAGCAAGTTGGCTTTTATACAGACTGCTTGGGCCAAAAACGTTGGTCTGTTCCTAGTCAGGTCATCGACAAAGAAGCAGCTAAAAATATTCTGAGAATTGCTCGTACTTTGTGTGAGCATAGAACATATACGCAAACACATCAAACCTGTGTGGAATTCTTCAATGCCAGAAATGCAACTAGCTTTAAAAGCATGGTTCAATGAAATGCTCAATGAAGGTTTAGCGAAAGAGTCTAATATTTCCTTCGAAGATTTTGTGGGCTAAATGAGTTATAACAAAGCGTTTAAGGCAGATTCGCAACGCGTGGCATTTTTGGTTTAAATCGGCTTTAGTGTTTACGGTGTAATGATTTAAGCTGGGTTGTAGCGTTGCTCACTACTTAACGCGGCGTTAGTTTCATAACATTTCCTATACACCACTGAGTGCATATGTTATTCTTTTTATTTCATAAAATAAGCCCTAAAATTATACATGGATGAGTGATGAGTAACGTAATTTCAGTTAGCAGTTTACCGTATAATTTGCCAAGCAATGAGCAAGAACAATTAAGAATATTAGCTAAAATAATCGGTTTTAAACCAGAACTACTTGTTGGGGCTGGAAAAGTAGAAGTAGATGCGATTTGTTCGATGATCTTGTATAGACATCTCAGTCAGAAGCAACGAGTAGATGCTATGAAACTGATACGAAGTGTTTCGAATAGAGCCTTAATGGGAAAACTAGTAACAGGAGCGCTAGACACTACTTTTGTTAACCCACAATATGGCATGTGGTCAATGACTGAGAAAGAGTTACAGTCTGATAAAGATTTTCATAGCTTTTTAGACAATTTCGCTAGTTATATAGGTATTGGTGCTTCAAGCCTTGGACTCAAAGACCTATACAAGGAATCTAAAGCTAGAGGTAAACTTGGCAGAGGTGGTTTAGCTATGCTTGTCATTTGGGGAGCTGTTGCGTTTAATAAGTCTGAATTAAAAAAAGTTAATACAGAGTTAGAAAATCGAAGTGTACGATTGGTTTCGGGGCTTCATCAATGATTTCAAATATTATTTCTTATGTGCTTGTCACTGTCTTCGCTATATGGTTGTGGAATGATGCTCCAGCTCAACATAGAGATAACCTGTTCTATGTGGCCGTAGTATGTTCTCAAATCGGTTTCTTTATTTATTCTCGAAAGTTAGAGAAACTTAAAAATAAGGTAGAAGACTTGGAAAATAAGCACTCTCTAGAAACAAAAAACTAACAAGGCATTTAAGAGTGATTCCCAACGCTTGGCATTTTTTATGTCATCGTTGGGTTTCGTGTTTAAGGCGTACAGGTTTCGTCTGGTGGTAGCGTTGCTCACACCTTAATGCGGCGTTAGGCGACGGGCAGGAAAGTCCTTTGTTCTCATTTTCTTAGGTCTCTTTGAGCATTCGTTTTTCTAAGTCGGCAATTCAAGATTGTCTGTTCAAATTCATGAATCTCTCTGGCCGTAAAACATGCCAAGGTTTGCGGGTTGCCTCATTGGTTTTCATAGCCGGTTGGTTGTGAGTTTCATTGGCTCAAAGTGTGGCAGGGGCAAGTTAATTGAGGCTTTTGTTCTCGCTTTAAGTTTGTAGCTTTACGTTTCGTTTCCTCAAAAGCAACTTGATCGCTGAAAGTCTGTATTTCGTGGTCGCTGGCATCTTAGCTGAAACATAGTGACATTTGTGGTTCTTGAATCACAAAAAGTCAGTGGGTGTTTGGTTGCTTATTGGGTTTCGGGTAATCTGCTTGCAAACATCCTTGAACACTGGTGGGAAACTTCGCCTAACAAGGCGTTTAAGGCGGATTCACAACGCTTGGCGATTTCAGTTCAAGTCAGGTTAAGTGTTTAAGGTACAATGGTTTAGGTTTAGTGGTTAGCGTTGTTCACCACTTAACGCGGCGTTAGCTATTTCTCGTATATAAAGGAGTTCCAGTGGTAAAAGTTCTCGTTAGTTCATGTTTGGTTGGAAACAACGTTAGATACAATGCGAGCTGTTTATCAATCCCAGAGCCTGAGTTGCTCTGGCTAAAGTCATACACAGAACTAGTGATTTTTTGCCCCGAAGTATCAGCAGGTTTACCTATTCCTAGAGCACCAGCTGAAATTATTACTGGTAAAGGTGTTGATGTGCTGGATGGTTTGGCAAACGTTGTTGGAAATGATGGCATCGATGTTACGGAACAATTTGTAAGTGGGGCAGAAAAGGCTTTGGAACTTTGCAAAAACCAGCAAATAAAGTACGCGATTCTTGCAGAAGGCAGTCCTTCCTGTGGCAGTTCAAAAATTTATGATGGCACATTCAACGGGATTAAAATCGATGGTTCAGGGGTAGCCACTGCATTGTTAGAGCGCAATGGTATTAAAGTCTACAGTCAACATACGATAGCTAAACTCCGAGAGGCGTTGGAAAAACATAGCTAACAAGCTGTTTAAGAGTGATTCGCAACGCGTGGCATTTTCACTATGCGTTGTTTTAAGTGATTAAGGTGGTATGCGGCAGCATCGGTATTGCGTTGCTCACACCTTAACAGGGCGTTATGCGCTCGCAGAAATGGAGATAATCAATCATGGAAGATTTA
>NZ_JAWOTP010000039.1:0-9350 GCF_033338935.1 Vibrio sp. Vb0598 | reverse complement strand
TATGCGTTGAATTTTGTGATTAAGGTGGTTTGCGGCGGCTTCGGTGTTGCGTTGCTCACCCCTTAACAGGGCGTTATATCCACGGCATAAAATGGAGTATTTATGATAGCAAGGGAATGGAAAGCTACTTGCCCTAAAGAGTATGAAGAAGGGTTTATTGCTTACCTGTATGAGACAGGAATCAAAGATACATCCAGTACAAAAGGTTTCCTCGGTGCTCAAATTCTAAATCGAGATTTAGGCAATATTGCTGAAATCACGTTGTTGACTTATTGGGAAGATCTTGAATGTATCAAAGCATTTTCTGGTGAAGACATCAGTGTCGCCAAATTGTATCCAGAGGACGAAAAGTACAAATTGAATCCAGATCGTCATGTTAGCCACTATGAAGTCCGTGAGAACATGTGGTTATAACAAACTGTTTAAGAGTGATTCGCAACGCGCGGCATTTTTACTATGCGTTGGTTTTAGTGATTAAGGTGGTATGCGGAAGCATCGGTATTGCGTTGCTCACACCTTAACAGGGCGTTATGTTTCTTAGTCGCGTGTAGAAAACTATAGTTAATATTCAGATGCTTATTGTGGGAAAAGAGAGTTCATGGATGTGTATTCGTTACTAGCATTTGCGGCTTTTCTAGTGCTCATATCTTCGATGATAGTGCTCCTTGGGAGTAGTATTTCCCTCGGATTGCAGATGAAAAGAATAGACCCGAGTAGATATAAAGCGATCTACTTTTTGTTTGTTCCTTTTTCTAGTGCGCTTCTCTTTAATTACGTAAGAAGTAGCGAAAATATCTCGAAGTATCCTGAAAGTAGCTCTTGGTTGTTTACTGTCATTCGATATTCTATGGTGTCACTCTTCATATCCTTTGTTTTTATGGGATTTTCTGCTTTTTTAGCAGCAGGTAAAAGCTAAGTTTTTAGCCGGTAAAACTGTTCTGCTCATTTACGGTAACGTACTGGCGGGTGGTAATAAACATAACAAATTGTTCAAGAGTGATTCGGCACGCGTGGCATTTTTACTATGCGTTGATTTTAGTGGTTAAGGTGTTATGCGGGAGCTTAGGTATTGCGTGCCTCACACCTTAACAAGGCGTTATGGCTAAATATTAATTACGGAGATAATTTGAAAGTTTCTAAGCATTTAAACAAGACCAACATTATGTGGTCTTGTCTGTTGGTACTCGTCTATTTTGCTACACATGGTTTTGTGAAGTATGGATTAGCCCATTATACAGACAACTTATTGCCAGAGTTTACGGGAGTGTTTTTTGAACTCTTTGTAGTTTTGCTCGTTTTTAACAAGTGGCAAGAGCGTGAAGAATCAAAAGCAAAGATAGCAAAAGAGAAACGTCTGAGAGAATTTCTCATTTTCATCATAAATGAGTTTTCTAAGTTTAAGTCTATGCCAGAAGCTTTCAGTTTCTATGGTTTATCTCATACAGAAAATCAAACTGTTCTAAACAGACTAAAAAGCGAGTTCACTGGTGCTCAAAGTATCCCAAGCTCATTCCGTCATAGCTTCATTCGACATTGTGAAATCGATATTGATGCTTTAACTGCTCTTCTGCCTGTTGCCGCAGACTTATCAGAGGAGCACTTTAAATCTTGGGCAAGAATAGTTTTCTACATTAAAAAATCTTCAATGCTTAATATAAGTGATCCGGAAGACTTCGAAAAATTCGATGAATACATTGTAAAACTATTGGACTACATTCGACGCTTCGATAAAGCTTCGTTTGATAAAAAAATTTATCACGGTGCAATTTAGCCATAACAAACTGTTTAAGAGTGATTCGCAACGCGTGGCATTTTTACTATGCGTTGAATTTAGTGTTTAAGGTGGTATGCGGCGGCATCGGTATTGCGTTGCTCACACCTTAACAGGGCGTTAGCTGACAAGCATCCATGCTCAATAAGTCCGTTATTCGATACCGTATTCAGCTTTTAATGATTTAACAATGAATTTTGCATTGTATGTAAATACGTTTGCAGGGCGATCTTTAAACATCACAATTGTATTTGTATTGCTAGGTTTGGAAATTGCGTATGTTTGACCTCCGCTAAATGTCGTTGTGGAAGTACCGGTAGCAAAGTTACCAAAGCTAGATACGTTTGCAGTTGAATGACTTGTTGTAGGTGTAGTGTAGGTACTGTTCGTTGAGTAGCTGTCGCTATCTATAATGGCAAAGAACTGATAACCGTTGTTTACGGTTAGCTCTGCTGAACGAAGCATTGTGAAAGCTGCGGCTTTCTTTTTACTCGTATAACCATTTCCTTCAAAGCTAACAACAAAAACATTTTCATCAAGTTGTGTTTCTGAGTACCCGCCAGTAAAACCTTTACCTTGGTAAGAGGTCGCACAGCCACCCAACGCAAGAGTAATTGATGTGCAGATGATAAAGTTTTTAATGCTCATAATTAAACAATCTCATTCTAAAATTTATGGGAACGAAGTCAAAGGTGATTCTTCTAACTAACCTCTTATATTTTTTACTTTTTTCAAAGTTTAACTGTTAGTAAGAAAAATCATATTATACAGTGGGTTACTCTCTATTTTCCTTGCGTGATATGCTTATTGTATTTAAGTTATTGCTTTTTTATTAATCATGGAAACGCAATAACTATCTAGGTTGTTTTACTAGGAGTGGTGAGAAATTCTTAAGAGTTTGTGGGCATAAGTCAGCTAACAAACTGTTTAAGAGTGATTCGCAACGCGTGGCATTTTTACTATGCGTTGCGCTTAGTGTTTAAGGTGTTATGCGGGAGCGTCGGTATTGCGTTGCTCACACCTTAACAGGGCGTTATATGCCAATACAGATAGGAAGTAAAAAATGAACTTTGTATATGAATTTCTATATGTGCTTTCACTATCAAAACGCACTCAATTAGCACTGATTCTTGGTGTCGTTTTTCACTTAGTAATTTTATTGGTTGGCAAATACTACATCGCTGAAATTGAGTTCCAAGGAATAATGAAACCTTTAGAAGATGCCATAGTTGGGAAGCTATTACATAGATACGATAAGGTAGCGTTGTTTGCATTGGTTTCATTCTGGGTCTTGGCTTTTAAATGTTACCGTAAAGATCGCAAAAGGCTATACAGCGTGTAGCCCTTACTTTGGTTGCTCATCAAGGGACTTTCAGGCTATGGGTACAAGCATATAACAAAGCGTTTAAGACGGATTCCCAACGCTTGACATTTTCGGTTTGATTCGACTTTAGTGTTTACGGCACAATGGTTTAGGTAAGGTGGTGGCGTTGCTCACCACTTAACGCGGCGTTATGCAACTTAATAAAATGTGGCAAATGAAGAGTTTCAAAGTACTAGATAAGCAAGACTTTAATGGCAAAAGTTACCTGTCCACAGTATTTCTACGAGGTAAGGAACTTAAATCGGAAGTTACATTGCTCAAGTGGATAAAGTTGACATTAGTAGAACTTGCCATTGGCGTTGAGTTACTGGAAAACATCATTATGAGTTTCTCTGTGGCTCCTTATGATAACTACAAGAAGAGGTTAGGAGAAAATTATGGAGCAACTCGACATCTGAGCATTTTTGTTCCTTACGGTATATTCAATAACATTGTTCGTGAGGCGGCAATTGAAGTCTTGTTTTATAAATACCACAAGCAATATTACTTGCTACAACCAGCGGAAGAGTATGACGTCGACAAACAATCCTGTTCTATAAATTGCACCAGGACAAGATTTAGTGCCCGAAAAGATTTGTTTTCTGAGCTAATTGCTTTCAGAAGGGTATATGAGCTGTTTTGGCTTTTCTTTAACGTAACAATCGATATCACTGTATATTTGCTATCGAATAGCCTTGAAGCAACAATTGCTACAGCAATGGGTATCGAGGGTATAAGGCGGTTACTAAGGGTGTAACGTTGCATAACAAACGCTTTAAGACGGATTCGCAACGCGTGGCATTTTTACCATGCGTTGATTTTAGTGATTTAGGTGGTGTGCAGAAACATCGCATTGCGTTGCTCACCACTTAAGCGGGCGTTATGCCGCTATATGAAAAACGGGAGAGGACATGAAAGGGGAAATTGTTCGCTGGGTTGATGAGCGCGGTTTTGGGTTCATAAATTCCAATGAACTGGATGGTGACATTTTTGTTCATGTATCCAAGTTCAAAAAAGGATACCGACGCCCTCGAATAGGGGACCAAGTAGAGTTTCAACTGGCAAGTGTTCAGCCTAAGTTAAGTGCGGAAAGTGCTCAGTTAGTCGGTGTCAAACCACAGAAAAGCAATTCTTTTTCAGTTGTATTATCAGCAGTTATCGTCGGTCTAATAGGCGCAGCCTTATATCTGTTTTATATAGAGCCCAAGCTAAACCCTGCATATGAAAATATGGGGTTTAGTTGCCAAGGTAAGACCTACTGTAGCGAAATGGCGTCTTGTGACGAAGCAAAGTTTTATTTATCAAATTGTCCAAATGTCAAAATAGATGGCGACAATGATGGTACTCCTTGCGAGAGTCAGTTATGTGGTAGTTGGTAGGATCGGCATAACAAACTGTTTAAGAGTGATTCGCAACGCGTGGCATTTTTACTATGCGTTGCGTTTAGTGTTTAAGGTGGTATACAGGAGCTTCGGTATTGCGTTGCTCACACCTTAACAGGGCGTTATATTTTCGGCAAATATTCGTTAGATTGAGAGGTAAGATGGTTTTTCCTGTAGCGTTGGAATCTGATGGTGAAGAGAAGCCAATTCTCAGATTTAAGGACAAAAGTGGTATAGAGCATCCGTATTTCGTAGCTGATAGTGCGTTGGCAAAACGACTTTCGGGCTTGACTCAGATAATGCATGATTTGAATCATGCTCATGAGTTGATGGCGATGATTAAAGATATTGATAATAGTGAAATAGCTTATTCACTTTGGATGTCAGCTATAGTCACTTATGGTAAATGCTTTGCTAAAGCGAAAGGGCGTAAAAGTAAAATCGAAGAAGTTCATGTGGAGAAAGTAGGTGATGGTGCGGTTAATTTTCACCGCTCTATCATTGACCTGAGAAACGAATATTTTGCGCACGCTGGGGATAATGACTTCGAGAAAGCAAGTACGGTTGTAATTCTAGAGCCTGAGTCGCAAGGCCGTGGTGTTGCTTCTGTTCAACACTTTAATGCTAAACACAGTAAGCCTTCAGAAGAGTTCTGTGTATATTTCTGCTATTTATGCCGTAAATTGTATGATGTAGTTGAGAGTATTGGTGAAGAGGTTCATGAACTTGTTCTTAAAGAGTATCGCAGTATGGAGTTAGATCAACTCTACTCGAAAGTAAAAATATAACAATCTGTTTAAGAGTGATTCCCAACGCATGGCATTTTTCATTCCATCGTTGGGTTTCGTGTTTACGGTGGTATGGTTAAGTTTCGCGGTAGCGTTGCTCACACCTTAATGCGGCGTTAGAACTTACTACTGAAAAATCATAGAGCGAGAAATGAAAGAGTTACTTTTATTATCAGCTTTGCTATTTGGAGCAAACGTTTTAGCACAAGAAAAAATCGACCTTGATAGCTCCTATTGGGAAATCGTTCCTAATGGTCATACTATAATTGAGGCTATTCATGGTGACCTAAATAGAGATGGTAGAGACGATATTGTTTTGATGATACAAGGTACAGACCAAAACAAAATGGTCACTGATGAGTACCGTGGTCAGTTAGATCTCAACCGAAGAGGAATTATTGTTGCTTTAAGAAATAACGACGAGTACGACGTCGTTGTTGAAAATGACAATTGCTTCTTTTCTGTTGATGAAGAAGGAAGGGCTGAAGAAATCTTAATGAGTATTACAAAAGGAAACTTACATATTGATTTTTTAGATGGTCGATTTGAGAACCAGTGGAGTTACAACTTCCGTTACCAAGATTCAGATCTTGAGTTAATCGGTTATGACGCAATGGCTAATCGAGGTCCTAGAGTGGAGGTAGTTACTAGTATTAATTACCTGACAAAAAAGATGCTCACTACAGAAAATGTTAGTGAGCTTGATGATGATGTCCCAATATTTAAAGAGAAGTGGTCAACCTTTGTTCTTGAACACAGATTTAAGTTAAGCCAAATCAGCGACTTTACTGAATTTGGTGATGGTGTACGAAATAGATAGATCCGCAGTGAGACGTAATTCTAACAAACTGTTTAAGAGTGATTCACAACGCGTGGCATTTTTACTATGCGTTGATTTTAGTGTTTAAGGTGGTTTGCGGCAGCTTTTGTATTGCGTTGCTCACACCTTAACAGGGCGTTATGTATTTTAATCATTGGTTTAGTGACAACTGACTAATTAACGTTGGAGCTATTGTCAATGCAACTAGAAACGAGTAAAAGCATGATTCGTATTGTTAGGAGAATTTGTGGTTCATATTATGCGCCTGGAGTTCTCATAGCCATTTTTATTATGTCGATATGTGTTGTAGAAAATAGAGTTATTGAGGGGCCATACACTGATAACGATGTGTTATACCATAAAGCTGAGGTAACAGGTAAGCATGGTACTTCTGGTCGTGGAATATCTTATGAAATTATTTTTGATAAAAAACACAAGTACGATATTAAAGTTCAAGGGTATGACTTTAATTTAATAAATAATAACTATTCCCTAGGATATAGTTCGCGCAAAGATACAGAAAACCTAAGTGTTGGGCTAGTTAAAACGCATTTAGATAATATTTATTATACTGTTTACGTTAAGGCTGGAGATGAAGTTCTTCTTTCTAGTTCTGATGGTCTTAATATGATAAATAAATCTAATGCCGAGCAGGTTAAATGGAGAGCTTACTTAAGTCTTATTGCATTTATTTTACTTTCTCTAATCTTTAGGTTTCTAAGGAAGTATTATTAAATTCTATGTATAAAGTTTGCTAATAAACTTGTGCAAACAAAATACATAACAAACTGTTCAAGAGGGATTCGCAACGCGTGGCATTTTTACTATGCGTTGGTTTTAGTGTTTAAGGCGGTATGCGGTGGCTTCGGTATTGCGTTGCTCACCCCTTAACAGGGCGTTATACAAACTTACATAGTTCCCTCTGAATTTGGAAGATATAGCTCTTCGCATGACATTGAGGTTAGCTCCCTATTTTGTTGTTTTAGTGCCTGTTTTTCCTGTTTGAATTGTTTAGCTGCACAAGATACTACTTGGTCGTCTTTTACTCGAATAAGTAAGTCATTAGTGACCGCATATACAAATTTTTGGTCGGTATGTATTACAGAACCAATGACCGACTTGCCAGACTTTGTGACACGAATTCTGTCACAGCTTAGGACTATATTTTTAGCTTTGTATTCTTCAGAGTTCCAATCAAAGTTTTTACATACTTCACCATTGTTATGTTCAAGAATTTTCCTTCCAGCAATTTCCCCCATGGAGTATGGGGTAAACAAG
Source organism: Vibrio sp. Vb0598 (assembly GCF_033338935.1). NCBI lineage: Bacteria > Pseudomonadati > Pseudomonadota > Gammaproteobacteria > Vibrionales > Vibrionaceae > Vibrio > Vibrio sp. Vb0598. Next base: position 1,948 of record NZ_JAWOTP010000039.1, on the reverse strand, counting down.
GGAAGGGCAATAAGTGAAAGTAGGACAAGTAATGCAACTAAAGTGAGTAATTGACCAAAGTAAACTAATGGAAAAGTGAGTAAGGAAGCCAAAGGAAGGTTGCGTTTAACAAGCGGCTCCTTAATTTGCCTTCTCCGGTTAATTTTTAAAGAAAGTTTTTCCCAAACTTTATAGTGTATCAACAGAGCAGTTGCAAAAATGACTACAGTTACAATCAGTGTATTCTGTAAAGGAAAAAACAGTACTTTGAGGTCTTGCAGAATAAACGTCTTAGATAAAATATCTGCAACGAAGTATTGGGAGTATACAAGAGGAGAAAAGATGCTATCTAAAGACGCACCTCTGAATCCAAGAGAACTCATCATCCCATAAAAATATAGAGCTCCAGCAAAGTATGTGTAAAAGGATAATACGAAAGCCACATACTTTGTACGGTCTAGGTTTGTGGAACGTGCAGGGCTATCTTTAACTTGTTTTTCCATTATGTGTTGCTTTGTGTGACTAGTTGATTATAAAGTGCATAGAAATTGAGCTAATGTCAATGGTATTAGTGTGGTACTAACCGTTTGTATAACAAAGCATTTAAGAGTGATTCGCAACGCTTGGCGTTTTCGCTTCGCTCAAGTACAGCCAAGCGTCGCTCACACCTTAATGCGGCGTTATGTGCTTGGAGATCAAATGATAAAACAGCCTCCTTACAAAGTTGAGTTTGGTCAATCAGGAGAAGTCCCTCCGGCGCACGTTGTTGCCATAGATAATACCTCAATAAAGTTAAGCAATAGCAGTCGAGATGGTGATACTGGCGGTCGTATTGATGAGCTTGATCTCAATGGTGGGATTCAATCAAAGGAAACCAAACAGATGATGCTTGAGCTCAATAAGCAGGGTTTTGTGTTTGCTTACGATGATAAAGCTTATATTTCACCTAGCCATTTTATGAAGCAACTTTTATTGAGCGGTGACCTAAGAACATCATTCAAAGAAATCAGTTGGTCAAGTCCAAAGCAATGGTGTCTTACAGAGTATGAATTTGAGCAACGCACATAACAAACTGTTCAAGAGGGATTCGCAACGCGTGGCATTTTCACTATGCGTTGGTTTTAGTGTTTAAGGTGGTATGCGGCAGCTTCGGTATTGCGTTGCTCACCCCTTAACAGGGCGTTAGCTGTTTAAGGAAAAAATGAGAAAATACGATAAGCCGCTATTCTGGCTGTATATAAAAACAAGAGACTCGTTGTTGTCATCTTTTAAGGGCTTTCTGGGAATGCTTTTAGTGTTGTTCGGGGCAGCAGTAGTTTTAGGTAATGAATCCCCCGAGAATGTCTGGATTTCGGTGGGAATCATTTTACTAGTATCTAGTCTTCCAGTCTCAATGGGCCTGATGATGGTAAAGCTCAAATTTAAGAGTTTTGCTGGGTCAATACCTACAGCAGAACTAGCGTATTTTTTACAGCACGATGAAGGTGCAAACTTAGATAAAGCTGTGAGAGGTTTATTTTCGTTATGCCTATCTTTTATGATTTACCTTTGGTTTACGATGGTAACTATCGCAGTACTCGGTATGTTGGGAGCAAAGCTCGTGTTGTAAAACACAGCTAACAAACTGTTTAAGAGGGATTCGCAACGCGTGGCATTTTCACTATGCGTTGGTTTTAGTGTTTAAGGCGGTATGCGGCGGCTTAGGTATTGCGTTGCTCACCCCTTAACAGGGCGTTATGTGATTTTGGGTAAAGTATGTTCAAAAGTTTAATTAAATATATTGTGATTGGAGCTCTTGTCGGTATAGGCTTTTCATCCGTTGATGAAATACATTATCAAATCACTAAATCTAGCCGGATAAAAGATCTAGCCGAGGCTCAGGAGCTAGCAGATCAAGTTCGCTCTACTTACATTATTGACTCTAAAGAACTATTTCCAAACAATCTTCCGGATCGCTATTACAATCCTG
>NZ_JAWOTP010000038.1:0-12299 GCF_033338935.1 Vibrio sp. Vb0598 | reverse complement strand
CTTAAAGCGGTAATCTGAACTCAACCCATGAGGGATGCAACAGAGGAAAAACACTTATGACAATGAATATCACTGGCAAAAACATCGAAATCACCTCTGCAATCCGAGCTCATATTGAGAGCAAATTTAAAAAACTGGAGAAATGGCAAGTAGACCTAATTGGTTGCCAAGCAACTTTCAGTGAGGAACCAAACAAACAGAAGAAATTCGAAGCGGTTATCAAAGTTCCTAAAGGCCAGCTCATTGCCTCAGCAACTCACGAAGATCTTTACGCAGCTATCAACGAAGTGGAGCAAAAACTAGAACGACAATTGAACAAGCTGACCCACAAACCTGAAGCTCGACGTGCAAGTAAGCCTGAGCTAGTGGAAGAAGAAGAGTAAACTGAACAGATTGAGGAAATAGCGCCGAAAGGCGCTATTTTTTTGCTTGACGCTCTCCCCAGCCTTGCTTATTGTGTTTAAACACTCATAAATTAAGCACTATTTATGCATTTAACCTCACTGTTTATTTTTGACTTCTTTTTCCTCCCATAGTTGGAGGGGCGAACTCGTTTGTGAAAGAAAAGTCAAAAACAAACAGAAAGCCTCCCAAATCGGGAGGCTTTTTTATAAGGAAAGAATTGATGACTGACCAACCTATTTCCCTCGAAGAAATTCGTTTACGCTTGAATGAGTTGGATGACCAACTTCTCAGCTTATTGTCTGAGCGCCGTAAACTCAGCATTGAAGTAGCCAAAAGCAAAGTACAAACCTCAAAGCCTGTTCGCGACGCCGTCCGTGAACAGCAATTATTGGTCAAGCTAATTTCTAATGGCCAAGATAAATACGAACTTGACGCGCAGTACATCACCAAGCTTTTCCATACCATCATTGAAGACTCAGTTCTGCTTCAACAAAGTTATCTGCAAAATCTCGTTAACCCACAGCAAAGCCGTAAGCCACTTGCTCGCGTCGCTTTTTTAGGAGCCAAAGGCTCTTATTCGCACTTGGCAAGTCGCGAATACTTCAGTCGTAAAAATACGGAGCTTATCGAGCTCAACTGCGAGCACTTTAAAGAAGTGACTCAAACGGTTGAATCTGGCCATGCTGATTATGGCGTTCTGCCAATCGAAAACACCAGCTCAGGCTCTATTAATGAAGTGTATGACTTACTACAACACACGACGCTTTACATCGTTGGAGAGCTAACTCAACCAATCGAACACTGCTTGGTTGCGAAAAAAGATATTCGTCTGGAAGATATTAAAACGCTGTATTCTCACCCTCAGCCACACCAACAGTGCAGTGAGTTTTTAAGCCGTATGAAAGGAGTAAAGCTGGAGTCCTGCGCGAGCACAGCAGATGCAATGCAGAAAGTCCAAGAGATGGATCGTGATGATGTGGCTGCAATTGGTAATGCATCAAGCGGTAAGCTATATGGCTTGCAAGCAATTCAAGGCAACATCGCAAACCAAACCGAAAATCATACTCGCTTTATCGTGGTTGCTCGTAAACCGGTTGAAGTTTCTACTCAGATTCCAGCAAAAACCACATTGATCATGTCGACCTCCCAAGAGGCAGGCTCATTGGTTGAAACACTATTAGTGCTGCAACGTTACGGAATCAATATGACCAAGCTAGAATCACGCCCAATTATGGGGAACCCGTGGGAAGAGATGTTCTACGTAGACTTGACATCACATCTTGCTTCGACAGAAATGCAACAGGCACTTGAAGAGCTGACAAAAATCACTAAGCACTTGAAAGTATTAGGCTGTTACCCGAGTGAGAACGTAAAGCCTACGCAAGTAAAATTGAGTTAATAGACACCAGTGAGTAAAAAGATCATGGCAACCCAAAAAGTCGTAATCGCATCGCTAAACCCAGCCAAAATTAATGCAGTTCAAAGTGCATTTCGTAATGCATTTCCGCATCAAGAATTCAACTTCGTTGGCATCAGTGTACCGAGTGAGGTCGCAGATCAGCCCATGACGAATGAAGAAACTCATCGTGGCGCGCTAAACCGCGTTAAAAACGCAAAAGTAGAGATGCCAAACGCGGATTACTATGTCGGTCTCGAAGCGGGAATTGAAGCAAACGTGACGTTTGCTTGGATGGTGGTTGAATCAGAGACTCACCGCGGTGAATCTCGTTCTGCAAGCTTAATGTTGCCGCCAAAAGTCTTGGAAAAACTCAAGGATGCGAATGAATTGGGAGATGTAATGGACGAAGTGTTTGGTACTGATAACATCAAACAGAAAGGTGGCGCTATTAGCCTGCTAACCCAAAACCAGCTAACTCGAAGCTCGGTCTATCACCAAGCCTTGATTCTGGCTTTAATTCCATTCACAAACCCTGAGCACTTTCCTTCAAATTTATAACACTCAGCCTATTCTCTAGATACGCAAAAGGGCGGATATTTCCGCCCTTTGTAATACGTTATCTTAGTCACTTGTAACACCAAGGCCTAAAAGCAAATTGGATATACTGTCTACTTAGATACCGCAACTTGTTCTAACAAGACTTTCAACTTGTCTTTTTCTTCATCAGATTTCGACTTTAGTTCGTTAGAGCCACGAGTAATGGTGGCAATGCCCACACCAAGCATCTGACTGATCTGACGTTGAGATAATTCTCCTTTAAGAAGTTCGTTAATTATATTAACGCGTGATATTAATGACTCTCTCTCATCACGTGACATCAGCATAGTTAACAGCATGTCATCTTGCTGGGTGCCCATACTTGTTCGAATTAGCTCAATAATCTGTTGCCAGTCTTTGTACTCGGGTTCGTGCGACATCAAGTTACCTCACTCAATACTTGGTATTGATCTCATGTTGATTCAAGAACGCGCCATCGATACCCAAAAGATCACGATAGTATGTTTCAAACATCAAGATGTTTTGTACATAACCGCGCGTCTCTTTAAATGGAATTGCCTCAATAAAGGCATAAGCATCCACTTTTCCTTGGGTACGCTCTCGCCACGTTTTTACTCTGTTAGGACCTGCATTATAAGCAGCAAGAGCAAAAATACGATTATTATCGTAATCCTCTAATAAACCTTGCAAATAATGGCTACCAATTTCGATATTTTTTCCTACATTGTAGAGATCCTGTGTACCTTGATAACTCAACTTATATTTACGTGCCGTGTACTTCGCCGTCGCAGGCATGATCTGCATAAGACCACGAGCGCCAACTGGAGAGCGGGCTTCAACATCTAACGCACTTTCCTGTCGAGCGAGAGACATCATCGTGATGGGATCAATGTTGTGCTTTTTCGCATAAAAGTTAAACCACCAGCGGTGTGCTATTGGGAACCTAAGTTCGATATTATCCCACATCTGCGCTTGAATACTCGCGGTCACCGTTAGGTTATGCCAACGTTTAAATGATGCATAAGCCGCCAACATCGCCTTTTCATCTTTCCCTACGCGGCGCAGTAAGTGTGCCCATTCACTCTTCGCTGCTGCGATTTTATCCGTCGCGATCAACTCTTCGATACGAGCTAACGAGTCTTGATAGGGTTGAACAACTTTCTTATCCAACTTAACCGTATGCGTTGGGTATTTGATTGATTGTCCGATTGCATTGGCGGCAGCCACACTGTAGAAGTTTCGTTGCCCAAGCAGAGTTGCTAAACGCTGTTTCCCCGCGATGTCATCACCTAACGCTATTTCACTTCTTCCAAGCCAATATTGCCAGCGTAGCGTGGCTTGTTCTTCTTTATTTAGAACAGCAATCCACTCTTGTACGCTTTTCCAATCTGCATTTTGAATCGCTAAGCGGATGCGCGTTTCAATCAACGGTAAGTACTGACTGGTTTTCGTTTTATCATCGCGCCATTTAGCTAATGACTCAGACTCCGTACGAGTCAATCGAAATGCAATATAGTCGGCAAGTTCTTGCGCTTTTTCTGGAGAAAACTTCTGTCCTTTAATGACGGCATCGTACGCCCCTTGTGCTTGGCTAGTGTTCATACGAGCCAACTTTTCTAACGCATATTCACTTTGCGCTCGATTAAAATCATTCGCAGGTTTTTTCTTCGCGAATTCCGCAACACTTGCAGGATTATCAAACAACGCTTTCATTTCTTTGGCTTGTTGCTTTGCCTGCGCTGATTTAGGCAGTTTGAGCAAGTAACTCATCAAACCGCCATTACGAGCATCAAACGCCAGTAACATACGCTGTAGAATCAGTTCATCGGTACGCTCACCCGCCTTGTCCCATGCTGCAAATAATGGGTCACACTCATCAGCAATGCTGATGCCACGTAACCACATATGTTCAGCCCCTTTAAATGCCGCGACTTTCTTGCCTTGCTTTAATTGAGCGACGTAGAAAATACATTGGTAACGCTCACCACTAGGAATGACTTTTTGAAACTCAGTAATGGTTTTCCAATCTTTTTGCTTATAAAGATGATTGAGGTATGGAGCGCTAACTCGACGAGAAAATGGAAAAGACTCGTGCTCAGAAATAAACTCGTTCACCTGTTGTGGTGACTTTTCCGGTAACTGTCTAATAAAAGTGCGGTAATCCACATAAGGCGTTAGTGGATAGTCAGAAATTTTAGGACGAATCGAAAGGTATCCGTCGATGTCATTTTTATCTAATAAATCTTGAGCTTGCTCATATACTTCGCGCTGCTTTTCCAAACTCAGCGCGGCATTAGCACTCAAACTCATAGCACACAACGCGGCGGCGCAGCATACGTTTTTAGCCAATTCAGATACGTTGAATCTCATTTGTGTCATTTTCCCCAGACATATACTGCCCTAAAGCCTAGTTTTGTTAGAGTTCATGTGATGTTAAGGCAATTTTCACACATGCATCTATTTACACAGAATGCAGATGTCCATGTAAAGCAACTTAGTGTATTAAAAATTGTACTCGTCAAACTTTTAAGACGATGGAGACAAAGCGTTTCTAACTCGCATAGAACACACTTCGTCATTCTTAACGAATAACAAAAGTGTATACCCTAACCGTGTAAGTTTCCGGTCAGCTCAAAATAAGAAATCCATTCGTTAGGGAAATTCTTGCAATGCGGTAACAAAAACAAAGCACTTGGTATAAAATGATGGGTTTGAATGACAGTTAATTTAGGAACGATCGGCAATGGCTGAATACGTATATACCATGTCGCGGGTGAGCAAAATTGTGCCACCTAAGCGTCAAATTCTTAAAGACATCTCTCTGAGCTTCTTCCCTGGTGCGAAAATCGGTGTTTTAGGTCTGAACGGTGCAGGTAAATCCACACTGCTACGTATCATGGCAGGTATCGACACGGATATCGACGGTGAAGCGCGTCCACAACCTGGTCTAAACGTAGGTTACCTACCTCAGGAACCAGTATTAGACGAATCAAAAACCGTTCGTGAAGTTGTTGAAGAAGCGGTTGCTGACGTTGCTGACGCTCTGAAACGTTTGGACGCAGTCTACGCAGCATACGCTGAACCAGATGCAGACTTCGACGCACTTGCAAAAGAGCAAGGCGAGCTAGAAGCCCTTATCCAAGCGAAAGATGGCCACAACCTAGAAAATGCGCTTGAGCGTGCGGCAAACGCACTTCGTTTACCTGAATGGGACCAAAAAATTGCGCACCTATCAGGTGGTGAACGCCGCCGTGTGGCTATTTGTCGCTTGCTACTTTCTAAGCCAGACATGCTACTGCTTGATGAGCCTACCAACCACCTAGATGCAGAATCAGTGGCTTGGCTAGAGCGCTTCTTAGTGGATTACACAGGTACCGTAGTAGCCATCACCCACGACCGTTACTTCCTAGATAACGCTGCGGGCTGGATCTTAGAACTGGACCGTGGTGAAGGTATCCCATGGGAAGGCAACTACACCTCATGGCTGGAGCAAAAAGACGCTCGTCTACAACAAGAAGCCTCCCAAGAGAGTGCTCGCCAAAAGACTATCGAGAAAGAGCTTGAGTGGGTACGTAAAAACCCTAAAGGTCGTCAAGCGAAGTCAAAAGCACGTATGGCTCGCTTTGAAGAACTGCAAAGCTCTGATCACCAAAAACGTAATGAAACCAATGAACTATTTATCCCACCAGGTGAGCGTCTAGGTGATAAGGTTATTGAAGTGAAGAACCTGACCAAGTCATTTGACGGTCGAGTTCTGATTGATGACCTGTCATTCAGCATCCCTAAAGGTGCAATTGTTGGTATCATCGGTGCTAACGGCGCAGGTAAATCGACGCTATTCAAGATGTTAAGTGGTACTGAACAACCAGACTCGGGCACAATTGAGATGGGCGATACAGTAAAACTGGCATCGGTCGATCAGTTCCGTGACAGCATGGACGATTCTAAAACCGTATTCCAAGAGATCTCTGAAGGTGCTGATATCATTAAGATCAACAACTTCGAAATCCCAGCTCGTGCATACTGTTCACGCTTTAACTTTAAAGGCAGTGACCAACAAAAGATTATTGGTGAACTATCGGGTGGTGAGCGTAACCGTGTCCACCTTGCGAAGCTGCTTAAAGCGGGCGGTAACGTGTTGCTACTCGACGAACCAACCAATGACCTTGACGTTGAAACACTGCGTGCTCTAGAAGAAGCGTTACTAGAGTTCCCTGGTTGTGCAATGGTTATCTCGCACGACCGTTGGTTCCTTGACCGTATCGCTACCCACATCATTGACTACCGTGACGAAGGCCAAGTTAACTTCTACGAAGGTAACTACACAGAGTACATGGATTGGTTGAAGAAAACATTGGGTCCTGAAGCCGCAGAACCACACCGTATCAAATACAAGCGTATTGCGAAGTAATCGCAACCCACAAAGTTTGATTGTAATTTGTACAAAGGCCGCTATCATAGCGGCCTTTGTTTTCTTTGTTATAAAAAGAGCTCATTAGCCCGTCTCGTTCGTTAAGAACATGACATTGCACTTACGTCACTCTGTAGCGACTTCGACACTTTTCAAACAACAATCGAACATTTTTTGTTCGTATTGATATACTATTCAATTCTGTTTGACGACCTGACGAGAATATTCATATGACAGAGAGACGACGCTTTTCACGTATTCTCCATCAAGCTCCAGCTAAGATAGAACAACGTGACTTGGCAATTGAAGCTAGGATTCAAGATCTTTCCTTGCATGGTTTACTCATGAAAGTGGAAGAGACTGAGGCTTTGGATCCAACCCTTCCAGTCCATGTGACTTTTTCATTTGATCAATCCGAACAAGTGATTACGTTAAAAGCGCAAATTGTGAATGTCTCTAAGTGTGAGGTTAGGTTGAAGATCGCTAAGATAGACATCGAAAGCATTAGCCAACTAAAACGATTTATAGAATTGAATGTAGGCAATAACGACCTTCTGAATCGAGAGTTAGAGCACCTCTCTGGTTTTTAGGAGAAAAATAAATGAACGCCTATTTAAGTAACAATAACTATGTCTAAAAAAATCATCATGCAGATCCCGACGAAAGACGGCGATCAGCAGTTCTATTTGGGCCGCAGTTCGGTCCTAGCAGTATTTGCTTCAGTATTGGCATTACCCGCCGTCGTTGGTGGCGCGTGGTACCTTAATCAGCAGCAGATGCACAATAAAGACGAACTAACACAAATCATCGCCAAACTGGAAAGTGAAAAGGCCGAAGTGACGGCTCTTTACGAAGAGCAGCTTGATACCAATCATTCGCTTTCCCAATCTTTGACGGACAAAAACAATCAAATTCAGCTATTGGGCAAACGGGTATTCGACGTTGAATCGGTTTTAGGTCTCGCAGACGAAGAGTTGATGATCGATGAGAACAGCATGGGGTTAGAGGAGCGAATTGACGCAGCCGCTATCGATTCTGCTGTTCGCGCGACGATGTTCCGTTTGATACCAAATGACAGTCCAGTCACATACCAACGTATTTCTTCTTCTTACGGCAGTCGTATTAATCCGATTTCAGGTAAGAGGCATGTTCATACTGGTATCGATCTGACTTGTAAAAGAGGAGAAGAGATCCTGGCACCGGCTGACGGTGTGGTGGAAACCGTTCGCCCGAGCAATCGTGGTTATGGTAACTATGTCACCATTCGTCACTCATTTGGCTTTATGAGCTCCTTTGCTCATCTACAACGCTTCAAAGTGAAAAGCGGTCAGTTTGTTAGTAAAGGCGACATCATTGCTCAATGCGGTAACTCTGGCAACTCCACAGGGCCACACTTGCACTATGAAGTACGCTTCCTCGGACGAGCACTCAACCCTCAATACTTAATGGAGTGGACACCAGAAAACTTCAATGACGTCTTTGAAAAAGAGAAAAAAGTGAAATGGGGACCTTTGGTTCAATTGATTGATAACGTTGTACGCCTACAAGTCAATTTAACCAATTCACCCTATCGCGATACCAGTATCAACACAGTATCAAGTGAAGATACGAGTAATACTGCGACGAACTGATTTGTCCATCAACACGAAAAAGAGCAGCTTACGCTGCTCTTTTTGTTTCGGACTCTGCACGGCTAAATGACCCGTGATTAGCCGCGATGAATATTATCATTCGCCTGTTTGAGTAAGTTTTGGCTCTCATTCATAAATTGTTGAGAATAAGTACCAAACCAATCACTCACCTGCTTAAAGCTTTCGATGAATCGCGCTTTGTCTCTGCTATCCAGAATCGCTACCGCATCACCTAAACGCTGATGGAATCGCTTGATCATATCGATATTCTCTTGAGAAGAGAAAATTATATCACCGTACAAGTTCGGATCCTGACCAAACAGTCGTCCCACCATCGCCAATTCAAGGCGGTAGATTGGCGAGCTTAACTTCAACAACTGATCGATGTTCGGATTCTCTTTGCTAAGGTGCATACCGTAAGCAAACGACGTGAAGTGGCGCAACGCCTGAATCAACGTCATGCCATGATCGTGCTCTTGTGCATCGATTTGGCACAAGCTTGCGCCCCAAATTCCAAACTGTTGCAATAGCCATTGGTAATGCTCGTGACCACGACCATCACAGTACACAATAACCTGCTTGGCAAGGCTCGGAACATCTGGGCCAAACATTGGGTGTAAACCAACTACAGGACCTTGGTGCACATTCAACATTGCTTGCAGAGGCTTCGACTTGATAGAAGTCAGGTCACACAGAATGCAGTCTTGCGGCAAGTTCCCCAGTTTTTCGATCACCCCTTCCGTTAGATGAATCGGCACCGTGACCACGACTAAACCCGCGTTGTCTAGAATCTCATCCGCATGATCCCAGTCTTTACTGCCGAGAACTTTGACCTGGTAGCCCGACAATTTGAACATACGCCCAAACAGGCCACCCAATTGACCATTACCACCAATAATAACAACTGAGCGTAAATCAGGGTTCAAACACTTAAAACCGGAATCTTTCTCGCTGGCATAAGACTCACGCATTGTTCGACGCAGAATATCTTCAATAAGCTGTGGAGGAATTCCCATTTTTTCAGCTTCAGCGCGACGAGAAGCTAACATCGCCGCTTCGCGGTCTGGAGCATAAATTGGCAAACCATGTTCGCTTTTTACTTCCCCAACTTTCTCTACGAGCGCTAAACGCTGAGCCAATAGCTCCAACATTTGCTTGTCGACTGCATCAATCTGATCGCGTAATGCGTTAAGTTCAACTGCCATTGATGTTCCTTAAATCCTGTATTAATTAGCCTTTAGACGATTTTCTAAGAAAGGCACTAGCTCTTCATGTGCATGACGTAATAGTGCCTCAGTTGAATCCCAATTGATACATGCGTCAGTGATAGATACACCGTATTTCATCTCTTCAAGAGCTAAGTCAGAAGATTGATTTCCTTCATTGATATGGCTTTCAATCATAAGACCGATAATAGATTTATTGCCTTCACGGATTTGATGAATCACATCCTCCGCGACTAATGGCTGGCGACGGTAATCTTTACGTGAGTTGGCGTGACTGCAATCCACCATTAATGAAGCATCAAGACCAGATTTCGCCATCTCTTGCTCACACTCAGTGACTGATACCGAATCGTAGTTAGTTTGCTTGCCGCCACGTAAGATCACATGTCCATTAGCATTGCCCTGGGTGGTTAACAGTGCGACTTGTCCCTCACGGTTAATTCCCATAAAACGGTGGCTAGAGGACGCAGCTTGCATCGCGTTAATTGCGGTTGCCAAACTGCCATCGGTGCCATTCTTAAAACCGATTGGCATAGACAGGCCGCTTGCCATTTCACGGTGAGTTTGTGACTCCGTCGTACGTGCGCCGATTGCAGCCCAGCTAAAAGTATCCGCCAGGTATTGTGGGCTAATTGGGTCTAGAGCCTCAGTCGCGAGCGGGATTTCCATTTCTGCCAACTCCACCAGAAGTTCGCGTCCAACATGCAGACCGTGTTCAATATCGAAACTGCCGTCTAGGTGTGGGTCATTGATCAGGCCTTTCCAGCCGACCGTGGTGCGCGGCTTCTCAAAGTAAACACGCATAACAATATACAGTTGGTCACTTAGTTGTTCAGAGAGTGCTTTAAGTCGCTTTGCGTAATCCTTCGCCGCTTCCACGTCGTGGATAGAACATGGACCGCATACAACAAGCAGGCGGTGATCCTTCTTGTGAATAATATTAGCGATAGTTTGACGAGACTCTTGAATAAAGCGACGTGCTTTTTCACTCAAAGGAAGCTTGGTTTTTAGTTCCTCCGGAGTAATAAGAACCTGTTCTTCGATAATATTAATATTGCTCAACTCACTTTTCTGCATAACTCTAACCTGTATATTTATTTTTACACCCAACCAAACCTTTGGTGAGACAACTAAGCTTTAACGACAAGATAACAGGCTAAAAAAGAAAAACAAGCGTACAGAATAAAAAACATTTAGTGTAAATTAAAATTTACAGTCAAATAAAAAGCCAAAGCATAATTAACTTTGGCTTCTCATCGCTGTTTTGAATCTTTTACAAGAGGTTTAGCTAGTCAAGCGTTTCATCGCTTCACTCGCCGCTTTCCACTCTTGAGATAGCTTAAGTTCGCTTGGAGAAAATGACTGTTTTTTCAGTAATCCATCCGCGAGTGGCACGGTTGAAACCTGTAAGTTGTCTAATACCTCAACGTGCGCTTCTCGTTTATTACACATTAACAACATATCGCAACCAGCTCTCAATGCTTGAGCACCTCGCTCGGCTGGGCTGCCCATAATCGCAGCGCCTTCCATGGTCAAATCATCCGAAAAAACCAAACCTTTAAAACCCAATTGCTGACGCAGGACCTGTTTTAACCAGTATTCAGAACCGCTGGCTGGTTGAGCATCATAATGTGGGAAAATCACGTGAGCAGGCATCATGGCATCTAAAATACCGGCATCAATTTGCGCTTTGAAGATCGCCATATCTTGTTCAAAAATGTCGCTGCGCTCGTCGTATGGTGTTTCTAGATGTGAGTCTGCAATCACGCCACCATGTCCAGGGAAGTGCTTTCCTGTCGTTGCCATGCCAACACTCTTCATTCCTTGCATATAAGCAGTGCTATAGCGAAGAATGGTATCGGCATCTTCACCGAATGCACGGTTACCGATCGCTTTACATTGATGGCCTTGGTCAAGTACCGGGGCAAAGCTTAAATCAATATCATGGGCAATCAGCTCTGCTGCCATTAACCAACCGCCCATACGAGCAAGCTCTTCACCATTTTGATGTTTAGCGTACTCATCAGCAGCAGGAATTAATGAGAAACCTTCACGAAAGCGCTGCACTCGGCCGCCTTCTTGATCCACACCGATCAAAAACGGGCGCTTAGCCGCCTTTCGGATGGATTGAGTAAGTGCTTGAAGCTGTTCGCTATCATGATAGTTGCGAGCAAATAGAATTAAGCCACCAACCGTAGGATGCTCCAAGATTTCTTTGTCTTCAGCGGTCAGTTCATACCCCGCAACGTCAACCCATAACGGTCCCATGTTTTCTCCTCAAAATCGGCTGAATATCTCGTATTCGATGAGGTTATTCGCTTCAGATTTGCTTTACAATAAGTGAATGAAGAATTGACGAGATCGGCTATGAAATTTAACGAACTGTACATTGGTGTGATGTCTGGAACGAGTATGGATGGTGTTGATACCGCTCTAGTTGAAATAAGCGATGAGCACGTTCGTCTGATTGCGCACGACGACTACCCAATGCCCGCAGCACTAAAAGACATGCTGTTATCTGTTTGTACCGGTCAAGCAACAAATTTAAAAGCCATAGGTGAACTTGACCACCAGCTCGGCCACCTATTTGCAGATGCCGTGTTACAGCTGCTCAATAAGTCTGGTTACGTCGCAGAGCAAATTCGTGCGATTGGTAATCACGGTCAAAC
>NZ_JAWOTP010000037.1:0-15303 GCF_033338935.1 Vibrio sp. Vb0598 | reverse complement strand
TGAGTAGTTTTACAGGCAAAGCCGAAACGGATGATAACCACCTACTGAAGTAGGTGGTTTAGGGCTGAAAATAAAAGGGTCACTTTAGTGACCTTTTTTGTATTTAAAAGTCACTACAATGTACTGGATTGCCGAGGGATATTGCTTTTACCATTCACATCCCGGACAATACGCCCCTTTCAAAATTCAACAAGAGCTAATGAAATGACAGCTGCTATCTATTTGGTTAAAGGTCGTGAGAAATCGGTCAAGCGCAAGCACCCTTGGATCTTCTCTCGAGGCATCAACAAAGTTGAGGGCGAACCTGCTCTTGGCGAAACGGTTGATGTATTCACTCACGACGGTAAATGGCTAGCTAAGGCGGCATATTCGCCAGCTTCGCAAATTCGTGCTCGTATTTGGAGTTTTGATAAAGAAGAAATCGACACCACGTTTTTCGTTAAACGACTTAAAGACGCACAACTTCTTCGTGAAGACATTATCGAACGTGATGGCCTTACGGGTTATCGCCTTATCGCAGCAGAGTCTGACGGCTTACCAGGCGTTACGATCGACCGTTACCAAAATTTCTTTGTGTGCCAACTTCTTAGTGCTGGCGCAGAACACAATAAGCAGGCTATTGTTGACGCTCTGGTTGAGTGCTTCCCTGATTGTAATGTGTACGAGCGCTCTGACGTGGCCGTTCGTAAAAAAGAAGGTTTAAAAGAGATCACGGGCGTCTTGCACGGCGAAGAGCCACCTCAATCGGTCGTCATCGAAGAAAATGGCGTAAAGATTAGTGTAGATATCGTTGGCGGACACAAAACAGGTTTCTACCTAGATCAACGAGATAGTCGCCAGCAAGCGATGAAATATATGAAAGGCAAAGAAGTTCTTAACTGCTTCTCTTACACTGGTGGCTTCGGACTTTACGCTCTAAAAGGTGATGCAAAGCGTGTGATTAACGCTGACGTGTCACAACCTGCTTTAGATACCGCAAAATTCAACGCAGAGCTAAACGATTTTGATATTTCGAAGAAGCGTGCCGTGTTCCTAAATGCAGACGTGTTTAAGCTGCTTCGTGAGTATCGTGATCAAGGAACTCAGTTCGATGTGGTTATTATGGACCCACCGAAGTTCGCAGAGAGCAAAGCACAACTAAACGGTGCATGTCGTGGTTACAAAGACATCAACATGCTAGCAATGCAAATTCTAAAACCGGGCGGCACGCTACTGACCTACTCGTGCTCTGGCTTGATGGATCAAGTTCTGTTCCAGAAAATCATCGCTGATGCAGCCGTAGACGCTAACCGCCAAGTAAAGTTTGTGGAGCGTTTTGAGCAAGCCGCTGACCACCCAACCGATACCGCATATCCAGAAGGTTTCTACTTAAAAGGTTTTGCATGTAAAGTGCTTTAATTATTGCCTGAACTTACTGCATTACTAAATGAAAAACGGAGCTTTCGCTCCGTTTTTCATTTTGAATCATTTACTCTCGTAATTGTTCAAGATTAGAAATCAAACTATTGGCAATATCAGAAGCAGAAGCTCCGTCAAAATTAACCTCCAACTGTTGTCCATCTTTATTTATGGTCAGAGTTGAGTTACCTCCACTTTCAGTCACCGCCACCGTGATATCATCCACGCTTCCGTGATAATCGCCCGAGCCGAGATCATCAAGTAATGTGGAAATATCAGTACCACTCATATCATCAAATACATCGGTAAAATCGAGCTGATCCCCGTCACTGAAATCCGTCACGGTGTCAGTTGCGGATTGCATCTCTGTCCACTTGAAGATGTCATCACCTCCACCACCAGTCAAAATATCATTACCTAGGCCACCAATTAGAATATCATTACCATCGGTGCCTACAAGAACATCATCTTGGTCTGTTCCCATGATGATATTAGGCTCTTGCTGTAACGAAGCAGTCTGTGTACCGAAAGCGGTCACTGTTTCAAAAGAGACATTGTTAAAATCAATATCAACGGTTGCAGTGGTATCGCTTTCTAAACCATCTGAGTCAATCGCTTTGTAATCAAACGAGTCGTTTACATTATTAAAACTTGTAATCTGAGTACCAACTAGAGTAAAGCTGGCTTTATCACTTGAACTGTCTGTTTCAGGGAACAAGCGAATCTCATCAAAACTGCCATTACTTAGCGATACGTCAGCGTAACCTTCTTGATTACCAGTAAATACGATGTCACTGGTGTGTATGGTTTGTATATCAACAAGAGTATCGCCCATATAAAAGTATGCTTGAATCCAAGCGCCGCCACTGTTAAACCTATCATTCAAGCTTGCTAGGTTTAACCTTGCTTCTTTAGCTTCAAGCCCTTCATCTAATTCAATGGCAATGAACTCACTCGTACTAATTTCATCCCCTTGGCCAGTTTCGCCCGGTGACACTACAACTAAACCTACCTGCTGAGCGGCAAAGTCAACCTTGATTTGAGCATTATTGACAAAGTCACCATTACCATCAATGGTTCCTCCAAAGAAACTTAAACCGTTAACATCGACTGAATCGGCAATGAAGTCTTTAGAAAATTCATCGAGTAAATCTTGGGAATCAAAGCTTTGCTCATCAAAGAAATCTTCCGTTAGTGCATATCTGACTTCCGTAGTTTCTGGAATCACATCACCAATGTCCAATATGACTTCATTGTTCTGATCATCCAAGTAATAGAGATAGCCATAGTCTGGAAGCGTCGTGACACAGATACTCGTTTCTTTATCATCTTGAAGATCAAAGTCATCTTCAAAGTCTTGCGCATGTGGTGCAAAGTCAATTAAAGCGTCTCCTCCCACACTAAGGTCAACCGAAATGCCAAAGTCTTCTACTGTCGGAGGTGTATTGTCATCATCAATAATCGTACCAAGGCCTGACGCTGCAGGTGATTGCCCTTGAATCGAACCAGTTAAAACAAAGTTTTCTGAAGATTCATAAATCTGGTCTTCAACAGTGTTTACCGTAACACTAAAGTTAGTATCACTCGCAGGTACGGAGACATCAAACGTTCCATCAGGGTTTACCGCAATAACTTCCGTCGTGTTATCAGCATAAGTAATGGTCACACTCGTAGCGTTAAAATCATCTCCAGCGACAGCGGTTCCGTCTAAGAGAGACATACTAACCATAATCGCAACCGCACTTGCATTACTCAGTGTAACGTTAAATTTCGCATCGTTACCTTCCACCACTTGAATATCCGTAATTTCAGTGACAGTTGGTATGTCTGCATTATCGTTAATCGTTACGGTACCGACAGCAGCAGTTGTTTGCACAGTAGTGGCACCGGATAATGTAAAGTTCTCATCACCCTCATAAATATCATCGTTTAACGTCACCATAGTAACGCTAAATGTTGTGTCTAAAGCTGGTACAATGACATCAAACGTACCATCTGGGTTCACTGAAATAACGTCGGTACTACTATCAGCGTAGGTAACGGTTACTGTCGTATTTGTATAATCCGAACCTCCTTCAGCTGTCCCATTTGCTAATGTCATATTAACAACGGTGTTTGTGGTACTTGCATTGCTTAAAGTGACTTCAAGCGTTGCCAGCTCACCTTCACTAACTATAGCATCCGTAATCGCTGCTACAGTCGGTCGGTCATCATCAGGATCTGGTCCTGGGCCACTACCATCATCAACAATAGTACCGGTACCAATCACAGAGCCAACTTGGTTATCAGTGTTACCTGATAACGTAAAGGTTTCAGGTCCTTCGAATAAGTCATCATCTGTTGTACTTACAGAAACACTATAAGTCGTATCATTTGCGGGCACATCGACAATAAAGCTGCCATCTGGATTTACCGTAACGACTTCTATGCCGCCACTCTCATAAGTAATTGTTACTGAAGTATCGGTGTAATCCACACCGCCTTCTGCTGATCCGTCAGTCAGCATCATATTGACAGTGGTGTTGGTGGTGCTTTCATTACTCAACGTTACATCTAGTGTTGCAATATCACCTTCGTTTACCGTTGTAGAGGTAATCGCTGCAACTGTTGGGCGATCGTCATCTGGATCAGGTCCTGGCCCCGAACCATCATCAAGAAGAGTCCCTGTACCCATTGCAGATGTAATTTGAGTGGCAGTTTTACCCGAGAGTGTTAAAGTCTCTGCGCCTTCGAATAGGTCATCATCAATAGTATTCACTGTGACGCTGAATGAGACGTCGTTCGCGGGAACTGAAACATCAAATGTTCCGTTTGCGTTGACAGTAATGACATCTGTTGAGTTATCCGCATAGGTAACTGTAACCGATGTATTGATGTAGTCTATGCCCCCCTCTGCGCTACCATCAGCGAGCACCATATTGACCAAACTTTCACTATCACTAGGGTTACTTAAAGTAACATCAAAAATGATAGGTTCACCTTCATTAACCACTTCACTAGAAATAGAGGCAACGCTGACTGTATCGTTATCAAGAATCGTTACCGTGCCTGTAACCGGAGTTGTTTGTATCTCGGTCTGTCCAATTAATGTAAAATTTTCATCGCTTTCGAACAGCTCATCGTCGGTGGTACTTATCACAACGTCAAAGGTCATATCACCAGCTGGTACGGACACATTAAATGTACCATCAGGGTTCACAGGGATAACGTCTGATGAACTATCTGCATAGGTAACAGTAACAGACGATTTGGTGTAATCTACCCCTCCCTCTGCTGTGCCATCATTAAGTGTCAGATTAACGAGAGTATCCGTAGTGCTTAGGTTACTCAAAGTGACAACCAACGTAGCAGACTCACCTTCGTTTACGGTTGTATCACTAATTGCCGCAACAACCGGACGGTCATCGTCCGGATCTGGACCCGGACCACTGCCGTCGTCCACTATCGTCGCCGTCCCCGTATCACTGCCTTGTACCGCCCCAATGCCAGTTACCGTCACACTGAAATCTTCAGGGCCTTCATAAACGGTGTCATCAATGGAAGCGATACGCACATCAAACTCAGTTTGCCCGGCTGGCACCGTTACCACGCCATCGTTTGGCACTGTGACCCAACCGCTTCCCGTGTTGTATTCTAGGGTGCCCAAATCTCCAACTTCGGTATCGCCAAGATTAAGACCCAACTCCACTTGCGTTTCCGCTTCAGAGGCGTTCGATAAGGTGACTTTGAAGTTCGCAGTCTCACCCTCATTAATGGTGCCAGCATCGGTAATAGTCACGCTTGGGCGGTCATCATCGGGATCAGGTCCTGGACCACTGCCGTCGTCCACTATCGTCGCCGTCCCCGTATCACTGCCTTGTACCGCCCCAATGCCAGTTACCGTCACACTGAAATCTTCAGGGCCTTCATAAACGGTGTCATCAATGGAAGCGATACGCACATCAAACTCAGTTTGCCCGGCTGGCACCGTTACCACGCCATCGTTTGGCACTGTGACCCAACCGCTTCCCGTGTTGTATTCTAGGGTGCCCAAATCTCCAACTTCGGTATCGCCAAGATTAAGACCCAACTCCACTTGCGTTTCCGCTTCAGAGGCGTTCGATAAGGTGACTTTGAAGTTCGCAGTCTCACCCTCATTAATGGTGCCAGCATCGGTAATAGTCACGCTTGGGCGGTCATCATCGGGATCAGGTCCTGGACCACTGCCGTCATCCACTATCGTTGCCGTTCCCGTATCGCTGCCTTGCACTGCGCCAATGCCAGTCACCGTCACACTGAAATCTTCAGGGCCTTCATAAACAGCGTCGTCAACAGAAGCAATGCGCACATCAAATTCGGTTTGCCCGACTGGCACCGTCACCACGCCATCGTTTGGCACTGCAACCCAACCACTTCCCGTGTTGTATTCTAAGGTGCCTAAGTCACCGACTTCGGTATCGCCGAGATTAAGACCCAACTCTACTTGCGTTTCCGCTTCAGACGCGTTCGATAAGGTGACTTTGAAGTTCGCCGTATCCCCCTCATTGATGGTGCCAGCGTTTGAAATAGTCACGCTTGGACGATCATCATCCGGATCAGGGCCCGGACCCGTGCCGTCATCCACTATCGTCGCCGTACCCGTATCACTGCCTTGTACTGCACCAATGCCGGTTACTGTCACACTGAAATCTTCAGGGCCTTCATAAACGGCGTCATCAATAGAAGCAATGCGCACATCAAATTCGGTTTGCTCGGCTGGCACGGTCACCACGCCATCATTTGGTACTGCAACCCAACCACTTCCCGTGTTGTATTCTAAGGTACCTAAGTCACCGGCTTCAGTGTCACCCAAGTTGAGACCTAGCTCGACTTGAACAGTGGACTCGGAGGCATTCGACAGCGTCACTTTGAAGTTCGCCGTATCACCCTCATTAATCGTGCCAGCGTCAGTGATGGTCACATTCGGGCGGTCATCATCCGGATCGGGACCAGGGCCACTGCCGTCGTCCACTATCGTTGCTGTACCCATATCGCTGCCTTGTACCGCCCCAATGCCAGTCACCGTCACACTGAAGTCTTCAGGGCCTTCATAAACGGCGTCATCAATGGAAGCGATACGCACATCAAACTCAGTTTGCCCAGCTGGCACCGTTACTACGCCATCGTTTGGCACTGCAACCCAACCGGAGCCTGTGTTGTATTCTAAGGTGCCTAAGTCTCCAACTTCGGTGTCACCTAAGTTCAGGCCTAGCTCGACTTGAACTGTAGACTCGGAGGCGTTCGATAGCGTCACTTTGAAGTTCGCGGTCTCACCCTCATTGATGGTGCCAGCATCGGTAATAGTCACATTCGGGCGGTCATCATCCGGATCAGGGCCTGGACCACTGCCGTCATCCACTATCGTTGCCGTACCCGTATCGCTGCCTTGTACTGCCCCAATGCCAGTTACCGTGACACTGAAACCTTCTGGGCCTTCGTACACCGCGTCATCAATGGAAGCAATACGCACATCAAATTCAGTTTGCCCAGCTGGCACCGTTACCACGCCATCGTTTGGCACTGCAACCCAACCGGAGCCTGTGTTGTATTCCAAGGTGCCTAAGTCACCGGCTTCGGTATCGACGAGATTAAGACCCAACTCCACTTGCGTTTCCGCTTCAGAGGCGTTCGATAAGGTGACTTTGAAGTTCGCCGTATCACCCTCATTAATGGTGCCAGCATCGGTAATAGTCACGCTTGGACGATCATCATCCGGATCAGGTCCTGGACCACTACCGTCGTCCACTATCGTTGCCATACCTGTATCGCTGCCTTGCACCGCGCCAATACCAGTTACTGTCACACTGAAATCTTCAGGGCCTTCATAAACGGCATCATCAATAGAAGCAATGCGCACATCAAACTCGGTTTGCCCTGCTCGCACCGTCACCACACCATCATTTGGTACTGCAACCCAACCGCTTCCCGTGTTGTATTCTAAGGTGCCCAAGTCACCGGCTTCGGTGTCACCTAAGTTGAGAGTCAGTTCAACCTCAACATCTATAGCTGATGGATTAGATAACGACACTTTAAAGCTAGCCGTTTCACCCTCATTAACTATCCCTGCATCGCTCATCGTTACCGTTGGGCGATCATCATCAGGACTTAAACCTGGCCCACTACCATCATCAACAATGGTTGCCACCCCGGTTGCAGGTGTATTTTGTTCTTCTGTTGTGCCAGAAAGCGTAAACGTTTCTGGGCCTTCGAATATAGAGTCATCTATAGAGTCGAGAGAAACCGTAAACCCGCTTTCACCTAATGGGACCGAGACTGTAAAAGTACCGTTATCATCAACCAAGATTTCTTCCGTTGTACCATCAGAAAATGTTATGAGAACACGCTCATTAACGTAGTCACTTCCGCTCTCGTCAGTTGAACCGCCAGTTGCGGTGCCATCAAGTAGCGACAAAGTGACATCAGTATTGTCCTCTGTTGCTTGGTTTAAAGTAATATCGAATACAACCTGATCACCTTCGTTGATAGTCGGACTGGATATTTCCTGAACAATTATCGTTGCAGGAATGGGGGTTGCTGTTGGTTCTGGTGGTTGTATTTGGAGAATATCGAGTAGCGTCTCTACCTGAGTACTTGAAAATCCTGTTCCGTCAGTTCCCACTGTCTCAAAATTGGTACTAGCGAGTAATTCAGCACCTGTGCGATCTATAGCTCCCGTATTCTGTGGGCTAGACCCGTTTCCTTCACCTGCAGCAGGTTCAAACTCTTCACCCAGCTCAGTCGGGTCTTCCCCACTCGCAATTGCTTCAATTAACGCAGTGATATCATCAGTTACATTTATTGAACTTCCTTGTGGTGTCACCTGCTCGATAACAAGTTCAGAAGTATCTGATACTTCATCGATTATTAACTCTCCTGGTTGAGGTAGTTGACCCTGACCTAAAGTCCTAATCTCACCGTCCAACCCGATAACGACAATGTTGCCCGCCAATGAGCTAAAAGTTACACGTTCCATATCTACCTCGCCCCACTTCAAACCAAGTCAAAAGTTTGTCACCCCTACATTTACGTCTATAGTTTAGTCAAAATCATCATATTTTCGTTGTATGTGTAGCTTGTAGGACGTTTGATAACTCTAGGGGCAGAGTTACAAAAAAGCGCAGAGTGACACAGGCCGTGAAACGCTATGATATTAAGAATTCAAGCTTTTCTCCGAGCTAAACTTGCTATGTTGCTAAGCAACATTCGACATATGTGCTAAGGTTTTAAAAGGCGAAATCTTGGATTTTTGAAACAAAAGCTTTGTTTTAACAGTAGGTTGATAAATCCCTTACTCAAGCACTGTTATTTATGATGTTTCGTCTCAGTTATGAGATGAAATAGCAAAAAGCAACACGAATTTTTAGGAGAAATACCGTGAAATGGAACCGACTAAATATTGCTTGCTGCTGTAGTTTAATGGTGTCTATACCCGTTTTCGGTCAAACTTTAGAGCAAGCCGTAGCATTGACGTTAAAAAACAACCCTGACATTAAGAGTGCATTTAATGAATTTACGAGCCGAAAATACGTAAATGAAGCATCTTCGGGTGCTTACTTACCCTCTATTGATCTAGATGCGGGTATTGGGTATGAAGGATTAGACCCTTCTGACGAGGTGGGACGTGGAGATACAGATTACACTCGAAAAGAAGCATCGGTGACACTAACCCAACTTATCTGGGACGGCAGTGCGACTCTTAATGATATAGACCGAACCGCAGCGGATGCTGAATCAGTAAGATTTCAACTTTTGGCCGACGCATCGGATAAAGCACTTGAAGTCACCAAAGTGTATCTAGATGCTGTAAAAGCTTACGAAATACTCAAGCTGTCTGAAAACAACCTGGCTGTTCACAAAGATATCTACGATGACATTAAAAAACGAGTCAACTCGGGTATCGGCTCTACCGCTGACTTAACGCAAGTAGAAGCACGTTTGGCAAAAGCACACGGCAACTTAGCCGCTGCTCAAAATAACCTGTATGACTCTCACACGATGTTCACTCGTTTAGTCGGTCAAACACCGCAAGGGCTAATCTTTCCGAGAGCGGACCAAAACTTTATTCCGTACACAATTGATGAAGCGGTAGGCTTGGCATTTGAACTGCACCCCGTTATTCAAGTCGCACTCGCAGACGTAGACTCGGCTAAGTTTCAATACAAACAGTCTAAAGGTGTTAACTACCCAACCATTTCCATTGAAGCTTCGCAAACATGGCGTGACGACGCTGATGGTTTAAAAGGTCGCAGTGATGAGACACTTGCCATGCTGCGCCTACGCTACAACCTATTCAATGGCGGCAGTGATGCAGCGAACTCAGAAAACTTCGCCTACCAGCTAAATAAAGCAAAAGACTTGCGTGAAGGTGCCTATCGCAATGTTGAAGAAGGGTTAAGACTTTCTTGGAGTGCGCTTGATTTAACATTACAACAAAAAGAGTTTCTATCAGATCATGTAGACTCTGCGTCTGAGACCGTAATTGCTTACGAGAAGCAATATCGCATCGGTAAACGGACACTGCTTGATCTATTGAACACTGAAAACGAGCTCTTTGAGGCGCGTAAAGACTACTTAGATTCTAAATACGCAGAGCAGTACGCCAAATATCGAGTGATGAACGCAACAGGTCAACTGTTGAGTGCATTAAGGGTCGAAATGCCTAAAGAATGGCTAGAAGAAGTGGAGTATTAATTATGAAACACATAACTCTTATTGCACTCTCATTGATGATTTCGGCATGCAGTTCATCCGATAAAGGCGATGAGTATGATTACATCGATACGCCAATTGCCGATCAGTGGGCTGATCATATAGATGATGACTCAGACGGTGTTATTAACGAGCGCGATTTGTGTCCGGGAACTCCTTTAGGAGCCGAGATAGATAACGATGGCTGCGGTTCGTATGTCGACTCCTCACAAGAAATGCAAATTCGAGTCCTATTTGCGAACGATTCCGATGTTATAAACCCTATCTTTACGCAACAAATTCGTGAGTTGTCCGATTTCTTGAAAGAGTACCCAAATACGTCTATCGAGATTCAGGGCTATGCTAGTCGCACTGGTACTGCAGAACACAATCTCGACTTATCCAAGCGCCGGGCTGAGAACGTTAGAAAAGAACTCATGACGAATGGTATTAGTGGGGATAGAGTTACCATTGTGGGCTATGGAGACACAGTGCTTGCAACACAAGGCACTGACCAAGTGAGTCACGCGCTAAACCGTCGAGTAACCGCAACAGTGATTGGTCACAAGGGCGAAGTTAAGAAAGAGTGGACCGTTTTCACTACACTTCCAAAAAGCTAACACAACCATAAACAGAACGTAAAAATAAAAGGTCTAGCAAATTGCTAGACCTTTTTTGATTTTCAATTTTACCTAAATGGTAACGCCACTACATATCTTTGTATTGCGCCTCTAAACTTGCAATCAAGCTTTGAGTCACATCATCAACGCTTGCACCGTCAAAATGGATGTCTAATGTCGAGCTACCTTTTGTAATACTCAGGTTTGCCTCAGAGCTGCCATCTGGTGCCACTTCTACGTGATACTCTCCGACATCACCGGTATGATCACCTGATTGAAGATCATTAAGAAGCTCTCCAATTTCATCTTTAGATAAGTCATCAAAGAGATCAGAGAAGTCTAGAGTGTCTTCATCTTTATTGAAGTCAGTGACAGTGTCGCGTTCATTGGACACATCAATCCATTTAAAGATGTCTTCACCGTCCCCCCCTGTCAAAATATCATTGCCGAAACCACCAATTAAAATATCATTATCTGCACCACCGAACAGCTTGTCGTCACCGCCTTGTCCAAACAAAATATCATCTCCTGAACCACCAGAGATGGTATCTGCCTGGTCGTAATAACGAGACTGTTCAAATTCTGCTTGGTTTTCAGTAATGTAGTGATGAACTTCTTCTTTGGTAACCAACGAAACATCCTTACCTAGTTGAGAAGCTACGTAGTTTTGCAGCGCGGAAACTCCTTGCTCACCATCGACGTCGAAACGCATGGCATCACCAAAAATAATGTCATTTCCATCAAGGCTGTTAATCTCATCTTTGCCTTGCATCAAAGAAACTTCCTTACCAAGGATCACTTCTGCTAGTTGGTTTACATCTATGTTAGCTCTTACTACACCATCAGAGTCGAAGTTTTCTAACGAATCTTCATCTAAGTAGCGACCAAGACCTATCGAACGAACCTCACTAAATTCAGCCAATGCTTGATATGCGTTATTCGCTTGAGATAGAACATTATTTCCATAATCATCATAGACATATGAGTTAAGCATTCTCCCCACCTGTTCACCAGTAGAGAGCGAATACACCGCCCCGCGAAAATCTATGATTGTTTTATTGTTGTATGTGACTGTATCACCAAACCTGTAATCACTTGGCAAGACATCCGCTAGCGTCACTAACTTTTGTTCTGACACGCCAAGTACGACACCCTCCCAACCACTAAACCAACTCGTATTGTTATCCGTAGCTTGGTTTGGTTGACCATCAGATATGAAATAACTTAGGTTTGTTGCGCCACTATCGGCATTAGCAAACCAGTCTAGTGCAGATTGGAACCCGGCTTCATAATTTGTATTACCATCACCGATTTGTAAAATTGCATCCAATGTAGACTCTATTTGCGATGTTGCGTTGTCTGCACTCAAATCTAATTCAAGTACCTGAGAGCTCCCAGTAGCAAATGTGGTCAATAAAACGTTCACTTTGCCCGAATGAGGGCCACTAGCACTTTCGGTAAGAGTATTCAGCACTGTTTTTAGCTCACCTAGCGCTAGACCAACGTCGTAACCCATGCTGCCTGATGTATCGAGCATAAAAGCAATGTTGTAGTCCTGCCCCTCGACAATCTGTAATCCTTGAACATCGCCAACAATCACATCATTGCTATCAGATCCAGCTATCTTGTTATCACCATGCGTACCGGAAACAAAATCATAATCTCGAACTGAAACAGAAGCCGTGTCCGTTCCCATTTGAGTATTGTTATTAACTTCAACACTTCCTGCCGTCGCTGTTACATCAAAATCTAACGAACCATTGTAATCGGCTGGTACAGTAATCGTACCGCTTAGTTGATGACTGGTTTGATTTGGTTCACTTGAAAGGTCAACCGTGTAAGAACCATCGCTGTTTTCAGTAACCGTTTTGCCATTCACCTCTAATGTTAGCCCTGAAGGAATTCCCGTTAATGTGACGCTATCGTTAATGAATGACTCACTGCCATCCACATCGATAAGATCAAGGTTCAGCTCAAAAGAGACTTGCTGCTCTGTAAGTACAACATACTCTCCTGTGTTGTTATTTAGCTTGATAATGGCATCTTGGAAGATAAGTTGTTCAATTTCATAAAGGTGGTCACCCGACTCTTTATGAGTGCTCGAAACAACATCTTTTGTATCAATAAATCGGCTATCTTCGACAATCCAATACGGGACCTCTGAGTGGTCAGACGCAGGGTAATAGTTGAGGTTGTAATCAGACAACTTGCCAGAGTAAACAACTGTGTCCGTCTCCGCTTGATCATCTAATGAACCAATACCGCCATAGATAGAATCATTACCTCCTCCAGTCACAAAGATATCACTGCCTTGAGCATCAACGTTCGCACCTGCTTGTTGATCTCCGACAAAGCTCAGTGGCGATTCAGTGTCACCGCTTAGCATTAAGTCATTACCAACATGTCCGTTATTAAACGTTTGTGTCACCACATGTTCAAAGTCAAGCCCTGGTAAATTACTTGCCTCAAGCAGATCTTTAAGTTCTTCGTCTGTAGACCAGCTTCCGCCTAGTGTCACAGGTACAGACGTTACTGGACCGAAAGTAAGGTCAATCTTAATTGGGTCCGCGACAGGCTCTATGTCGATACTCAACGTACCTGAAGCAGAAGAATTGCCATCACTAACAGTGAAATGAATCTGCTCGTAAGTATCCAAACCGTTCCCAACACCGTCTTTATCGAAAACATTTGCACCAGATTCATGTTCAGCAGGAACATAACGAACAAGACCATTTTCGATATCAGAAGCGAGCACACTTCCAGAAACCGCTTCCCAACCATCAGAACCTTTCACTTGTAGTGAGCCATTTAGAGCAGAAGTGTCAAACTCAACACTTATACTACTATCAACGATGCCTAAATGTTCTAGTGTTATAACAATAGCTTCGTCTTCTAATCCGGAAATTTCGTTGCTTTGAACTGCTGGCGGAACATCATTATCATCAATATAGCCAACGCCAGATACATCTCCGACTTTAATCACAAGACTCTCTGTTGATTCAACCAACTGATCATCAATACTTGGAATGGTAATCTCAAAGCCATTCACTCCGGCTGGAACAATAAGGTATCCACCCAAATACTTCACGCCATTAGTAAAAGTTGCGTTCGACAAATCAATGTCTTGAGAGCTCACACTAGAACCCTCTGCAGAGAAATCCACTTGATACTTAACGGTCTGATCTGTCGCGTTATTTAGAGAAACAGAAAACGTGACATCGTCACCCTCAACAACAGTAACACCTGCAATGCTCTCCACCACAGGTCCATTTTCCGCAACATTACCATCTAGTATTTCGTTAACGATATTGACCGTAGACGGATCACTAACGCCACTTTCAGAGTCGACTGCCACATATCCAAAGCTGTCTTCGGCAGGAACACCTTCTACATAACGTAACTCCCAGTTACCTTCATTTTTCGTAGAAAAATCTAACTGAGTAATGACCGAACCTTTAGGAAGGGCTAGATCTTTCCCATAACCAACGCTTGTTTCTTGGAATAGCATGAAGTTGCCCTCAGGCTTCAAAAACTCGAACGTTTGAGTCTGTTGGACATTATTTGAATCTAAGTATGTAACCGTAATAAGCGCTGCGTTGTCATCACCGTAATCAAACAATCCACCTAATCCATCTAAGCCAAGGTTTACGCTGCCCACAGGGTTATTAGACAAATCGATCGTAATTGTCTCGCCTTTCTCAATACCCTGCCCATCATTGTCAGCAATACCATTTCCGATATGTGACACTTGGCGGTTGTATTGAGCAAGTTCACCACTATCAGAAGATATAGTGATGGAGGAACCATTAACTAAATGCTCAGTACGGGAGTGTGATGGACCTCCGTCCTCACTTAGCCCCCAATTATTGAAATCTGTTGTAGACTCGGAACTATTTGGTGTATCTGGGCGATCCTTGATACCTAATAAGAAACCCACATTATCAGCTTCATAGTAAAGGCTATCTTTTTCATAAAGAGTGTCACTGACTTCTTTTATTTCATGCAGTTCACCGTTGTTATCTCTGAAGAACAATGTTCCTGAGGTCGGTAGTTCAATAATCCGCACATGCAAATCGTTGCCATTTAAGTCATCTTCAATATCCGCTATATGATCCTGAGAGTCGCCATCACCTAAAGGTTTCGTATCAGTATCAAATACAACTTGCGTCAAAGGCTTGTCAGTAACATGCGTAAAGTCCTCACTGTCAGGCCTGTCATTGACTGGTGTGACATCGACGTTCACCGTGGTGGACTCCGATACCCCACCCGAGGTAACGATGTAGGTGAAGCTGTCTGTACCGTGGTAGTTGTCGTTTGGCGTGTAAGTGACGCTGCCGTCCGGGTTGACCGAGACCGTGCCGTTGGCTGGACCGTTATTGGTATCCAGCGACACCACTTTATCGTCGCCTTCGAACGTATCGTTACCTAAAACCTTAATGATGGTTGGCGTGTCTTCCACAACCGTCGCGCGGTCAGATTCAATATCTGCCACAGGCGCTACCGTGAAGTTCACCGTTTGGCTAACGCTTTCACCGCTTGGATCGGTGGCGGTAAAGGTTAGGGTTTCTGAGCCGTTCCA
>NZ_JAWOTP010000036.1:0-21977 GCF_033338935.1 Vibrio sp. Vb0598 | reverse complement strand
TCAATCTTGGGCAGTCAGCGTAAAGCTACATTTGTAAGTTATGAACAACAAATTACATCCTTTAACTTTGTGTTCAACTCGTCTAGCCATGCCGATAGATTGCGTAATGCTACGTGTATTTTCAATCTAGACATAAGTCGTATCGGCCTTTAAATAAGCTATATCAACAAAGGGTTTAGTGAAACCCCCAATATAAACAAAACAGAAAATTCAAAGTTTTATTCCGCAAGGTAAAAACCATCTATCAAGCGCCTTATTTTGTAAGTTATTACGTAATAAAATTACATTAAATTTAAAGTCGTTTTATCATTTCAAACAAGCGTATGAATATAGACTGGTAAACAAACACCTTGTATTCACAAGGGCTGAAGAGATGGATTTAAACAGGGGTCAAACAAGGTATGCAGGGCTTTGTGTAAAATTAACATTGTGAAATTTCACTATTTTATGAAAGCTTCATCAAAGAAGAGCTGTAAAATTTTACAAGTCAAAGTTTACCAACAGAATAAAATACTAGAAAGCGCACTGTTTCCAGTGCGCTTTTAGATAAATAATGGAGAAGTAAGGGCTAATACTAATAGCTAAAGCAGCTCTGAAACGACTTCTGCAAGTTGATTAAATGTTTTCGTTCTTGACGAGCTCGGACGCCAAACTAAGCCGATTTCGCGATAAGCTTGTTTACCAGGAGGATCGATCACGACTAAATTCTGGTTATGCAGCAAGCCATGGTCGATAGCCATTTGAGGAATGAACGTTGTTCCCAAACCATTCGCAACCATTTGCACCAGTGTATGGAGGCTGGTTGCCGTAAACGGATTGATTTTTTCTTTGTCTGTTAATTTACACGCTGATACCGCATGTTCCGTTAAGCAATGTTCTTTCTCTAGTAGAAAGACGGATTCGTCAGGTAAATCCGCGTAACGAATCGGCACAGGGACCGATTGGGCTTGATTAGCGCTTATAACCATTCGAAACGGATCCTTACCCACTACTCGGCTTTCCATCCCATCAATTTCGACTGGTAACGCTAAAATAAGCACATCCAGCTCACCATGTCTGAGCGCTTGGAGTAAGTTTGTCGTCGTGTCTTCTCTTAATAAAAGGTTCAGTTGTGGGAAACGGTAGTTCACCTCTTGTACCAAATCACACAGTAAAAACGGAGCAATTGTTGGTATGCATCCTACTTTTAGCTGGCCTTGCATATCGTCGCCTTGGCACATACGTCCAAGCTCGACCAAATCTTGCCCTTTTGCTAACAGCTCTCGCCCCTGCTTTACTACCATTTCTCCTGTTTGGGTAAAAACCAGTGGACTTTTCTTGTCTTTCTTTTCATATAATGGACAGCCAATCAACTCCTCTAAGTTTTGAATACCCTTACTTAAAGTCGACTGACTGACAAAACAACGCTCTGCAGCGTCACTAAAATGTCTTGTTTCATGCAGTGTGACTAAATAGTGTAACTGCTTCAAACTGGGCCATTTATTCATAATTGTATTTGTATCTACCGCCGTTCCAGTGATCGAGTTAAGAGTTTTGTTATTATCGTTTTTTTCGATTAACTCAATCTATTTATTTCGCTTTTTTCAATACTACAATCTGTACTATAGTTTGTCTCGTACAAACACGAACCAAACCGACACAACTGAATTCGGTTTGGAGCTAACCATACTTTTTAGGAGCAAAAAAATGGTACTAGTAGGTCGTCAAGCCCCTGATTTTACTGCAGCAGCTGTTCTAGGTAACGGTGAAATCGTTGAAAACTTCAACTTTGCAGAGTTCACTAAAGGTAAGAAAGCAGTAGTATTCTTCTACCCACTAGATTTCACTTTCGTTTGCCCATCTGAGCTAATCGCATTCGACAACCGTCTAGCTGACTTCCAAGCTAAAGGTGTTGAAGTAATCGGTGTTTCTATCGATTCTCAGTTCTCTCACAACGCATGGCGTAACACTGCTATCGAAGATGGCGGTATCGGTCAAGTTAAGTACCCACTAGTTGCTGACGTTAAGCACGAAATCTGTAAAGCTTACGACGTTGAGCACCCAGAAGCAGGCGTTGCTTTCCGTGGTTCTTTCCTAATCGACGAAGAAGGCGTTGTACGTCACCAAGTAGTTAACGACCTACCACTAGGCCGTAACATCGACGAAATGCTACGCATGGTTGACGCTCTTAACTTCCACCAGAAGCACGGCGAAGTATGTCCTGCACAATGGGAAGAAGGTAAAGCAGGTATGGACGCATCTCCAAAAGGTGTTGCAGCGTTCCTATCTGAGCACGCAGCTGACCTAGGCAAAAAATAATAGACCTTCACCCTAGCTCAACGGGTGTGATGGTTGGATGTATATAAAGCAAAAAGCTAATGCGGAAAACCGCAAACGCCAATCAGTCTAAGTAAAGTCCTATCAAAGCCCAGAGCCTCAGCTCTGGGCTTTCTTTTTCCTTCAGATAAACCGCCAAAATGAGGTAACGCTTTAGCGTAAACTTTACCTCTATTTATCATCCCCTCCATACAGATTCTGCTTACTTG
Organism: Vibrio sp. Vb0598; assembly: GCF_033338935.1. NCBI lineage: Bacteria > Pseudomonadati > Pseudomonadota > Gammaproteobacteria > Vibrionales > Vibrionaceae > Vibrio > Vibrio sp. Vb0598. The sequence goes on along the minus strand of NZ_JAWOTP010000036.1, from coordinate 19,452 downwards.
CCCTGTTAATATCTTAGCCACAACACCTATTTGTAACGTTAGCAGGATGAATGAACGTGGTTACTCACCTAGAAGTCTGTATTGATAATATTGAATCTCTGCACTACGCCATTGCTGGCGGCGCCACTCGGATTGAACTTTGCTCCTCTTTGGCTTTAGGCGGACTAACACCCAGTTATGGCTTTATGCAGCAAGCGGCTAAGCTTTCGAGTGTTCCAGTTTATGCCATGATCCGCCCACGCCAAGGTGACTTCTTCTACAATGAAGAAGAGATCGAAATGATGCGTTGGGATATTGAAGCAGCTCACCAATCAGGCTTGAGCGGTGTCGTGTTCGGCGTGCTCACTCAAGACGGTGATATTCATATGCCTTACGCGGCTACGCTGTGTGAATTTGCTCAAGCGCTTGGCTTAGGCGTGACCTTCCATCGTGCCTTTGACCAGTGTCGTGACGCTGAAAAAACTTTGGAAGAAGTGATCAGCTTAGGTTGTGAACGTATTTTAACCTCCGGTCTTGCGCCTTCAGCACCACAAGGGATCGATGTGCTTAGAGCTTTGGTTAAGCAAGCCCAAGGACGCATAGCAATCATGGCGGGGGCTGGCGTTAATGCGAGTAACGTACGTGCGTTAGTAGAAGACACTCAAGTTCCTGAAATCCATCTGTCAGGCAAAACCACACGCCCTAGCCAAATGACCTTTGTTGCTGAACAAAGCAAAATGGGCGCATCCGATGTCGATGATTTTTTAATCCCCATCACAAGTACACAAGCCATAACCGATGTCGTAGCAACTCTCAAATAGACCACCGTAACCTCACGCGCATAGCTTTTGAGTGCTAACATATTGTTTATCAAGGAGTGAGGAAAGGTGTATGTCTAAATTGAAGAAAAAGGAATACGAAAAGGAGCTCAAAAACCTTCAAGTTGAGCTCGTAAAACTTCAAGAGTGGGTCAAACACAAAGGGTTAAAAGTGGTTGTTCTGTTTGAAGGCCGTGATGCTGCGGGCAAAGGCGGAGTGATAAAGCGAATTACAGAAAAGCTAAACCCGCGTGTTTGTCGCGTAGTGGCTCTGCCTGCACCGACCGAAAAAGAAAAAACGCAATGGTACTTCCAACGTTACGTCGCTCATTTACCATCTGCTGGTGAAATCGTTTTATTTGACCGAAGTTGGTATAACCGAGCAGGTGTCGAAAAAGTCATGGGGTTCTGTACTCCAGACGAATACGAGGAGTTTTTACGCTCTTGCCCTGAATTCGAGAGAATGTTGCAACGCTCTGGGATTATTCTGATTAAGTATTGGTTTTCGGTTTCAGACGAAGAGCAGGAAAAACGTTTTCTAGGTCGAATTAATACGCCGATCAAACGTTGGAAATTCAGCCCCATGGATTTGGAGTCACGTCATCGCTGGGCGGAGTATTCGGAAGCAAAAGATAAGATGTTTGCCTATACAGACACGAAAAGCTGCCCTTGGTGGGTCGTCCCTTCAGATGACAAAAAGAAAGCGCGCTTGAACTGTATCAGTCATTTACTAAGCCAGATTGATTACAAAGCACTTGAGTACTCACCCATCGAATTACCTGAACTCAATAAAGAAGGTTACGTCAGAGCGCCCATTGATGATCAGACCTTCGTTCCTGATAAATATTGACGTGCTTTCCTTCTCTCTAATAAATAGACCAGCCTAAAAGCTGGTCTATTTATTGAAGTCAGTTACTTCAGTACGTCATCAATACTTTGATCACCTAGATGGCGTACATCTTTCCCTTTCACGAAGTAAATAATGTATTCACAGATGTTCTGGCAGCGGTCCCCCACGCGTTCAATCGCGCGCGCCGACCACATCACTTGCAGAATATTAGGGATATTTTTTGGATCTTCCATCATGTAAGTCATCAACTGACGAATCACCGCTTCATACTCGGCGTCTAGTTTGTCATCTTGTTTATGCACCTCTGCTGCCGCTTCTACATCCATGCGGGCAAACGCATCTAAAACCTGATGCAGCATATTAATTGCCTGACGGCAGAGAGGCTCTAACGACACTTGGAATTGTCGTTCTTTTGATGATGGGCTTTCAATGGCAACGTAAGCAATGCGTGTCGCCACATCACCGATGCGTTCTAAATCCGTGATCGTTTTGATGATAGCCATGATTAAGCGCAAGTCTTTTGCCGTTGGCTGACGCTTAGCAATAATGCGTGTACAGGCGTCATCGATCGAGACTTCCATCGCATTCACTTTATGATCGTCACGCACAACCTTACGCGCCAGTTCGATGTCTTCTTTATGCAAGGCTTGAATAGCATACGAAAGCTGCTGCTCTACCAAGCCTCCCATGGTTAATACATGAGTACGAATCGATTCTAGCTCTACGTTAAATTGTCCTGAAATATGACGTCCAAAGTGCATGATGTTCCTTATTCCGTATAGAGTCGCGACTTAACCGTAGCGACCCGTAATGTAATCTTCGGTCTGTTTCTTCATTGGCGAAGTGAAGATCGAGTCCGCGTCAGAGTATTCAATTAACTTACCCATATGAATGAATGCAGTATGATCGCTCACTCTCGCCGCTTGTTGCATGTTATGGGTAACGATAACCACAGTATATTGAGTCTTCAGCTCATTGATAAGCTCTTCAATGGTTAAAGTTGAGATTGGATCCAACGCTGATGTTGGCTCGTCCAATAACAGGACTTCCGGCTCAATCGCCACCGCCCGCGCAATGACCAAGCGCTGTTGCTGACCACCAGATAAGCCAAATGCGTTCTCATGCAAGCGGTCTTTTACCTCATCCCACAACGCCGCTGAGCGCAAGGATCGCTCCACTGCGTCATCTAAACTGCGGCTGTTTTTTACACCTTGTAAGCGTAAGCCATAAACTACGTTTTCATAAATAGACTTAGGAAATGGATTGGGTCTTTGAAACACCATCCCCACTCGGCGTCGAAGTGTCGCAACATCGACATTAGGACGATAAACATTCTTGCCATGGAGACGCACTTTACCTGTGACTCGACACCCTTCCACTAAGTCGTTCATGCGATTGATGCAACGTAATAACGTCGACTTTCCACACCCTGAAGGACCGATAAAAGCGGTGACTCGCCCTTTGGGAATTCGCATCGAAATATCATGCAGCGCCTGAGTTTGACCATAGAACAGATTAAGGTTCTCGATTGAGATGGCTGTTTGTTCATCCGTTAAATTATGAACATCCAATGGTGGCTCATAACCTAATGTACTATCAAAATTAAACATACTTAATCTTGTCCTAACGTTCTGTATTTTTCTCGTAAATTATTGCGAATACTGATTGCTGTTAAGTTTAGCCCGACAATCACTGTCACGAGTAAGAAAGAGGTAGCATAAACTAATGGTCGCGCCGCTTCGATGTTGGAGGTTTGAAAGCCAACATCGTAAATGTGAAAACCTAAATGCATGAACTTTCTATCCAAATGCACATAAGGGAATTGTCCGTCAACCGGTAAACTGGATGCCAATTTCACGACCCCCACCAGCATCAGTGGCGCTACTTCGCCAGCTGCACGCGCAATCGCAAGGATCAAACCTGTGATAATAGCTGGCGTCGCCATAGGCAAAACCACGCGCCATAGCGTTTCGAACTGAGTTGCACCAAGTGCCAGAGAGCCATGTCGTACGGAGCTCGGAATACGAGTTAAACCTTCTTCCGTCGTCACAATCACAACTGGAAGCGTCAGCACGGCAAGAGTTAGTGCAGACCATAACAAACCCGGCGTACCAAAGGTTGGTGCCGGTAGCTTCTCCGCATAGAATACGTTGTCGATAGAGGCACCTATCGTATAAACGAAGAAACCTAAACCAAACACGCCATAAACAATCGATGGAACACCCGCTAGGTTTATGACTGCAATACGAATAACTCTGGTTAGAGCGTTATTCTTAGCATATTCATGTAGATAGATAGCGGCGATCACCCCAAGTGGCATCACAATGATCGACATGATGAGTACTAAGAAAACCGTACCAAATATCGCAGGGAACACGCCTCCTTCGGAGTTTGACTCTCTTGGATCTTCAGATAAAAACTTCCAAACCTGTTTTCCCCAATGCATGACTTTATCAGGCAATGACATTTGGTTTGGATACCAATAGTCCAAAATGTCTTCGAGCGGGATCGATACTTGTGACCCCGTCATATCCTCGGCAATCAAGGCATAGTCAGAGAGCTGAAGTCGTAAACCATCAAGTTGCAAATCTAACGTCGCAAGCGCTTTTTCTATCTGCTCTTTTTTCGTCTGATTTTCCTTTAAGAAGCTTTCTGTCAGCGTGTCATTCAATTCATGCTTGCGCTTTTCTAATCGCAACTGCTCTAGCTTCCAACCAAGCTCTTTAAGCTGATCGACCACCAAAGAATCAATCTCATGGCGCAGAGTTTCTGCATCATCAAGCTTTTTATTTAGTATCGATTGAATATCACTGGTGTATATATTATTGCCATCTTGAAACGCCACCAGCTTACCAAAGAAATAACCACCGCTACTGCGCTCTATCACCGCCCACTCTTTTGGCGTCGTGGGCTCATCCAACTGCATTTGCAATACGGAGATAAAATCGGCGGGGTACAACTCTCGGTTAGCGATTTTGATGTTGAGTCGCGTGGCAAAATCTTCATCGTCTTCTAACTGTTGTGCTGCGCTTTCAGGCAAATAACTCTTCGGTACAAAGCTGCGCTCATACACTTGACCAATCAGAATAGTATTTTCATGTAGCACTTCGCCTTGTACAGGAGTCAGCGCTGCAACATTCCACTGATACAAGGGCGCTGGCCAAAAGTAAGTCAGGCCTTTCCAGCCGATAAGGAGTAACAACCCTAATACCGACAACAAACTGATGCTGACTGCACCGCCTGTTAGCCATATCCACGGTGCGCCAGAACGAATCCAATTTAACACGTTATTACTCGCTCTTTATTCAAACCATTATTACAACGCACGGTACTTATCTCTCAGTCTCTGACGAACCCACTCCGCAAGCGCGTTTACTGCAAACGTAAACACAAACAAAATCAATGCAGCTAGGAACAGCAGGCGATAATGCGAACTTCCAACTTCCGACTCTGGCAACTCAACGGCGATGGTTGCCGATAAGCTGCGCAATCCTTCCAAAATATTCCAATCCATTAATGGCGTATTGCCCGTTGCCATTAACACAATCATGGTTTCGCCAACAGCGCGTCCCAGGCCCATCATAATGGCAGAAAAAATACCTGGACTTGCAGTAAGCAAGACAACATAGATTAAAGTTTGCCAAGGCGTGGCCCCTAATGCCAAAGAGCCATCCGATAAATGCTTCGGTACAGAGAAAATGGCATCTTCGGCAATGGTAAAAATCGTCGGGATAACAGCAAACCCCATCGCTAACCCCACCACCAATGCATTGCGTTGATCGTAACCAATACCATGCTCGGTTAAGAATAAGCGCATATCGCCACCAAAGAACGTCTGCTCAATCGTAGGCGAAATCCACACTCCAAGCCCAATCAGTACCAATATGACAGGCATGAGCACTAAAGCATGCCAACCATTAGGCAGACGATTCCGCAAAGGTTGCGGTATTAATGCCCATAGCCCGCCCATAATCATGGTGCTCAAGGGCAAAACAAACAGCATAACGACGATCGTAATCAGGTGATCTTCGACAATAGGCGCGAACCACAGCCCCGCGAGGAAACCAATGATCACCGTCGGCAGTGCTTCCATTAGCTCAATCGACGGTTTTACGACACGACGCATGCGTGGCGACATAAAGTAAGCCGTATAAATAGCACCTAGCACTGCGAGCGGTACTGAAAACAGCATCGCAAACATCGCCGCTTTTATCGTCCCAAACGCAATAGGTACTAGGCTGAACTTAGCCTCAAAGTTATCGCTCGCCGAAGTCGATTGCCACACAAATTCAGGCTCAGGATACCCTTCGTACCACACTTCTTGCCATAATGAGGACAATGAAATTTCTGGATAGGCATTGTCCACTTCCGCAACATTTAACGCATTATTTTGCCAAGTGATTAAGTAGCGTTCATTGTTAGACATTGCTGCGATTGCGGGCGCTTGATTGTACGCACGCTTAAACAACACCAGTTTTTCACTGGTTGTATAATGGCTTTGCAACGTGCCGTTGGTGTAAAAGCTATAAAATCCTTTTCGATGAGAATCCGGCAACAAATACTTAAGCTCTGATGCCAATTTAAAATCACGAATATGCGTTAACGTGCGTTTTTCTTCTTGCAGCGTATCAAACCATTGCGACACCCGACCATCGTTGTGCGTCACCAAAAGCGAGTAAGCACCAGCCAATAAGTCTATCGTACGAACGGAATGCTTCTTATCACCTTGAGTGAGATCGACCACCTCTCGCACAGCAAATTTACGTGCGGTTTTCTTTAACACGATCAACTCAGAGCCATCGCGCAAATAAAGCGTTTCACCGTCAGGTGTCAACAACATTTGCTGAGGCGTATTAAAGCCTGAAGAGAACGTAAAATCGATCGTTGTAGGAGACGTACCCAAAGACGAAGCCACTTGCCAGCGAGCTTTCACTTCACCGCTTTGCGTCTGCCAAACAACCGTTGGTAAGGGCGTCGAAGCTGCAAATACAAACTGAGTCACAGGATCTTGAGGCGTACTTAGTGTCAGATCCATGCTGGTGTCTAGCTCAATCACTTCCGGAGGACGTGTATTTTCTCTCAATGTGGCATTAAATTCTGGCTTGAAAAGGTTCGCTTTACCCTGCCCATCAACAAATCCATACCAACCTAGCCCAGGAGCAGATTGAGAGAAAGCGACGGGTTTCTGGACGATTTGCTGTTTATACACCGCAGGTTTCGTAGGATCGTCCATCGACAAATATTGAATCTCACCACTTTGGGTTAGGACGAACGCAAGCTGAGCGTAATCATCCACTGAAATCGCAAGTGGTGTTTCAATATGAGTGGCTCGAATGGCTTGGTTGGTTTTGATCTCCGCATCAGAAAAAAGCGGAATGATCACCATGGCGAGGTAGACAAAGATCAAAATAAGCGCCGCGAGTACGCCGACACCACCGGATGTCACTGCAAGTCGAACTAAACGATCTTTTATCAGTCGTTTCTTATCTTTTTCCTGCAATGAAAACTCGGCTTGTGCCATTTAAATCTCTACCTTTTTTGACTTAGTACTAGAATATGTCGTTAAGATGACAATTATATTACAGATCACATTAAACACCTGAAAAGAATACAACTCTTATGCAATGCGTGGTATGAAATAAATCTGTAATGAAAATCTCATAATGTTCTCACTCATCCATTTTTCCAAGATGAGTACGTATTACTTCACTTTTGGCTAGGTAAGGTTATGAGCGCAGAAAAACTATATATAGAAAAAGAGCTGAGTTGGTTGTCTTTCAACGAACGAGTATTACAAGAAGCTGCCGATAAAACCGTCCCTTTGATCGAACGTATTCGCTTTCTTGGGATCTTTTCCAACAATTTAGATGAATTTTACAAAGTACGCTTTGCGGACGTGAAGCGCAGAATCCTAATCAGCCAAGAGCGCGGTGGCAGTGATAGCCCTAAACGACTGTTAACCAAAATGCAGTCGAAAGCACTAAAGCTTAACGAACAATTTGATGAGCTTTACAGCGAATTGATTCGAGAAATGGCACGACGTCGCATTTTCTTGGTCAACGAACAACAACTGGATGAATCGCAACAAAAGTGGATCGCAAAATACTTCCGTAGAGAGGTAATGCCGCATATCACTCCCCTCCTAATGAAAGACGAGATCGATGTTCTGCAATTTCTCAAAGACGAGTACGCTTACATCGCCGTAGAACTGCGTAAAGAAGAACATTACCAGTACGCTCTGATCGAAATTCCGACCGATCACCTTCCCCGCTTTGTGATGGTACCAGAACAGAAAGGAAAGCGTCGAAAAACCATCATCTTACTTGATAATATTATCCGCCACTGTTTGGACGAGCTGTTCAAAGGCTTTTTTGATTATGATGAGCTTAGCGGCTATGCGATGAAAATGACGCGTGACGCTGAATACGATTTACGCAATGAAATCGAGTACAGCTTGCTTGAACAAATGTCAGAGGGTGTCAATCAGCGACTGACAGCAAAGCCCGTTCGCTTCGTCTACGAACGCGATATGCCGCCTCAAATGTTAGAGTTTCTGTGTAACAAACTTAATATCTCTAACTACGATAACCTTATCCCCGGCGGACGCTATCACAACTTTAAAGACTTCATCGGCTTTCCAAATGTTGGACGAGAATATCTTGAAAATAAACCTCTCCCGCCAATGAAATGTGCCGATTTCGAAGGTTATGCCAACAGCTTTGACGCGATTAAAGCGAAAGATATTCTGCTCTATTATCCCTACCACACTTTTGACCATATTAGTGAGTTAGTGCGCCAAGCCTCCTTCGATCCCAAAGTACTTAGTATCAAGATTAACATTTATCGCGTCGCGAAAGATTCTCGCTTGATGAACTCTTTAATTGATGCGGTGCACAACGGCAAAAATGTCACTGTGGTCGTCGAACTGCAAGCTCGCTTTGATGAAGAAGCCAATATCGAATGGTCAAAAGTATTAACCGAAGCGGGTGTGCACGTCATCTTTGGTGCGCCTGGTCTTAAGATTCACTCAAAGCTACTGATGATTAGCCGCCGCGAAGGTGAAGAAATTATTCGCTACGCACACATCGGCACAGGCAACTTCCATGAGAAGACGGCACGAATTTATACCGACTTCTCCCTGCTTACGGCAGATCAAGAAATCACTAATGAAGTCCGTAATGTCTTCGGTTACATTGAGAATCCATACCGACCAGTGAAGTTCAATCACCTTATGGTATCTCCTCGTAATTCTCGAACCCAAATCTACCGCTTAATTGATAATGAAATTGCGAATGCCAAGCTAGGGAAAAAAGCCGCTCTTACGATCAAGGTCAATAACCTAGTCGATAAAGGCATCGTCAATAAGCTTTATGGAGCAAGTACTTCCGGTGTAAAAATAAACATGATCATTCGAGGTATGTGCTCATTAGTACCGGGCATTGAGGGGATCAGCGACAATATTCGCATCATCAGTATTGTTGACCGCTTTCTTGAGCACCCTCGCGTGGTGATCACCCACAATGATGGCGATCCGCAAGTTTATATCTCCTCCGCAGACTGGATGACAAGAAATATTGATCACCGTATCGAGGTAGCAGTACCAGTCCGTGATCCACGTTTGAAACAGAGAATTATTGATATAACGAATATCCATTTTACCGATACAGTAAAGGCTCGTTTAATAGATAAAGAAATGAGTAACGCTTACGTACCACGAGGTAATCGCAAAAAAGTTCGCTCTCAAATCGCTATCTATGGCTATCTTAAAAATATAGAAAAGCAAACTAGAAAACAAAATTCAGATGCCTCAAATACTTGAACAAGATACTCGCTACATTGCCGCGATAGACCTCGGCTCAAACAGTTTCCATATGGTGGTGGCCAAAGTTGTTGGCAGTGACCTACAACTGGTTAGTCGTCATAAACAACGTGTTCGCTTAGCATCAGGACTCGACAGTGAAATGAACTTAAGTCACGCCGCAATGGAGCGTGCGCTAGAATGCTTAGCCATGTTCGCTGAGAGGCTGCAAGGGCTTGATGAGTCAAATGTACGTATCGCCGCCACACACACACTAAGACGCGCTAAAAATGCCCACCTTTTCATCGAGCGTGCGAAAGAAGTGATGCCTTTCCCGATAGAAATTATCCCTGGAGAAGAAGAAGCCCGCCTGATTTACTTAGGCGTCGCGCACACTCAAGTAGAATCCAACTCCAAACTAGTCATCGATATCGGAGGCGGCAGTACCGAAATGATTATTGGACAAGAATTTGAGCCTGAGCTTCTCAACAGTAAACAGATGGGATGTGTCAGTTTTACAGAGCAATACTTTAAAAACGGCAAACTGTCAGGAAAAAACTTCAGCAAGGCGATGTTAGCTGCCGAACAAAAACTCGAGTCCATCGCTTCAACATATCGTAAAAAGGGCTGGGATATTGCTCTCGGCTCATCAGGAACCATCAAGGCGATTCAAGAAGTGCTAGTAGGATTAGGTTTTGAAGATGGCCTGATCACAGCGAGTCGACTGGATACACTTATCGAAACTCTGTGTAAATTTGATTCCATTGAAGATATTGAGCTGGCGGGTCTAACAGAAGAACGTAAACCCGTATTCGCAGCAGGCGTAGCGATTTTGTCCGCGATTTTCAAAGCGCTTCGCATTGAGCAAATGTTTTTCTCCGATGGTGCTCTACGCGAAGGCCTGTTGTACGAAATGGAAGAACGTTTCGCACGCTCCGATATTCGCATGCGCACCACAGAAAATTTAGCCAACAAGCACCGAGTCGACTTAGAGCATGCCGCTCGTGTTAAGGGGCATGCACGTGAGATGTTATGTCAGGTACGCTCTGAACTAGGCATTAAGAAAAAGAGTGAGTTATTTGACTTACTAGAATGGGCAGCGTTGCTTCATGAAGTCGGATTAAGTATCAACTTGCGTAGTTTCCATCGCCACTCTTTTTATATTCTGTTGCACTCCACCCTACAAGGTTTCAACCGTGAGCAGCAATTAGTGCTTGCAACATTAGCTCGCTTCCAGCGTAAAGCGCTCAAATTGCAAGAACTACCAGATTTCAACCTCTATAAACAGAGTGACGTTATAAGCCTCATCAAAATATTACGACTTTCTATCGTATTAAATGGGCAGCGTAATGAAGATCCATTGCCTGATATCACCTTATCTATCAAAAATGACGAATGGATTCTCACATGCACAGATGAAGCATGGCTAGAAAACAATAAATTACTTCACGCGGATTTACAGGAAGAACAAGAACGTTGGGACAGCGCGAAGTGGACACTCACTTTCTGATCTCGTACTCTTCATACCTAAATAAAAAGTCGGCTTACAGGCCGACTTTTTTTAACTCTTCTTCTGCAAAGTCTGCCGTAATGGGCACATAACCATCTTTCTCAACCAACGCTTGTCCCTGAGCAGAAAAGATAAAGCGAATAAACTCAGCTTCAATTGGTGTTAATGGGTAATCAGGGTGCTTATTCACGTAAACATATAAGTAACGTGATAGTGGGTACTTACCACTAACAATATGTTCTCGCGTTGGAGTCACGTAGTCATTTCCCATTTTAGCCACAGGGACTAAGCGCACGCCTGCCACTCGATAACCGACACCGGAATAACCAATTCCACTGATGGTTGACGCTACAGCTTGCACAACTGACGCGGAGCCTGGCTGCTCGTTAACTCGGGTCTTGAAATCCCCGCCACACAAGGCATTGCTTTTGAAGTAACCGTAAGTTCCAGAAACGGAGTTACGACCAAACAACTGGACGTTTCGCTTTGCCCACTGTGATTCAAGACCGAGTTGCTGCCAGTTTGTGACAAATTGACTTTCACCACAGCGCAGCGTGGCAGAAAACAAAGCATCTAACTGACTAAAGTTAAGCCCTTGAATTGGATTATCTTGATGAACAAAAATACCGATTGCATCGATGGCGACCCTGAGCGCAGTTGGCTTGTAGCCATGTTCACGTTCAAACGCTTCAACCTCTCTTAAACGCATAGGGCGGCTCATGGGACCAAACTGAGCTGTTTGTTCGGTCAATGCTGGGGGGGCAGTAGAAGAGCCAGATGCTTGGACTTGCGCATTAATATTCGGGTAAATGGATTTAAACTCTTCAACCCAAAGCGTTGTCATACCCGCAAGTGTATCGGAGCCAACAGAGAGCAAGTTCCCGACAATCCCAGTCGTTTTATGATAATTCGGCAATGGTTTATCTTGAGCAACAGCCATACCGGAGCAAGCAAGAACCAGTAGACTGAACACTTTTGCGACTCTTAATGCCATTATTTCACCACCAAACGTTCAGGCAATACAAAAGAAAACTTACTGCCCACGCCCACTTCACTGTGAATTTCCAAATGAGAATCATGGTGGCTCAGCGCATGTTTCACAATAGCCAACCCTAACCCACTCCCTCCGGTATCGCGTGATCTTGCTTTATCGACGCGATAAAAACGCTCAGTAAGTCGATGGAGGTGCTGAGGCTCTATACCATCACCACTATCCTCCACCTCTAAGCATGCGCCTTGAGATGTCTGGAACCAACGAACATTAATGTTCGCGCCAGGCGGTGTGTATTTGACAGCATTATAAACGAGGTTAGAGATAGCACTACGTAACTGGTCATCATCGCCCAGTACGCGTAGGCTAGCATCAACATCAAATTTCAATTTATGTTGGTTGTCCCCGCTAAGGCTGACCGCCTCTTTTTCTAACACTTCAAGCATCGCAGGCACATTCACGACTTCCTCAAGTTCATGCATAGGTGCCGCTTCAATTTTAGATAGTGTCAGTAGTTGGTTCACCAAACTGTTCATGCGGTTGAGCTGCTCCGTCATGACACCATGAGCTTTGCTCCACATTGGACCCACGACCATATCAGGGTCTTCTGTCATCTCAAGATAACCTTGTAGCACCGTCATTGGTGTACGCAGTTCATGAGATACGTTGGCAAAGAAGTTGCGACGCATTCCCTCAAGTTGTTTTAATTGGCTCACATCACGCACTACCATCAAGTGCTCACCCTCGGTATACGGTACGATACGCAATTCCAGCATGCGTTCGACGTTGAGTGGTGAACGCATTTCTAATGGCTCTGAGAAGTCTTTCTTGTTGAGGTACTTGATAAAATCAGGTGTACGAATGAGATTGGAGATAGGTTGACCTGAATCTTCTGGCCAATGGAAGCCCAGTAAGTGCTGAGCCAGCTTGTTGCACCAAACAATATTACCTTCAGCACGGAATACCACTACGGCATCGGGTAGCGATTCTGCACCATTTCGGAATCGACGAATAAGATTAGTAAGCTCTTTTCGTTTGCGGCGTTGGCGCTGTTGTAAGCGATACAACCCATTGAACAAAGATTCCCAGTTACCGCTACCAGACGGTGGCGTGAGGCGTTTTTCATCCCATAACCAAGAAGATAAACGTACTTGGTTATGCAAATGCCATACAAGCTGCAATGCCGTAGCTGCCAAAAGCAACCACGGCATATAACCGAATATCCAACCTACTATCACCCATGGGGTGTAAAAAAAAGCCAGCTCCCAGGCCAGCTTTTTCCACGTTAATCTTTCAACCACTCATAACTCCAGAAATGGTACCGATAAGCTGCGTGTTAATTTATGCCTTCGTCGAGAAGCGGTATCCAGCACCACGAACAGTTTGGATCAGCTTATCATGCCCTGCAGCTTCCAATGCTTTACGCAGACGGCGAATATGGACATCGACCGTACGGTCTTCGACATACACGTTAGTGCCCCAAACATTGTTTAATAGCTGCTCACGGCTGTATACGCGTTCTTGATGCGTCATGAAAAAATGAAGCATCTTAAATTCTGTTGGGCCCATGTCTAATGGCGCATCATTAGCCGTAACACGGTGCGATACAGGGTCAAGCTTCAATCCCTGTACATCAATTACATCTTCTAGTGCAGTCGGAGTAACGCGACGAATGACCGCTTTTAAGCGTGCAACCAACTCTTTAGGAGAGAATGGCTTAGTAATGTAGTCATCCGCACCGACTTCTAAACCGCGCACTTTATCTTCTTCTTCACCACGAGCGGTAAGCATCACAACTGGAATGTTGCGCGTTAATTCCTCTCGCTTCATATGTTTGATGAAGTTAATGCCACTACCGCCTGGTAACATCCAATCCAGTAAAACTAAATCAGGGAAGGGTTCAGCCAGTTTGGTTACTGCAGTATCGTAATCTTCCGCTTCTACCGCTTGGTAACCTTTCTGCTCAAGTACGAAGCACAGCATTTCGCGAATAGGAGCTTCGTCTTCAACAACCAGAATCCTTCTAGACATAATTGAGTAACCTTATGTTCGTTGAGCTAATGAATTTAAGAGACACAGCGCCTCTCTTTGCATAAGCATTATCACTACCAATTATGACACTTTTGTGACCTTTGAAAACAAATTTTCATATAACTTTCTTTTGAGGTTCATTCGGATATTTTTCATTTCTATTAAGACATCAGCACAAAAATTCCCTATGATTAGTCCCTTGTCATCAAGCCTAGAGAAGATTTATGTGGTTTAAAAACTGTCTGGTATACCGCGTTAACCGCGAGGTTACTTTTAACGCCGAACAACTAGAAACTCAGCTGTCTGAATTCCAATTCACCCCGTGTGGCAGTCAAGACAAACAGAAATTTGGCTGGGTCAGTGCAATGGGTAGACATGGCGATATGATGACTCACGTGTCAGAAAACCGCATTCTGATTTGCGCCAAGAAAGAAGAGAAAATGCTACCTGCCTCTGTGATCAAAGAATCATTGAATGCAAAAGTAGAAGCAATGGAAGCGCAAGAAGGTCGTCCTCTGAAGAAGAAAGAGAAAGACAACCTGAAAGATGACATCGTAATGGATTTACTGCCGCGCGCATTCAGCCGCAGCAGCCACACTCACGTGCTCATCATGCCAAAAGAAGGTTTTATCCTTGTTGATGCAAGCAGCTATAAAAAAGCAGAAGATGTATTAGCATTGCTTCGTAAAACCATGGGTAGTTTACCTGTTGTGCCTGCTATTCCAGAAGTGGCGATTGAAACTACGCTAACCGAGTGGGTGAAAAGCGGTGACACACCTCAAGGTATCAGCATGATGGACGAAGCTGAGCTAAAATCCGTACTTGAAGAAGGTGGTGTGATTCGCTGTAAGAAGCAAGAGCTAACCACTGATGAAATCCGCAACCACATCGCTGCGGATAAAGTCGTGACGAAACTTGCGCTTAATTGGCAAGATCGTATTGAGTTCATTATGACGGAAGATGCAGGCATCAAACGTCTAAAATTCTCTGATGAATTGAAAGATCAAAACGATGATATTCCACGTGAAGATCAAGCAGCTCGATTTGATGCAGACTTCTCTCTAATGTGTGGAGAGTTCAGTGCTTTCCTTCCCAACCTATACGATGCGCTAGGCGGCTTACCGAATCCTAACGCTTAATTTTGTATAAAGGTTAACCATAACGCCCTCACTTTTTTTGAGGGCGTTTTTCTATCTGAAGCACAATTACCCTAGTCACAGTTCACATTTTGACGTAAAATTTGCGCCCCATTTCCATTAGGTGGAATTGGCCTGACTTGTGATCAGATAAAAGAGAATTGAGCAATGACAACTGAGAAAGCATTCGTGCCTGAGCTACTATCTCCAGCGGGCAGCCTGAAAAACATGCGTTACGCATTCGCCTACGGGGCAGATGCAGTTTACGCTGGCCAACCTCGCTACAGCCTTCGCGTACGTAACAACGAGTTTAACCACGAGAACCTAAAAATCGGTATCGATGAAGCCCACGCCCTAGGCAAAAAGCTTTATGTGGTATGTAACATTCAACCACACAACTCGAAGCTAAAAACGTTCATCCGTGATCTTAAGCCAATCGTAGAGATGGGTCCTGACGCATTGATCATGTCAGATCCAGGCCTAATTATGATGGTTCGTGAAGCTTTCCCAGAAATGCCAATTCACCTTTCTGTACAAGCAAACGCTGTAAACTGGGCGACCGTTAAGTTCTGGGCAGCGAATGGCGTGGAACGTGTGATCGTTTCTCGCGAGCTGTCTCTAGAAGAAATCGAAGAAATTCGTGAGCATTGCCCTGAAACTGAGCTTGAAGTATTCGTTCACGGTGCATTATGCATGGCTTACTCTGGTCGTTGCCTACTTTCTGGCTATATCAACAAACGTGACCCTAACCAAGGCACTTGCACTAACGCATGCCGCTGGGAATACAAAGTTGAAGAGGGTAAAGAAAACGACGCTGGTGATATCGTAGAGAAATTCGACCCGACTGAAGCACAGCCTGTCGAAGTACAAGACGAGCGCCCTGAAACCACAATTGGTCGCGGCAAACCAACAGATGAAGTCGTTCTGCTTTCTGAAGCGCACCGTCCAGAAGAAAAAATGGCGGCTTACGAAGATGAGCATGGTACTTACATCATGAACTCTAAAGACCTACGAGCGGTTCAGCACGTTGAACGCTTAACTAAGATGGGTGTTCACTCATTGAAAATTGAAGGTCGTACTAAATCGTTCTACTACTGCGCACGTACCGCTCAAGTTTATCGTAAAGCAATTGATGATGCTGTAGCAGGTCGACCATTCGATGAAAGCCTAATGGGTACACTAGAAAGCCTAGCTCACCGTGGCTACACTGAAGGCTTCCTACGCCGTCATACACACGATACTTACCAAAACTACGATTACGGTTACTCAGTCTCTGATGCTCAACAGTTTGTTGGTGAATTCACTGGCAAACGTCGTGGTGACATGGCTGAAGTAGAAGTAAAAAATAAGTTTCTTGTCGGTGATAGCCTTGAACTAATGACGCCAAAAGGCAATATTGTTTTCACGCTAGAGGCAATGGAAAACCGCAAGTCAGAGTCTATTGAAGACGCGAAAGGAAACGGTCACTTTGTATTCATTCCAGTACCAGCAGAGCTAGATTTAGAATATGGCCTATTAATGCGTAATCTAAACTCAGGGCAGGACACCCGTAACCCGACTGGTAAGTAACCATGGCCTTGCTCATTACTGATAAATGCATTAACTGCGACATGTGTGATCCCGAATGCCCCAATGGGGCAATCAGTATGGGAGAGAGCATTTTCGAAATTGATCCAGCGCTATGTACAGAGTGTAAGGGGCATTACGAAAAGCCGACCTGTCAGTCAGTGTGTCCAATTACAAAATGCATAATCACTGATCCGAACCATGTCGAAACTGAAGAGCAGTTGCTTGAAAAATTCGTGATTATTCAAGGGTTAGCATAAGAGCAATTAGGTTCAACTTTGGCATCAAAGTTGAACCTTTTCTCAACCTGATTTTTCAATAGGGATAATATTGCAGAACAGCTCTTTTTCAAAATGATACTCTAGTCTCTCACGCCAATTTTCCGCTTGAGAAACAGGTATTAAATAAAAGTTTTCTCGGCTCGTATCAGTAACGAAAGCCATTCCATATTGCATCAGCTCATAATGCACATCATTAACAAAACCCGGATCAAGGCGTTGACGCCCAGTCAGGTGATTCACATCCTCTCGAGTCAAAGAGACTCCTTTAGTATCACTGCTAAATCTGTGTCTTAACCACTCTGCAAATTCTTTTGCACAAATCATAGTCATGGTTTTGTCCTTGATTTACTCTTCTAACAGGAAAAGGGCATATCCCTGCCTTACACACTTGTCTGCGTTGTTATCGCTTTTTAGCCAACTGACAGACATATTGCTAAGAAACCAGAGTATCGTGACGAAAGATCTTTTTCTAAACAGAGAAGTTACAACTTACCCATACTACAACTCTTTGTTTAATTTAGATTTCTATAATATGTCCCCAAAACTAATTGGGTTAGCTTTTGTATTGGTACTATTCAATGTAGACAAAAGTATGATGTTTCTCCAGTTTCATAAAAGAGATCACCAAGTACAGATAAACTTGAAGAGTAACACTAATTAGGATTGATAAGCGGCAAGCATTGAGGTGGAACGACTTTTTTTCGTTTAGGCTTAGAGGTTGTTTTTACCCGTTGAGGGGGATCAGTAGGTTTTGCTTTCGGGGCCCAACTTGCAAGCTCAGCACCGCAACCATCACCTACTGGAGGTGGTGCTTGATCAACACAATAGTCGCTCGAATCAGGACAAGATAACCTGACGTGAAAGTGGTAATGATGCCCCCACCATGGACGTACTTTACGTAACCAAGAACGATCTTTGCCGTTTTCTTGCAAGCAAAGT
The DNA here is from genome assembly GCF_033338935.1 of Vibrio sp. Vb0598. NCBI lineage: Bacteria > Pseudomonadati > Pseudomonadota > Gammaproteobacteria > Vibrionales > Vibrionaceae > Vibrio > Vibrio sp. Vb0598. The sequence continues at coordinate 1,553 of NZ_JAWOTP010000036.1, read as the reverse complement.
TGCTCCTTAATAACAGGATGTACAAAAATTCGTGCAACATCCTTACTTTTTGAAGCGTACCGAATTAGCTTAAAGTGCCGTTCTTCCCAGCGATGATTAAGTATGGAATAACCTTTTAAATCCACCACACTCATGGGCTTAGGAAGTTGTAATTCGTTATAAGAAAGCGGTTGGTCAGCAAGCCTTAACCAGATATCGATATCTAACCCGGTTTGATGACTAGAATGACCAGAGGAGAACCTTCCACCTCTAGGTAAAGACAAATCACCAATTAGCAGAGTGGTGTTGAGATTTTGATGAGCTTTAAGCGCCAGATTTTCAATAAACTCTATCGTTTTAGGGTGCCCATAGTAGCGCTTCGTTTTACTACGTAAGACTTGATAACCAACGCCATCGAGAGGCAAGGGTAATGCACCATCTAAACAACCGTTAGCATAACTACCAATAGAGGAGGAAGAGTTTCGGGTAGGATTAACCGCAGACTCCCAAGGAGTAGAACATACTGAAGCTGAGAAACATAAACCCAAAGTTACAATGAAACTCAGCCTCATAGCCTTTAACCTTTAGTAGTGTTCGCCATTATCGTAATAAGCTTTAGGAGATAAGGCGGAAAAGATAACTGCAACATCAATATCAGCACCAGCGATACCGCGCACTTGTTGCGTAATAAGCTTGGCAACTTCATCTTGCACTTCCTGGCCACGGTCGAACCAAAGCACTTCGACAAAAGGATATGCAGCACTCACCTCACCCTCATTGAAAAACGTAGTGTAGATATACTCAAAAGTAAAATCCTCACGCGGACAGTCCATTAGAGGCTGAAGTTCATCCGTAAGGGGTTTTGATAATGCCTGAACAGCTTGTGGCTCTACAGCACGGAATCGAAAATGTGGCATAAACTTACTTCCTAATTATTAGCATTAATGCATGATGATAACAGGAACCAAGTCAGTAATCATCCAAGCCAATGTAACCACTGACCTTTCAATAGATTGTGAATCAGATGTGCTCGATAACGAAGAAAAAGTGTTATGAAATTCGAAGGTAAAACAGAAAGAGCAAAGCGATACATCAACATTTAGTAATTACATTACTAGAAAATAAAACTATCTGAAGCAAAGGTATGCCATATTCGTTGGATAAACATACACCTGACGTCGAAACTATACGTTAGGAATAAAAGAGCCCCTGACCTAAGCCAGAGCTTATGAACATGGGGGATAGGTGAAGTGGACCAATATCCCGGAGATATGAACTTTCAATCCCCCGATACTTTGGTATCAGAGGAATCGACAACTCTCCAACTAGTCAGATTCTCTTTTCTTCAGATGCAAAAAAGCCCCAGCATTACTGCTGAGGCTTTAGAGTATGGCAGGGGTGGAGAGATTCGAACTCCCAACACGCGGATTTGGAATCCGCTGCTCTGCCAATTGGAGCTACACCCCTGTAATTCGTGTTTATTGAGACGACGCTCAAATAAGTGGCGGAGTGGACGGGACTCGAACCCGCGACCCCCGGCGTGACAGGCCGGTATTCTAACCAACTGAACTACC
>NZ_JAWOTP010000035.1:0-24768 GCF_033338935.1 Vibrio sp. Vb0598 | reverse complement strand
GGCGCTGGACTAAACAAAGGCCCCCTTTTAGGGGGCTCACACAAAGCCACCTTCTTTAGAAGGTGGTAATTTACTTTACATTCTTAAGGGACGTTAACGTGGCACAAATTCTGGTTAAAAAATGTGTTAACAGTGTTTCAACAAATGAATGGAAATTGCAGAATATTTCAGGCGATGAATATCACTTTTCCATAAGATATGTATGGAATATGGCATTTGTGCGATGGGTCAAAGTTATGACTATTCTTTGACCTTTTAGACCTGATTCTACCGAAATAACCCCTCTATTCTAATGATTGATCATGGCATCAAGTTCCTAAAAAATGCTAGACTACGGCACCTGATAAATCTCGCGTATTCCTTGTGACGAGATTTTTAATAGGATGTTGCGATTTTGATGTTTAAAACAACATCAAAACCGGACACTGATGTCGTGTCTAAAAGTTACGCAATCAAAAGAATCTTTTTCCCGATAAAAGTAGTGCAAGTGCGTATGATTACAATAAAGAAGGGCTTGGATCTTCCTATCGCAGGAACTCCATCCCAGGTGATTAATGATGGTAAGACCATCAAAAAAGTCGCCTTGCTTGGCGAAGAGTACGTTGGCATGCGACCTACCATGCATGTCCGCGTTGGTGATGAAGTGAAAAAAGCGCAAGTTCTTTTTGAAGATAAAAAGAACCCAGGCGTGAAATTTACTGCACCAGCAGCCGGTAAAGTGATCGAAGTTAACCGTGGCGCTAAACGTGTCCTTCAATCTGTAGTGATTGAAGTGGCAGGTGAAGAGCAGGTGACATTTGATAAGTTCGAAGCCGCTCAACTTTCAGGTCTAGATCGTGAAGTGATCAAGACTCAGTTGGTTGACTCTGGCTTATGGACCGCTTTACGTACTCGTCCGTTTAGCAAGGTTCCTGCAATCGAGTCTTCTACTAAGGCTATTTTCGTAACTGCAATGGATACTAATCCACTAGCAGCTAAGCCTGAGTTGATCATTAATGAGCAACAAGAAGCATTCATTGCTGGTCTAGACATTCTTTCAGCCCTGACAGAAGGCAAGGTTTACGTATGTAAATCTGGCACTAGCTTGCCACGCTCTTCACAGTCTAACGTAGAAGAACACGTCTTCGATGGCCCTCACCCAGCAGGTCTTGCTGGCACCCACATGCATTTCCTATACCCAGTAAATGCAGAGAATGTGGCATGGAGCATCAACTACCAAGACGTTATCGCGTTCGGTAAGCTGTTCCTAACTGGTGAGCTATGCACAGATCGTGTTGTGTCTCTAGCTGGCCCAGTTGTGAATAACCCTCGTCTAGTTCGTACCGTAATGGGTGCAAGCTTAGATGACCTAACAGATAACGAGCTGATGCCTGGCGAAGTTCGTGTGATCTCTGGTTCAGTACTAACAGGTACACATGCAACTGGTCCACACGCATACCTTGGCCGTTACCATCAACAGGTTTCTGTATTACGTGAAGGCCGTGAAAAAGAACTATTTGGCTGGGCAATGCCTGGTAAGAATAAGTTCTCGGTAACTCGCTCTTTCCTTGGTCACGTATTCAAAGGTCAGTTGTTCAATATGACAACGACGACCAATGGTAGTGATCGTTCAATGGTTCCAATTGGCAACTACGAACGCGTAATGCCTCTAGATATGGAGCCTACTTTGCTGCTTCGTGATCTGTGTGCCGGCGACACAGACAGTGCTCAAGCACTGGGTGCGCTTGAACTGGATGAAGAAGATCTAGCATTGTGTACCTTTGTATGTCCAGGTAAGTACGAGTACGGTACGTTACTTCGTGAATGCCTAGATACTATCGAGAAGGAAGGGTAATTTTCATGGCTCTTAAAAAGTTTCTTGAAGACATCGAGCATCATTTTGAGCCTGGTGGCAAACACGAAAAATGGTTTGCCCTGTACGAAGCTGTAGCAACAGTTTTTTACACGCCAGGTATCGTAACAAATAAAAGCTCGCACGTTCGTGATAGCGTTGACCTAAAACGTATCATGATCATGGTTTGGTTTGCGGTATTCCCAGCAATGTTCTGGGGTATGTACAACGCAGGTGGCCAAGCTATTGCAGCACTTAACCACATGTACGCTGGTGACCAACTAGCGACAGTTATCGCAGGTAACTGGCACTACTGGCTAACAGAAATGCTTGGCGGCACTATCGGTGCGGAAGCGGGTGTTGGCAGTAAGATGCTACTAGGTGCGACTTACTTCCTGCCAATCTACGCAACAGTATTTATTGTTGGTGGCTTCTGGGAAGTGTTGTTCTGTATGGTGCGTAAACACGAAGTTAACGAAGGTTTCTTTGTAACTTCTATCTTATTCGCACTTATCGTTCCACCAACGCTACCTCTATGGCAAGCGGCACTAGGTATCACATTTGGTGTTGTTGTAGCAAAAGAGATCTTCGGTGGTACAGGTCGTAACTTCCTTAACCCTGCACTTGCAGGTCGTGCATTTCTATTCTTCGCTTACCCAGCGCAAATTTCGGGTGACGTAGTATGGACTGCAGCTGACGGCTTCTCTGGTGCAACTGCTCTTAGCCAATGGGCTCAAGGTGGTAACGGTGCTCTAGTTAACACAGTAACTGGCGCTCCTATCACTTGGATGGACGCGTTCATCGGTAACATCCCTGGTTCAATTGGTGAAGTATCGACTCTAGCTCTAATGATCGGTGCAGCGATGATCGTTTACATGCGAATCGCTTCATGGCGCATCATTGCGGGTGTAATGATCGGTATGATCGCAGTATCGACTCTGTTTAACGTGATCGGTTCTGACACTAATCCAATGTTTAATATGCCATGGCACTGGCACCTTGTTCTAGGTGGTTTTGCATTCGGTATGTTCTTCATGGCAACGGACCCAGTATCAGCGTCATTTACTAGCAAAGGTAAATGGTGGTACGGCATCCTGATTGGTGCAATGTGTGTGATGATCCGTGTAGTTAACCCAGCGTACCCAGAAGGTATGATGCTGGCGATTCTATTCGCGAACCTATTCGCACCTCTGTTCGACCATGTAGTGATTGAGAAGAACATCAAGCGGAGACTAGCACGCTATGGCAAGTAATAACGACAGCATTAAAAAGACGCTGGGTGTTGTTATCGGGTTGAGCCTTGTTTGTTCAATCATCGTATCAACAGCAGCAGTAGGTCTGCGTGATAAGCAAAAAGCTAACGCTGTCCTAGATAAGCAATCAAAGATCGTTGAAGTTGCAGGCATTGACGCAAACGGTAAGAAAGTACCAGAGCTATTTGCTGAGTACATCGAACCTCGTCTAGTAGACCTTGAAACAGGTAACTTTACTGAGGGTAATGCATCTACGTACGATCAACGTGAAGCATCAAAAGATGCAGAACGTTCAATCGCATTGACACCAGAAGAAGACGTAGCTGATATCCGTCGTCGCGCGAATACAGCAGTGGTGTACCTTGTAAAAGATCAAGATGAAGTCCAAAAAGTTATCCTGCCTATGCACGGTAAAGGACTATGGTCGATGATGTATGCCTTTGTAGCCGTTGAAACTGATGGTAACACTGTGTCTGCTATTACTTACTACGAGCAAGGTGAAACTCCTGGACTTGGTGGTGAAGTAGAGAACCCTTCATGGCGCGATCAATTCATTGGCAAGAAATTGTACAATGAAGATCACCAGCCAGCGATTAAGGTCGTGAAAGGCGGCGCACCGCAAGGTTCTGAGCACGGTGTTGATGGCCTATCAGGAGCGACGCTCACTAGTAATGGTGTTCAACACACATTTGACTTCTGGTTAGGTGATATGGGCTTTGGTCCTTTCCTAGCAAAAGTTCGTGACGGAGAACTTAACTAATGTCTAGTGCACAAAACGTTAAAAAGAGCATCCTAGCGCCAGTGTTGGATAACAACCCAATCGCGCTACAAGTTCTTGGTGTATGTTCTGCTCTTGCAGTAACAACTAAACTAGAAACAGCTTTTGTAATGACACTAGCGGTAACATTTGTAACTGCGTTGTCTAACTTCTCTGTTTCATTGATCCGTAACCACATTCCTAACAGTGTGCGTATCATCGTTCAGATGGCAATCATCGCATCGTTAGTAATCGTGGTAGACCAAGTGCTAAAAGCTTACCTATACGATATCTCTAAACAGCTATCTGTATTCGTTGGTCTGATTATCACTAACTGTATCGTAATGGGTCGTGCTGAAGCATTCGCAATGAAGTCTGCGCCAGTACCATCTCTTATTGACGGTATTGGTAACGGTCTAGGTTACGGCTTCGTTCTTATCACTGTAGGTTTCTTCCGCGAGCTATTTGGCTCAGGCAAACTATTTGGTCTAGAAGTTCTACCTCTAGTGAGCAACGGTGGTTGGTACCAGCCTAACGGCCTAATGCTACTAGCACCATCAGCATTCTTCCTAATCGGCTTCCTTATCTGGGTAATCCGTATTCTGAAACCAGAACAAGTAGAAGCGAAGGAGTAAGGACGTCATGGAACATTACATTAGTCTGTTAGTTAAATCGATTTTCATCGAAAACATGGCTCTGTCTTTCTTCCTAGGTATGTGTACTTTCCTTGCCGTATCTAAGAAGGTTAAGACCTCTTTCGGCCTAGGTGTTGCAGTTGTGGTAGTTCTGACTATCGCTGTTCCTGTGAACAACCTGGTATACAACCTAGTTCTGAGAGAGAACGCGTTAGTTGAGGGCGTGGACCTTAGCTTCCTAAACTTCATCACCTTTATCGGTGTAATTGCAGCACTTGTACAGATTCTAGAGATGGTCCTAGACCGTTTCTTCCCACCTTTGTACAACGCGCTAGGCATCTTCCTACCGCTGATCACAGTAAACTGTGCAATCTTTGGTGGTGTATCTTTCATGGTACAACGTGACTACAACTTTGCTGAATCGATCGTTTACGGTTTCGGCTCTGGTGTGGGCTGGATGCTAGCAATCGTTGCTCTTGCAGGTATCCGTGAGAAGATGAAGTACTCTGACGTACCTCCAGGTCTACGTGGTCTTGGTATCACATTTATCACTGTAGGTCTTATGGCGTTAGGCTTTATGTCTTTCTCTGGTGTTCAACTGTAAGTCGGGTAAACCGCAACAATTAAGGAATAGTCAATGGACATTATTCTTGGTGTAGTGATGTTTACTCTGATCGTACTTGCACTAGTACTAGTGATTCTTTTCGCTAAGTCTAAGCTTGTACCAACAGGTGACATTACAATTTCTGTGAACGATGACCCTTCTCTGGCGATCGTTACACAACCAGGTGGTAAGCTACTGAGTGCTCTAGCAGGTGCTGGCGTATTCGTATCTTCTGCTTGTGGTGGCGGTGGCTCATGTGGTCAGTGTCGCGTAAAAGTTAAATCAGGTGGTGGCGACATCCTACCAACCGAGCTTGACCATATTACTAAAGGTGAAGCGCGTGAAGGTGAGCGTCTAGCGTGTCAGGTTGCAATGAAAACTGACATGGATATCGAGCTTCCTGAAGAAATCTTCGGCGTTAAGAAGTGGGAATGTACTGTTATCTCTAACGATAACAAAGCGACATTCATCAAAGAGCTTAAGCTACAAATTCCAGATGGCGAGTCAGTACCTTTCCGTGCTGGTGGTTACATCCAGATTGAAGCTCCTGCTCACCACGTGAAATACGCAGACTACGATATTCCTGAGGAATACCGTGAAGACTGGGAGAAGTTCAACCTTTTCCGTTACGAGTCTAAAGTTAATGAAGAGACCATTCGTGCATACTCTATGGCTAACTACCCAGAAGAGCACGGTATCATCATGCTTAACGTTCGTATCGCAACTCCGCCGCCGAACAACCCAGACGTACCACCAGGCATCATGTCTTCGTACATCTGGTCTCTAAAAGAAGGCGACAAGTGTACTATTTCTGGTCCATTTGGTGAGTTCTTTGCGAAAGATACAGATGCAGAAATGGTATTCGTTGGTGGTGGTGCTGGTATGGCTCCAATGCGCTCACACATCTTCGACCAACTTAAGCGTCTGCACTCTAAGCGTAAGATGTCTTTCTGGTATGGCGCACGTTCTAAGCGTGAAATGTTCTACGTAGAAGATTTCGATATGCTACAAGCTGAGAATGACAACTTCGTATGGCACTGTGCACTGTCTGATCCACTTCCAGAAGATAACTGGGATGGTTACACTGGCTTTATTCACAACGTTCTTTACGAGAACTACCTACGTGATCACGAAGCGCCAGAAGACTGTGAATACTACATGTGTGGTCCACCTATGATGAACGCAGCTGTAATCGGCATGCTAAAAGATCTAGGTGTAGAGGATGAAAACATCCTACTAGATGACTTCGGTGGTTAATTCCTCCAAGTGATTGAATCTATGGCTAGCTCTCCAAGAGAGCTAGCCATTGTTTTTTATAGACATAAAACTGATACTCAACAGTTGATATAGGTAATCGGATTGAAAGGATTGGTCCTATTTCCCATATCAATTCAACAACATTGGGAGTTAACAAGTGAAAAAGTGGCTTGTTGCATTCGCTTCTCTATTGATTTTGGCTGGCTGTGAGCAGCCTGCAGATCAAATTCATTTAAGTGGCCCTACCATGGGGACTTCTTACAACATCAAGTATATCGAGCAAGATGGTATTCCAACGCCAAAAGCGATGCAGACAGAAATTGATCGCTTATTGGAAGAGGTTAATGACCAAATGTCGACCTATCGTGACGACTCAGAGTTAAGTCGTTTTAATCAGCATCAAACGAGCGAGCCATTTACAGTTTCGACACAAACAGCAACGGTAGTGAAAGAAGCAATTCGCCTTAACGGTCTTACTTTAGGTGCATTGGATGTGACGGTCGGCCCTCTAGTTAACCTGTGGGGGTTTGGTCCAGAAGCTCGTCCAGATGTAGTTCCAACCGATGAAGAACTCGCTGCTCGCAAAGCAAATACCGGTATTCACCACCTATCTGTTGATGGTAATACACTGTCCAAAGACCTTCCTAACTTGTACGTCGACCTATCGACGATTGCGAAAGGTTGGGGGGTTGACGTGGTTGCTGACTACCTTCAATCTGAAGGGGTACAGAACTTTATGGTCGAAGTTGGCGGTGAAATGCGTCTCAAAGGTGTCAATCGTGAAGGTGTGCCTTGGCGTATCGCAATTGAAAAACCGACCGTTGATGAACGTTCAATTCAAGAAATTATTGAACCAGGCGACATGGCAATTGCAACAAGTGGTGACTATCGTAATTACTTTGAGAGTAATGGTGTGAGATACTCTCATATTATTAATCCACGAACAGGCAAACCAATTCATCATAAAGTGGTGTCTGTAACGGTATTAGATAAATCGTCGATGACTGCTGATGGTCTTGCAACTGGTCTTATGGTGCTAGGTGAAGACAAAGGCATGGCAATTGCGAACGAAAATAATATTCCTGTTTTCATGATTGTGAAAACGGAAGATGGTTTTAAAGAGTTGGCTTCGGAAGCATACAAGCCATTCATGAAGAAATAACAACAGAAGTGAGCATGTTTTTATGAATACATTTCTAATTACCTTTGCTGTGTTTGTCGCGGTAATCACTGCAATGGCTGTCGGATACATTTTCCAAAAGAAAGTCGTGAAAGGTAGCTGTGGTGGCTTAGGGGCAGTTGGCATCGAAAAAGTGTGTAATTGTCCAGAACCCTGCGATGCGCGTAAAAAACGTGAAGCGCGCGAGGCTGCGCGTGCTGAGAAATTGGCGGCGTGGGAAAAAGATAGAATTGCTTAGTATTGGTTAATCGTACTAAGAAAGTGATAAAGCTCAGCGTTCTGCTGAGCTTTATTTTTAGGCAGCTAACCAAAGCTCAGATGTCCGAGAAAGAGCCCAATACCGTGTTTTGTTGTTTCTTTCTCTCATGTTACAGAGCAAGACCACACTGATAGTCATTAGGACGAAGAAATGATTTGGTTACGTCCGTTCTCTTTGGCCATGTAAAGTCGCTCATCCGCCACTTTTATTTGTTGTTCCAGCTCCCCCTCGATGTTGCTTACACCAATACTCGCGGTCACAAGAATGTTTTTGTCCAAATAAGTTATTGGCGTTTTTTCTATGCGCTGTCTCATTTGTTCTAAGCGTGTTAGAAAGCCGTCATAGTCGCCACTGGCTTGAATACAAAACTCCTCGCCACCAAGCCTAGCGACAATATCATTTGGAAAATAGATTTTTAGAATATTCGCTATCATGACTAACACAGCATCGCCACCCTCATGTCCGTGTGTATCATTTACTTGCTTAAAGAAATCGATATCAAGCATCGCGATGTTTCTTTGAGCGTTTTCTACATGGGGTTGCTCAAACAGAAAGCGGCGGTTCCATAAGCCCGTTAGCGCATCTTGATTTGCCATTTTAAACAGTTCAGATGTTGCGTCTTTGATATCTAACAGTTGGTGAATACGGCAAAAAAATTCTTCTTGATTAAATGGCTTGTATAAAAAGTCATTGGCCCCTGCTTTTAGAAACCTAGCCGTCATTGTCTTAGAGTTACTACCCGACAAGCCGAGAATGGCTAATTGATTTTTATCCCACTTCCGACGTAATTCTCGCACCATCGTAATGCCATCTTTAACGGGCATGTCATGGTCGGTTAAAACGAGAGTGATATCTGGATTTTGCTCGACAAGCTCTAGGGCTTTTTGCCCATTGTCAGCTTCCAACGTTTGAATGTATTGATGCTCCAAAAGTTGGGCAATGTGTCTTCTTACGGTGTGTGAATCATCAACGACTAAACATTTGTGTTGTTGATTGTTGGTTAGTCGCTTGAGGAGTGGTAATAGATAGGAAACGGACGCCATGCTGTCTTTCAAAATATAGTCGAGGACACCTTTTGCGAGCATCTTTTCGCGAGTGTCTTCTTGAAATCGAGCCGTTAAAACAATGACACGATGACCATGTTCCAAAACGAGGTCAATAATCTCGCCATCTTGAGCATCCGGTAAACAATAGTCTAAAACCGCACAGAAGAGGTCCTGTGCTGAAGATAACAAGTTCTTTGCCTCCGCGTAGCTTTCCGCTGCGATGACCTCATAACCAGCTTGGCTTATTGTTTGGCAAAGAAAGTTTTTAAATGCACGACTATCTTCAACAACCAGAATCTTATTACTCAAGCGCAGTCCCCAAAATTAATTGTTTAAAATCAATGATAACTAAAATTAAACTTATCGCCATCAAAAAACACATGTCAACCAAAAGTAGAACAACTACTCAAATGTTTGACACGCATCCGTTAACATCACATCATTATTCCTGTCTTAGTTATATAATTATGTTTAGCTAACGTAGGGAGAAAGTAGTATGGAAATGCATCAACATGGTATAGCTGAGCTATTTCAACAACTGGGCCTCGGTAGCTCTCCTCAAGAAATGAAAGATTTTATTAATCAACATCGACACAAAAGAGATTCTGCGCCTTTACATGAAGCTAGCTTTTGGACGATGTCACAGGCGAACTTTCTAAAACAAGCCATCGAAGAAGATGCAGATTGGGCCGAATTAGTCGATCAATTGGACGTAATGCTTCGAGATTGACGTTCGCTTAAACACGCCCATTTCTCTTCAGGTAGATTTGATTTATACTGTTTTTTTGAACAGTGCTTTGATGGCTATGTCAGATCGAATTAGAAAAATTATTCATGTCGATATGGATTGTTTTTATGCTGCCGTAGAGATGAGAGATAACCCCAGTTACCGTGGCATTGCACTCGCTGTTGGCGGACATGAAAAGCAGCGTGGAGTGATTAGCACCTGTAATTATGATGCGCGTAAATATGGTGTTCGCAGTGCAATGTCAACGGCGCGCGCGCTGCAACTCTGTCCTCATTTGTTGGTTGTGCCCGGTAGAATGCATGTATATAAGCAAGTCTCTCAGCAGATTCGTGCTATTTTTGAGCGTTATACGCCTATCATTGAACCTCTCTCATTGGATGAAGCATACCTCGATGTCACGGACTCGACAGCTTGCCGTGGCTCCGCTACGTTGATCGCAGAGTCAATTCGCCGCGATATCTGGAGTGAACTTGGGTTGACGGCATCGGCGGGCATTGCTCCGATAAAGTTTCTTGCCAAGGTCGCGTCAGACATGAACAAGCCCAACGGTCAGTTTGTGATTCCGCCAGAGAAAGTCCAAGAGGTTATCGATAGTCTTCCGCTAGAGAACATTCCTGGTGTGGGGAAGGTGAGTCTTGAGAAGCTCCACCAAGCCGGTTTTTATCGATGTGAGGACATTAAAAACAGTGACTATCGAGAGTTGTTGAGGCAGTTTGGTCGTCAGGGTGCCTCCTTATGGCAGCGAAGCCATGGAATTGATAATCGAGAAGTCGTTGTTGAGCGCGAGAGAAAGTCCGTCGGTGTGGAAAGGACATTCAGCCAGAACATCGCAACCTATGATGAATGTTGGCAAGTGATTGAGGAGAAACTTTATCCTGAACTCGAGAAACGTTTAGAGCGTGCAAGCCCAGATAAGTCGATTATTAAACAAGGTATTAAAGTCAAATTTGCCGACTTTCAACTGACAACAATTGAGCACATCCATCCGCAATTAGAGCTTGAGGACTTCAAGATCTTGCTAAGAGATATTCTTAAACGCCAAAATGGACGGGAAATTCGCCTTTTAGGCTTGAACGTGATGCTCAAGCCCGAAGACCAAGCGCGTCAATTGAGCTTTTTTTAGGCCCTTACCGTTTCTACCTGCGTTAATACCTGCTCAAAACTTACATTTGCCATTGCACCATAACCTGCTAGCTTTGAGGCTTTTAGCTGGCTAATCAAAGGAGTGCTGATTCCGCACAAGAAGCGAGCAACGGCATCATTACTGATGGCCGATGGGGAAAGCTGAATAAACTCCCGCGCCCATATCGATACTTGAGATTGTTCAATATCTTCAGGTTCTGGTGCTGTGAATGTGGCGACGTGACCACGACACACGAAGCAGTGACCACATTGCTTTGGTGCATCGTGATCCGCAAAGTAGTTCGCCAATTGTGAGCTCAAACAGTGCTCGGACTGGAACAAGTGCAGCATGGTGTGGATTCTTTCGATATCTTTGCTTTCTTTGGATTGGAACAGTTCATACAGTTGTTGGATTAAAACATCCGAGCTCTGTTTGGTTGGCATAACTGAGTACACGTCCGTCAGTTGTTTGCTCTCTAGTTCTATCCAGCCGTTCTGGTGAAAATAGTCGAGCGCTGCGACAACTCGGCTGCGTTCCGATTGATAGTTCATCCATAGCGCTTCTAGATCAACTTGGCACCACACTTTGGCTTTTTGTGAGCAGGAAAAAATAGCCTCCACAAATTGACGTCGCTCGCCTTGAAATTGATTCACAATAAATTGCTGATCGTGCAAAAACTTAAACCGATATTCCGCAAAGTAACTGTACTTTGCTTCAATGACGTTATGTAGCTCCAAATAAACCAACAAGGTTTTGAGTGGCAATTGGCGGATATTACTTTCACGCGACAAACGCAGTGGCACTACCTCCCATTGTGGAGCATGTTCTTTCGCTTGCTCGACTACATAGTTAATTGACGTAAATTCTGGTGTGTCACCATAGACAAAATTCTCCAACACCGTTAGGCCGGACGTATTGCCTAGCAGAATGCACTCCGAGCGTTGCCCGTCCCTGCCTGCACGTCCAATCTCTTGTGCGTAGTTCTCGATTGATTTGGGTAAGTCGAAGTGAATGACGCGTCGAATATCAGATTTATCGACCCCCATACCAAATGCAATCGTTGCAACAATACAGTCAATTTGGCCATCCATGAACTGCTGTTGGATTTGTTCACGAACGTCGCTTTTCATGCCAGCGTGGTATGCGTGAGCGTTAATGCCAATATGGATTAATGACTTTGCTACTCGTTCTGCTGTTTGCTGCTGCGTCACGTATACGATGGTCGGAAGCTTAGGTGAAGAGGCGATGATCTCACTGAGCTGTTCTTGTTTCTTTGTTTCCTCACACGGGATCACCGAGATATCCAGATTAGAGCGGTAGAAGCCTGTAACGGTAATATGTTCACTGGAAATATCGAACTTTTTTTGCATGTCTTCAATAACTGCAGGCGTTGCCGTTGCGGTGAGAAGTAAAGACTGTGGGATGTTCAGTTCACGTTGATATTGCGGTAGTTTGAGATAATCTGGACGAAAGTTATGCCCCCATTCGGAAATACAGTGCGCTTCATCAATGACCATCAAAGAAATCGGTACTTGGCGAATGAATTCACGAAAACGCTCATTTTTTAGTCGCTCAACAGAAATCATCAAGATTTTGATTTGTCCATTCTTCACGCCAGCCATGACCTGTTGTGCTTCTTCTCTACTTTGACTGCTATCGATAGAAGCGGCCGCGATTCCTTTACTTTGTAAAAAGCTCAGTTGATCCTTCATTAACGCCAACAACGGAGAGATCACCAACGTAAGGTTGGGTAATATGGTTGCAGGTAGTTGATAACAGAGTGACTTCCCCGAGCCTGTAGGAAAGATTGCCGCAGCAGAGTAACCATTCATAACGGCTTCAATAACGGGTTGCTGACCTTGGCGTAATGAGTCAAAACCAAATACAGATTGAAGTGTTTGATGCAGCGAGTCACTTTGCATAATAGGGAAACCTTTCTTTGATGGTAAACTTGGCTACATTAACACACCCCGAATACTAAACGCGCGTCCTAAAAGTATGAACAAAGCTGACTTAGTCCAAATTATCATCCAACATCTGGAAGAAAAACTTCAAGTTGCCCATTCATCGGCTCAGCGAGCTATCGATGCCGCCACAGATGAAGAAACTGTTCCCGAGCACAAGTACGATACATTGGCACTTGAAGCCGCGTATCTTGCTCATGGACAAGCCATGCGAATTCAAGATAGTGAAGAGGAGTTGCGTCAATATCGTTCTTTAGTGACTCGTAACTTTAAGAATGCGCCTGTTGGTGTTGGTGCTTACGTTGTTCTCGCAGATGAGAATTTGATCGAAAAGCACTTCTTTGTAGGCCCTTGCTCTGGTGGTTTGACTGTTCAATATCAGACTCTGGAAGTCTTTGTCTTAACAGCCAAATCTCCTCTGGGTCGAGCGTTGTTCGGGAAAGAAGAGGGTGATGAGGTTGACGTGAAAATAGGAGATAAAACAACTTGTTACGAAGTCGTGACGATTTGCTGACATCTCATGTATCACTCAGTGTTATGTTTAACACGAGTAATGTTAAATAAAAGAGAATGACATGAAAAAGCTTTTTACACTCTCATTGCTGATGGTCAGTGCTACTGGTTATGCAGCGCAGTGTCGTGTGGACATCAATAATGAAGTCCGTATGGATGGGCAAAGCTTGGAAATTCGCCAAACGACAGGTGATAAAGCTGTCGTGGATGAGGATAACAACCTCTTCATCAAAGGTGAGCTAATTGAACTCAATGCCGACCAAAAAGCGGCAATTGAAGACTATCGCGAAAAAATGAACGCGTATATTCCACAAGCAAAGCAATTGGCGAGTGATGGTTTAGCGCTTGCGAATGATATTATTGATGATGTTGCGGAAAGCCTCGATGCACCTGGTGCGTTTGATAATGTAAAAGTCGCAGTAAAGGACTTTTTCGCTGATGTTGAATCACGTTACTACAAAGATGGTGATTTCATCCTGCCTGCGGAGAGTTTTGAGTCTATGACACAAGGGTGGACTGAAGACTTTGCAAAAGCACAAGAGATCTTCAATAAAGAGTTTTTAGCCAGTTCGTTGGATGCTTTATCGAAAAAAATGAAGGAAGAGGGAGGGATAAACCTCACTGCATTATCAGAGAGTATGGCTGAACTCAGCGCGAAAGTAGAAGAGCGTTTAGCCGAGCATTCGAAAGAGGTAGAACAACAAGCAGAAGACTTGTGCGATTCGCTGGATGACATGGCAGGGCAAGAAAACGATCTGTTGAAGAAAATCCCTGAGCTAAAAGATTACCGAGTATTTACGATTTAATTACTCATTAAAAAGCAAAAACTCGATGAGATAAAGAAAGAGAGCACTATTGTGCTCTCTTTGCGTTTTACTCGCTTATTCTTTGATAGCTTATTGCGCATTCATCTCGGTGAGTTTATCGCCGACAGGTTTTGAGAAGTTAAAGCCATCATGCTGATCCCAGTTGATAGACCATGTCATTACTCCTGCATAATTCGGGTAATGGTACGCTGGTTTAACGGTGCCACATGAAGTGCCTTTGGTTAAACAATCTAGTGCGTTGATAATATTCTGTGTTGGAGCCTGCCCTGAATTTGCCGAGCTAGGACCTGAAGGTAAACCGATTGCGACTTGATCATCGCGCAATGGTGCAAATTGAGTGCCGTCGGCCAACTCAAAACCTTCGATAAGCATTTTAGATTGCGCTACCATCATATCCACAGAGCCTTCTGGTGCACTGCCTGGCAGGTATGGGTTTGGCAAACCGCCGTTGTTATATAACTGGACGTGAAGCAAGTCGAGCGTGCTGCGTGTCTCGTTTATCACAGGAATGTAAGCTCCCCAAATACCGCTGTAAGCCACATAGCCGCCTTGAACATAAGGGTGCTCAGGCGCCATGGTTAGGTACATATCTCCACCCATGTTTTGCTCTATTTGAAGCAAAGCACGACCAAGGCGAGCTTGAATTTGCGAGCCATGAACTAAGTTAGAACCACTCTCTAAATCCACATCTAGACCATCAAAGCCCCACTCAGCGATAAGACCTGTTAGGCTAGAGACAAAGTTGGCTTCATCTTGGTCGGTATTCAGCGTAATCGTGCCTTCTGCGCCGCCAAGAGAGAGAACAAACTTCTTACCTTTAGCTTGAAGCGCTGCCATGTCCTGCTTGAATTGTGTTGGATCGAGTGCTGGACAATCGCTGTAAATATCGCCTGAATATAGATTAAAGTGCACAGTGCCATCACTGTTGCGATCATTTTCAGCAAAGGCAATATCAATCACATCCCAAGCATCTGCCATATCTGCTAGACGAATTGGACAGCCCGCACCATTTACAAAATTGTGCCAGTAACCGATGAGTTTATGGCGTTTCTCTACTTGCTCAACCACCGTTATTGCTGCGGCGTCAGACAGTGCATTGCTTCCTGACAAATCCACAGCTTGGGCGCTAACTGTAAAGTTACCAAGTGCAGTTGGTGTCCAGTTGGCTGTGTAAGGTGCTGTGGTATCGGTTGCAACAATAGAGCCGTTGATCATGAAATCAACGTGTTTAATGCCTGAAGTTAAAGACGTTGCATCGGCGCTTAATGCGAGACTTTTGCCTAATCCGACGGTTTGACCGCTGCTTGGTGAAGTCAGAGAGACGACCAAATCTTTATCGCTGACTTCCACACCAACCAGGGACTCTGACGTGTTGTTATCATTATCGGTTGCGACGGCTTTAAGCTGGTTAGCGCCAATAAGTGTGGCGTTCCAAGTAACGGAATATGGCGCTTGAGTGGTGACCCCTAAGCTGGTGTTGTTCGCAAAAAACTCAACTTGCGTGACTGTGCCATCAGCATCGCTTGCGTTTGCCGTGATTTCGTTATTGCTGCCAGCGAGCACGACTTGTCCATCCGTTGGTGCCGTAATGGTAACTTGCGGTGGTGTCGAACAAGCACCTAGGCCACTCCAAGCATCTTGCCAGTATAGCCCTTCACCAGGCTCGTAAGCCCATGTCGCATCCGAGGAGCACCAACCAGCAACATCACAACGATATTTTTGGTTGAAGTGAGAAATCAGGTCGCCAGCTTGATAACTTGTGCCTGCCACATAAGGTACTGCATCTGCACATCCGCCCGTTCCGGTTTCTGAATTACTAATAACCAGCGCTACTTCTTGGCTCATCGTTGCGAGGTTTGTATCATCAGTCGCTTGTGCTTTGAACGAGTATGTACCTGGACTAGCGGTCCATTGATATTCGTAAGGTGCGCTAGTATCAATGGCGACAGATTGATTGTTTACGAAGAACTCAACTTGTGTGACCACACCATCAATATCGTCAGCTTGAGCGGCTACGGTTAGGTTATCGCCTACATTAAGCACTTCTGTGCCTACTGGGCTTGTCAATGAAATGCTTGGTGGCGGTAATTCGACTTGTGGTTGAACTTGGATAGAAATCGTCGTGGTGCTAACAGCTCCCTCATTATCTGTCGCAATTGCGGTCAATTGCGAGATCCCTTCAATAGCTGTCCAAGAAGCTTCGAATGGTGCTTGAGTTACCACAGCAACGGTTTGGTTGCCTGCAACAAACTCAATTTGTGTGATTTGGCCATCTTCGTCAGTTGCGTTGGCTAACAAAGTGATCGCACTGCCTTCGGGAATTTGTGCGTTGTTTATTGGAGAGGAGAACGACACCGTTGGTGATAAATTGTTGCTTCCACCATCACATTGCCCTAACGCTTTCCATGCTTCCCAAGATCCTGAGTTGGTCACGGGATCATTGCCTTGCGTCCAATATGCAGCCTCATAAGCGGCTCCTTGCGTTTTTACTAAAGCGCCCGATGTATAAGTCGCAGTGCTGTCCCAGTCGGGTAAACTTTGACAGTTATAGGCTTGAGCTTGGTAGCTGGCGCTGAGTGCTACAACCATCGCTCCGTGAAGTAGGGTGACCTTCATTTTCCTCTCCTTGAATCATGGGTATAAATGAGAACAGAGTAATAACTAGCTGATAAATAGACATTAGGGGGAAAAAGCGAAGCACAATATTCTGCTTTTCGACACAGTATCACGAGGAACAGTTCGTCCCTTACACCAGAGCTCATTATTTTTCGGCTCACTTCACGGCAGAAGGATTGGTAAAATTCAGCCACGTAAAACGAACAACAGTCGCGAGGCTTTTGAGCGATGAATATGAGATGTACGTTAAAATTTACAAGCTGAATGACTACAAATTGTTTCAACTGTCGAGGATTTAACCGAGGTGCTCTTGTTGAATAGTGAATATTGCTATAGTGTACTAGTTAGCTAGTTCAATGATATTTTTGTGTGAGTAGTATGACACAGCAAACCTCTTCTCAGCCTCGCGAGCATTTTGGCTCTCGTCTCGGGTTCATCTTAGCTGCCGCAGGTGCCGCAGTTGGCCTTGGCAATATTTGGGGCTTCCCAACTCAAGCAGCCAGTAATGGTGGCGGTGCTTTCCTGTTAGTTTATTTGGTGATGATTCTTATCGTCGCATTTCCGATGCTGGTGGTTGAAATGGCGATTGGTCGCCATGGTCAAGCCAACCCTGTAGACAGTATGCGTGCAATCACAGATAACCCTGCCGGTAAAAAGCTCGGCGGCATTGTGGGTTGGATTGGTTTAAGCGTACCAAGCGCTGTCTTAGCGTTTTATTCAATTGTTGGTGGTTGGTTGATCTGCTTTTTACTGGGTGCAATCACAGATCTAATGGGGTTAGAAGCTGCAACTCAATGGCTAAAGGGCTTTAGTGTTGAACGTAACTTGTTCGGAACCATTACTTTTTATGTACTGACGATTCTCATCGTACAAGGTGGCGTAAAACAAGGTATTGAGAAGTGGTCCACACGTTTGATGCCAGCATTGTTTGTTTTGTTTGCTCTGCTATTTGCTTACATCATGACGCAAAACGGTGCGATGGAAGGTCTGAAACATTACCTAGTGCCGGATTTTGAAAAGGTATGGGACCGCAAGTTGATTCTTGCTGCAATGGGGCAGGGCTTCTTCTCGCTTACGATCGGTGGCTGTTCAATGCTGATTTATGGCTCTTACTTGAGTAAGAAAGAGAACCTACCAAAGATGGCGATGAACGTGACCATGGTAGATACTGCCGTTGCTTTCATTGCAGGATTAGTGGTGATGCCAGCGATGTTTGTGGCAATGCAAAAAGGCGTTCAGATCTATGCAGAAGATGGCTCTCTATTAAGCTCTGATACGTTGGTATTTACCGTATTGCCATTGATGTTTGATAGCTTAGGTTTGCTTGGTCAATTGTTCTCTATTGTATTCTTCTTATTGCTGACGATTGCGGCGCTAACGTCCTCCATTTCAATGTTAGAGTGTCCAGTGGCTTTAGTGAGTGAGCGCTTCAATACTAAGCGCAGCGCAACGAGCTGGGTTTTAGGTGGTCTCATTGCCTTGTTCAGTGTGGTGATTGTTTATAACTTTGGCGCTCTGTTTGGTATGGTCGCGACGGTTGCTACTCAGTATCTACAACCAACCGCTGCGCTCTTATTCTGCTTATTTGGTGGTTGGGTATGGAATCGCAACTCAAAAATCAAAGAGCTTGAGCAAGGTTGCCCGGAGTTTACGCAAGGTTGGTTTGGTAAGTTATGGCCTGCGTATGTGAAGTTTGTATGTCCAATTCTTGTGGCGACAGTCATCTGGGCTTCATTTGGCTAACCGAGACGCCTATCGAATAAAAGAAAAGGGCTTGATGGTAACTCATCAAGCCCTTTTTCATATTGGTTATTCTCGTTTCGGTTATCCGCCAAGCATGGTGTGGATTAACGGAATTGTCCTGCTTCTGGAAGAAAGTCAAAACCAGCAGAAGCCAGTTTTGTCTCCAGTGCTGTGCGTTCGATATCGAAGAAAGCCACCAGTTTATCTAAGTCACCACCGAAGTCGTCGCGTAGCTTCATATTCACAATGCTCATCAGCATGACAGGATCCATGGATTCAAAGTTCGCTAGATTCATTACTTATCCTCAAAATCTGAAATCAGTAGGTTTGCCGCAGCAAATGCCGCTTTTTCACGCACTTCTTTAGGCAGGGACTCATCCGCTGCAACATCGTTCAGTGCTTTAACTGCACATGAAATTGCTTGGGGAATATAAGCTTGATCGCCACTACCAATCTGAGCATAAAGCTCACGAACCAGTTCACAACAGCCGTATACTTGCATGTTTTCTTTCCACTAAATGATAACTTATCTCAATATACACACAGCGGATTTGAAACTCAAAGTACAGAGTTGTTTTGGCTCAAGTTGAAGGTTTGCTTGAGCGAGATTTAATCACTGCATTTGTGCTTCTAACTGCTGAGTGACTTCTGGTGAAAGTTGAAGTTGTTTTGCTAGTTCTTGCAGATACGCTTTTTCCATAAAGTTTTGTTCATCAGCGACGATCAAAGACGCTAGGTAAATTTCTGACGCTTGTTGAGGAGAGGTCGCCTGATTAGCAATTTCAGCAGGATCAAGCGGTTTGTTTAACTCTTGCTGAACGAGGTGACGAACGTGCTCATCTGCGCCCATATCCGCGAGAGCTTGTTCAATGCGCGCCATTTCCTCTTCATCAACGTGACCATCAGCTTTTGCAGCTCCAATCATTGCTTTTAAAATTAAGACACTGTGTTTACTGTCATCGGGGTCAAAGGTTTCTTGAACACCTTGACCGGATTGCTTGGCTTGCCAGTCGTTATACACTTTGTAGGCCAAGGCTCCAAGCGCAGCTGCGCCACCGACTTTTAATGCGCTTGACCCTACTTTTTTAGTCATTTTTTTACTTTTCTTTGAGCCCATCAGCATACCGATGAGGCCTCCGCCTACAGCACCTGCTCCTAGCGTTTTTAGGCTACTTGAATTTGATGAGGATTTGATGTTGTTGGTTTGTTTGCCCAATGCATCTGCACCTTGCTTAAGTAAGTCTGATTTGAGTGCTTGGTTTAGAAGACTTTTTAAATCCATAACTGACCTCCTTCAGATGATGAAATCAGTTTAATAGCAAGAAGCTGAACCAAAGATTAACAAAGTGAATAGTTCGAAAAAGGTGGAGGGAGGATGTTGAGCTGTAATAAAAAAGGGCTGACCGAAGCCAACCCTTTTTAACTATTTGAAACTACTTCAAATGCGAACTCGTCGAGTGCTTACTTTAGTTGAGCTTTTACGTGCTCAACAATGTCAGTCATTGCGACTGCTGTTTTCTCACCAGTAGCACGGTTCTTGTATTCGAAGTTGCCTTCTTTCATTGAGCGGTCACCGATAATAATTGTATGCGGTACACCAATAAGCTCCATGTCAGAGAACATTACGCCTGGGCGTTCTTTACGGTCGTCAAATAGCACTTCGATGCCCATTGCCGTTAGCTCAGCGTACAATTTCTCAGCGGCTTCTTTCACTTCTTCTGACTTGTGCATGTTCATTGGAACGATCGCTACCTGGAATGGTGCGATTGCATCTGGCCAGATGATGCCGTATTTGTCGTGGTTTTGTTCAATAGCAGCCGCTACTACGCGAGTGATACCGATACCGTAACAACCCATTTCTAGGATGACGTTCTTACCATCAGGACCCAGTACACCACAGTTCATCGCTGCGGAGTAAGCGTTACCTAGTTGGAAGATATGGCCAACTTCGATACCACGCTTAAGCTGGATAATGCCCTTGCCACATGGGCTTGGGTCACCTTCCACAACGTTACGTAGGTCTTCAACTTGACCAAGCTCTACATCACGACCCCAGTTAATACCGAAGTAGTGTTTGCCATCGATGTTCGCGCCCGCACCGAAGTCGCTCATTACCGCAACGCTGCGGTCAACAATGAACGGCAGTTTAAGGCCAACAGGGCCAAGTGAACCAGGGCCTGCACCGATAAGCGCACGAATTTCTTCTTCAGATGCCATTTCCAGTGGAGCTGCAACCTGAGGAAGGTTTTCTGCTTTCACTTCGTTCAGTTCATGATCACCACGAATAATAAGCGCGATGATTGGCGCATCAACTTCGTCAGATGCTTTCACAAACAGTGTTTTCACTGTTTTTTCAATTGGTAGTTCGAACTGCTCAACCAATTCAGCGATTGTTTTCGCGTTTGGCGTATCAACCAACGTCATTTCTTGTGTTGGTGCCGCAGCCTCAGAGGCTGGAGCTAGTGCTTCTGCTTTTTCAATGTTTGCCGCGTAATCTGACTCGCTAGAAAATGCGATGATATCTTCGCCGCTTTCAGCCAGTACGTGGAACTCTTGAGAGCCGCTACCACCGATAGCACCGCTATCTGCAAGTACAGGACGGTAATCCAGACCCATGCGATCGAATGCTTTACAGTAAGCATCATGCATTGCGTCGTATGACTTTTGTAGTCCGTCTTTATCAATGTCAAAGCTGTACGCATCCATCATTGAGAATTCACGTGAACGCATTACGCCAAAACGTGGGCGTCGTTCGTCACGGAATTTAGTTTGGATTTGGTACAGGTTTAGCGGAAGCTGTTTGTAAGAGCTCACTTCATTGCGAACAAGGCTAGTGATCACTTCTTCAGCGGTTGGGCTAAGTACAAACGGACGAACATGACGGTCAGTAAAGCGAAGTAGCTCAGGACCCATCTTTTCGCTGCGGCCTGTCTCTTCCCATAGTTCAAACGGCTGAACAACGGGCATCAAAGTTTCGACTGCGCCTGCATTGTCGATTTCTTGACGAACGATGTTTTCGACTTTACGCAGTACACGTAGACCAGTAGGTAGCCAGGTGTATAAACCTGAAGCCAGCTTACGGATCATACCTGCACGTAGCATGAGCTGGTGGCTCACTACTTCTGCGTCGTTTGGAGTCTCCTTCAGAGTAGAAAGAAGATAATTACTGGTACGCATTAAATTTATCCGTTTATTTAAGTTAGATACTCAAGCTTGAATAAGCAGGAGTATGGGAGTTCCCGAAAGGGAAATTTGTTAGCCGTCTATAATATCAGCCAATTGCGTTTGTCAAAAGCTTTCAATAGCGGTAACCGTTATTAAGTTGCTTGTTGCTGTGAACTTTACGTTCAAGTCGAACAAATTTACCGCATATTCTTTGTCGTCCGGCTTGTTTTTCTTATATGCAGGGCGAGGATCTTGTGCCAGAACTTGTTCAATGACTGATCTTACATAGTCAGTATCGGATCGATTTTCTATCGTTGCTAATGCTTGAGCAGAAAAGGTGACTTGTGACTTTTCTGGCTCTTGGTCTGCGTATCCGCCTTGTGCTTCCGAAATAGAATCCGAATAGGGGATATAAGGCTTAATATCCACAATCGGTGTCCCATCCACGAGATCTACACTGCCTAAATCAAGATAGATTTGATCGCCTTGCTTAGTGACTCCTTTCACTTCAACGGCTGACATTCCGATTCCGTTTGGACGGAAAGTCGAGCGCGAGGCAAAGACACCAATTCGTTCATTGCCGCCTAATCGTGGCGGACGTACAGTTGGTTTCCAACCAGCTTCCAGGTTCTGATCAAATAGAAACAACAACCAAACGTGAGAGAACTGTTCTAGCCCACGCACTGCTTCAGGGCTATTTGCTGCACCTAACAGTTTTACGCGTGCTTTAGCCTCTGGTACTAAGCGTGGTTGGCGCGGAACTGCAAACTTTTCTTTGTACGGTGTCTCAATGACGCCGATGGGTTCGATGGAATACATGGTGGACATCTTTAAGAATTCATTGAGATGAAAAGTATCACAAATTTCTCTTGCTTTTCTTGTTGATAATGATTATTAATTAAAATGTTATAACATAACAATTTAATTGAAAGGAAAAGTATTATGAAACCAGGAATCCACCCTGAATATCGTCCTGTGGTGTTCCACGACACCAGTGTAGATAAGTACTTTGTCGTTGGTTCTACGTTGAAAACGGAGAGAACCATCGAATGGAAAGATGGCAAAACTTACCCTTACTTTACGTTAGATGTGTCGTCAGCTTCTCACCCGTACTACACCGGTAAACAGCGCGTTGTACAAACCGAAGGTCGCATTGCGAACTTCAACCGTCGTTTTGGTCAATTTAAGAGCGAAAAGGAATAAATCATGAAGGTAGTAAAATCATTAAAAAGTGCAAAAAGTCGTCATCCGGATTGTCAGATTGTAAAACGGAGAGGGCGTCTTTATGTCATTTGTAAAACGAACCCGAGATTCAAAGCTGTGCAAAAGTAATCAGCCTGCATATATCTAACTTATGGTTTTGTTTAATTGATAATGTTGAGTTAATTATCTTACATGGATGAAATATCTACATTTTTATTCAATGTTGGTTATAAATGCCTCTGTTCGTCACAGTTTGTAACATTTAGGGCTTTTATTTGACCTTCTACTCAAGTACCCTTCGCACGCTTTTTGACATTTTTGTCACATTTGCATAGGAATAAAAACAAGGAGGGAACAGATGAGTTCATCTGATTCAATTAAACAAAACTCGCCTAAGAAGCCGCTGTTTACGCGCTTTTTGGATACTGTCGAATATTTGGGGAACTTATTACCCCACCCGATCACACTATTTGCCATTTTCTGTTTAGCCATTCTGGTGATGTCGGGTATTGCAGGATACTTCGAAGTTTCCGTAGTTGATCCTCGTCCTGAGGGTGCAAAAGGTCGTGCCGCGGATGGCATGATTCATGTCGTTAGCTTGCTTAACGCTGATGGCCTTGAACTAATCGTTACCAATCTAGTGAAAAACTTTGTCGGCTTTGCACCTTTGGGTACGGTATTGGTTGCGATGTTGGGTGTTGCTATTGCTGAATACTCAGGCTTGCTATCTGCAGCAATGCGTGGCTTAGTCATGGGTGCATCACAACGCATGGTAACAGTGACGGTCGTTTTCGCGGGTATCATTTCAAATACGGCATCAGAGCTTGGCTATGTGGTACTTATTCCACTGGCTGCAATGCTGTTCCATTCTTTAGGTCGTCACCCACTTGCCGGTCTTGCTGCGGCGTTCGCTGGTGTATCTGGTGGTTACTCAGCAAACCTACTTATTGGTACGGTTGACCCGCTGTTGTCAGGCATTACTGAAACGGCGGCGCAAATGATTGACCCAACTTACACTGTTGGTCCAGAAGTTAACTGGTACTTCATGTTTGTGTCGACATTCTTCA
Organism: Vibrio sp. Vb0598; assembly: GCF_033338935.1. Classification (NCBI taxonomy): domain Bacteria; kingdom Pseudomonadati; phylum Pseudomonadota; class Gammaproteobacteria; order Vibrionales; family Vibrionaceae; genus Vibrio; species Vibrio sp. Vb0598. The sequence goes on along the minus strand of NZ_JAWOTP010000035.1, from coordinate 977 downwards.
TTGCAATCACAGGTGCGTTTGTTACTGAAAAAATTGTTGAGCCAAAGCTTGGCAAATACAGTGAAGAAGAAGCCTCAGAAGATTTGTCGAACGACAAAATGGGTGGCTTAACAGACATTGAGAAGAAAGGCCTAAAACTAGCAGGTGTTGCTGTACTGGTTGTTTCAGCGCTGCTTGCTTGGACGGTTGTTCCAGAAGACGGCATTCTACGTTCTGATGCAGGTACAATTGCAGGTTCACCATTCCTGAAAAGTATCGTGGCATTCATCTTTGTGTTCTTTGCTATTCCAGGCTTTGTGTTTGGTAAAGTTGTTGGCACGATGAAGACGGATCGCGATGTAATTGATGCAATGGCGAAATCTATGTCTTCTATGGGCATGTACATTGTATTAGTTTTCTTTGCGGCTCAGTTCGTTGCTTTCTTTAAATGGACTAACTTCGGTCAGGTATTCGCGGTTGCTGGCGCTAGCTTCCTGCAAGAAATTGGCTTAACTGGCCCAATGTTGTTCTTTGCCTTCATCCTGATGTGTGGCTTTATCAACCTAATGATTGGTTCGGCATCGGCACAGTGGGCAGTAACGGCTCCGATTTTTGTTCCTATGTTGATGCTTGTTGGTTATGCACCGGAAACGATTCAGGCTGCTTACCGAATTGGTGACTCGACGACAAACATCATTACTCCAATGATGAGCTACTTTGGTTTGATTCTTGCCGTAGCGACTCGTTACATGAAGAACTTAGGTATCGGTACGCTGATCGCGACCATGCTACCTTACTCAATCTGCTTCATTGTAGGTTGGAGTGTGCTGTTCTACCTATGGGTATTCGTATTTGGTTTACCAGTAGGCCCTGGCGCAGCAACATACTACACACCGTAGAAAACGGTTACCTCACACAGCTTGACCCGTCCTGATATGGGTTGACACTTTTTAACTAAAACGCTCGATGTACTTCATCGGGCGTTTTGTATTTTAAAG
>NZ_JAWOTP010000034.1:0-26215 GCF_033338935.1 Vibrio sp. Vb0598 | reverse complement strand
AACCTAGCCGCAGCATCAATATGACGCGTCTGCTGCTTTCTCTCGACAGCACGCCTGAGAATCGTGAGGAAATTGTCCTAGCAAACCGTGTGCTTTCTGATCCTCACTTTCAAAGCCAGCTCAAAGGCCTTGATCTCAATTACCTGGATGACGCTAAACGCTACCTCAATCTCGATTGGGTATCTGTCAATGAGGCGATTGAGCACCTAAACGAAAGCCAGCAGTACATTGAAAAAAACTTTTCCTCTGATGAGATCATTTTTGAACCTCGCGACATGACGTTCAAAAACATCGTCATCAAAAAGAAGGATTGGCAAGGCCGCGCTTGTGCTTACGATCTACGCTATCAGCATCATCCCAAATATCGTCCTCCTATTGGTGAAACTCGATTCACTATCACCAAAGACTCATTGATTGAACACCCAAGCATTGGCGATCATTTTCAAGGCTGCTTCCTCTCGATGAAGCGCCCTATCACGGAAGATGTCGTCGAACCGATAAGCAAGTTTGCGGATTGGTTTAATATCGTTGGTTGTTCAATCACAGGGTGCACCCGCAACGACTTGAATGGCTTCTCTCTCGAAGACTTCGATGATGAAGGCGACTGGAAGTACCGCTCCGTTGCCCTCAATTTTGATCCGAGCACCGAGTTATTGATGGAAAAAGTACAAGGTCTCGGGCGTAAAAAAAACATCCAACACAATAACCGCACAGAAATGCTCTGGTTTACGTATCCCAATACTAGCGAACACGACATTGACTACCTCGGCGTGTGGCAACAAACCGAATACCACCAACAGTCCATGACACAATCGTGCCTATTGATGCGCCATCAACAAGTCATGCGACTGCCGAAAAATACGGACACCTGCCCAACCGATACAAGCCTGTACACCCAAGATGTTACCCGCGAATTTGCCGACATGTGGTGGGTCAACAATAGCGCCCCCAAAGCCGAACTCGCGCAAATGAACGTCATGGTACGTTGGTCAACAACCCCATCCGAAATCAATTACACCACCTGGGAATACTTGCCAGCTGGTGCAACTTGGGAGCAAGGCATTTTATATCGCTATCAACAAAATGTTCTGCGCAACCAAGACGGTTCCGATCGCATTGAAACCCACACCATTTCTGAATTTGTCAAAGTGAGCGAGGATGTATAACCATGGCAACAGCAGTAGCACTGACACAAATCATTCAACAATGGCAATCTGGTGATAAACGAGCTGAGAGCGAGCTCTATCAGTTTGCTTATTTACAGTTGCGTAAGATCGCCCAACACGAGCGTGAACGAAATGCAGAAAAGTACGGCACCGACAACAAAGTATTGGCCGATAGCGTCAACAGCACCACAGCATTAATTCATGATGCTTACCTGAAGATGTCCAACTGCGACATGAGTGAAATTGAAACAAAGCGCGATTTCTTTTTGATGGCCGCCAAAGTGATGCGTCAAATCTTGATCGACAACGCACGCTCGCACCAAGCACAAAAGCGTCAACACATTACATTGATGAGAGATGAAGAAGATCGTTTCGAGCAATTGATTATCATGGATAAAGCTCTGGATAGTTTCAGTAGCCGCTATCCACGCCAATCGAGCGCACTCAAACTCAAGTATTTAATGGGCATGAAAAACCAAGAAATCAGTGAGCTACTCGAGTGCAGCGCAAGCCTGATAGAGAAAGACCTCAAATTCTCTCGCAGTTGGCTGCAATCACGAATGGCGCACACGTAATCATGAACAAAAAGCTTTGGATAATCGGCGCAGTATGCGTCGGTTTGTTTGGTATTTACTTCATTTCAAACGAACACAATTTGGCATCTGTGGAAGACTTGTCAGACAACGCCGACAAGTCAACCCAGCAAGCACATCGTCAATATGAGCGCACATCTTTAGTTGAAGTAAAGCAAGCGTTGACAGGTTCTGCGTTGGATCGCACTCCTAAAAAAACGGGAGATGACGCATTTAACTCCGCCCTTTTAGGACAACCAGGCCCTGTTACGAATCCATTTCATACCACAGAAGACAACACGTTTTACGAGTCAGCATTGGGTGATAAGAACAGCCGACCACAAGAGAACCCATCAGAGAATAATAAACCCATCATCAACCTCACTGTGGAACAGCAGCTACAAACCATTATTTATGCTTGGGAGCTGAAACAAAACTCTCCGGTGAGTTATTCGCTCAACCTTAACCAGCTTTTTGAAGACCCAGATGGCGATCTCCTCACCACTCAGATTTGGCTTGAAAACGCCAATGGGTTAAGAGTCCTCAACCAAGGACAAATGATGGTGCAAGGAGCGCCTGAGGAAATAAAAACCACCACATATTTGGCGGTAGCAGCGCGCGATGATTATCACGGTAATAGCGATCATGCATGGGTCACAACGCGCTTTGAGTTACCCGTTATCACACCCGATCAAAATGACACAGAACACCCGTTAGTTGGCGATGTAGTTTATCGCCTAGAGACGACACAAAATCTTGCCGGTATCGCGTACGCGTATGAAGTGGTGTATTGCGAGGCCTTTCAGTTTGAGGAGGGCGAAGTAAGTTATGCCGCCTCACACAACAAACGCCAGTGTCCTGAAAAGGGAGACTTGAAAAAAGTGGGCAAGTACAAAATCAGTGATGACTCGTTGATCGTTTATGTCCAAGGTGTACGCCAAATTTGGACCATCAAAAAAGAATACCCATCTCAGGTTCATGAAGATACTCGGAACTACTTCACCACCGTGTTTGATGGTAAACAATTCGAAAGCTACACCATGCAAAAAAACAAGCAATCGATGGAAAAACGCATCAATGTCCACACTGGTGAGTACGAATATCAAGGAACGTTGTTTGACTACCTCTTTCCCATTTCAGGAGGGGGTTACATAAACGGGACTGCTAGCAACTACATATTTGATAGAAGTGTTCAGGGTAACGAACCAGTGCACAAGCTGGACTCTGATCTCAATATGAAATCAAATCAACATGACCTATTTTGTCATGATTATTTATTTTACTGGTACAGCTCTATCGTAGCGGGGCGAGGCGAGTTTGCCGATATTATCTCTAGCTCAATGGATTTTGACGGCGTAAATCCAATACATTGTGCTGAATGGCCAGATAATTACTGGCAACGAACATTTATGTTTTACAACCTTGAATACACAGATTACGACATATTCATTCCAGGCGAAGTCTACAGTTATGTGCTTAAACCTCACCCTCAATTTGCTGATCGCGTTGAGGAATTTAAGATCAACATGATTTATCACGCCCCTGTCCTTAGCGACACCCAATAAACCTTTTTTACCGGTGGTTATTTTAACAAAACAATCATTCCCAAAATAAAACTGGAACCGTGATCAAATTATAAATTTTCCATCATAGACAAAAAATAGAAATAAATTTTACGGGTTTTGTGCGGATTTTCGTGTCTTGAACCTAAGCTCAATAGTCATTAAAAAGACACAACTCTCTTATATCTCACTAGTGAGATATAAAGAAAAAAATAATAAAAAAAGCGACTTTCTCATTCGGAAACGAAACAAGGACAAATAAATAATGAATAAGGTGAGTTTACTAGCAGCGTCAGTGGCTATCGCTCTTACAGGCTGTGGCGGTTCAGATGGTGGTTCAAACAGTGCTAACGACGGCGTTGTGATCACAGGTTTTGACGGCTACTTCAAGCATGCCGTTGTTTTTGAAGATACGAACAACAACGGCCAATGGGACACTCAAGAAACATTCCTTGGTCTGACCGATGAGAAAGGTCAACTGAAATTGGATGCAAAACCAGAAAGCACTCTAGCGCTACAGACCATCACACCAAACGGTTCAAAGCAGAAACAGCTCATCGCCTTGGATGCGAAAGAGTACGCTGGCAAATACACGGTAGATATGGATCATCCAGGCCAAGCTATGGCGCACGAAATCGTATTCCGTGCACCAACATCATCAAACGTGATTTCACCTATCACGGATCTTGTGGCGATTGAAATGGCAAAAGATCCAGCCATTAGTGAAGAAGACGCGAAAGCGAAAGTAAACCAAGCGCTAGGAGGCTCAGAAGAAGCACCAATTGATCTGTACAGTGATTTTGTTGAAGGTGCGACAAAAAACGCCGAACTACATAAAACCGCTCAGATTCTGACCGACTCGAAAGCACAAAACCCAACGAATTACGAGAAAAAAGCCACGGAGTTTGCTCAAGCGGCAAACCAAGAAGTGGAACGTCTTGTTGCATCTGGCGAAAACATCAATGACCCAAATCTACGTCCAATCATCACTGACGCGACCCCAGACAGCGACACCTTAGCACCTGAAACGGCAGTTAATAACAAGCTAACCGTAAACAAAATCGTCGAAAAGGCAGCTAAAGATAAGCTAGAAAAACTACCAAAAATCGTACAAGGCGTGGACTTTGATGGCTTAGAGCTAGACATTGAAGGTCTATTTGCAGACAAAGACCAAAACCTTGTGACAACCAAACTGACGCACAACTTTGCAGGCACAGGCATTGAAGTTGTGCAAACTGGCAACCTGATTGTTCTACATCCAACTGCAATCGTAGAGAAAGCTGGTGATTTTGAGATTGTTCTAACGGCGCAAGACATTGATTCGTCAGGTAAGGTTTTGGGTACAGTAAGCACCGTATTTCAGTTCGAAATCGAATCGGCAAACTTACCACCAATGGTTGTAGAAACAGAACAAGCGCGTCTGCAGTCCATCGTTGATGGTTGGTACCTACAACAAGGTGAAGTGTTTGAACAAACACTCGATATTTCTGGTTTGTTCCAAGATAAAGACGGTCAAATTACCGACTACTCAGCGGACTATGTAGACATTGAAGGTCTAACAGTATCTGAGGATGGTAATGCAATTATCACCATTAAAGGCACACCAACAAAAGCAGGTGAAGCTGGAGCAGTACTTGCGATTAGCGCAACAGATGGCCATACCGCGGTACAAATTGCGCTCAGCATGCCAACGGTTATCGAAGGCGTCACGCCACCACCAGTAGTACCGACTTTGGGCTTCACTCACGAGCACTTCAACGGTCAAGAATGGAAAATGGGTAGCTTTGCACAGAAAGATGGTGAAATTGGCTACGCCATGTTGATGCAAGATTCTGAAGGCCTACTATTCTGCTGGGGTTCAAACCACGATGAGATGAATCAAGAGTACAAAGCGAACATCAGTGACTTCCTAAAAGACACATGGGAACACGATGCTTACGCCATTCTTGCCGATCTGGACCAACAAACTGGTTACACGGAATACAACAATAAAGACTGTAACGACGTTGAGCTGAAAGACGGTAAGCTATACAACAGCTACGGCGACGAGTATGAAATGTTGTACCAGCACAAAACCGAGCATAACGGCACTCAAATGATCGTTAAAATATCAGATGATGAGCTGTTCTGGATGGACTCAAGCAATACCCCATTTGCAGAATCACTTTCGGTTGCAGAACACATCAAACACGGCACGGTAGAGCATGACTTGATGGTAGAAAGTAATGGCACAGGCGACGACACAGTCCTGAAATACTCGTCAGGTGCGTACGAATACGACACTGATACTTACAACTACACTTCGTTCATGCCAACAGGATTCCAAACTCCAGGTAATTGGGAAATCCAGAATGATAAAGACCGTGAACTGCTGATTCTAGAAGAAACAGGCTCAGAGTCAGATTACAAAACTCGTCATCGTTACATCAACCGCGATTTTGGTGACTTTTATATTGGTATTCGTTGGAGTAAAGAACAAAACGGTCATGAATCCGCACCGGAATATGGTCTGTACTCTAACAGCAAAGAAGCCATGACAAGCATCGCGAGTTCACTACCGATTTTGGAGCCTGGTGATGATGACTAAAGCAACCATCGTTAACCCTTGCTGTGATAGCGTGCATTTGCGTAGAAGACGCAGAACACTTTGGGAACGATTGGTCGGCATCAAAGAAGTGTATATCTGCTCTAACTGTCACAAAGAAACGCCACTCAAATAGCGATAATATTTGAGACCGCAAAAAAGCCCCGAACTCGGGGCTTTCTTCTATATTTTGACCACAATATCTGAGTCGTTATTTCACGCACACCACGTTCAATAATGAGGTCCCGGTGAGCTGATTGGGCTCACGATCGGCGAACAAACCTTTCTTATCTTTGCCCCAATACGGCAGTTGCAGTGGCCATTGATTTTTTTCCATCACCCCAGACGCCCTCAGCGCTTTAAACTCTGCAGGGTTAGCTAAGTTCATACCCAGTTGCTGACATACTTTGTGCGAGTTTTCGTAGTTGAGGCGGTTCCACGGCTTACCATGTTCCATGTAAAACTGATTATGGTGATCGAGTAAATATGGGACCACGTACGTTTTGCCCTGTACTGAAGTTCTCAACCGAACTTCAATGTCATCATTTCCAGTGACAATTGGCTTCGCTTTGGTCTTAGCAACAGGCGTAGACGAAGAGCTATCACGTGAACTTTTTGCCTTGGTATCTGGCTTCTCTGCCCGCGCTTTAAAGGCGTCGGTATCAGATCGCACTGCAGGAACTGGTGCGGGTTTCGGGGTCACCATCGGTGTTGGCTTAACCGAAGATGCGGCTGATTTCGAAGATACAGTAGATTTAGGTGTAGGTGGTGTTACTGGTTGCTTCGTCCCTTTCCCAACTACTCGGATGAACGCCTCTTTGTAATTCGACAAGGTTTTGACTCCTCGTAAGTCATCCCTCGCATCAGACAATGCCTTGTAAGGTCCAATCAAACAGCGATAGCCTCTGGATTCAGGCTTCATCCATACGTCGGTCGTGATTTTACTATAGAGAGGCTTAGCTTTCGCGAGGGACATAGGCTTGGGTAGCAATCCGCATTGAATCCAGTAAAGGTAGTTGCCCCCCTGCGGCACTTTCTTTCCCCATACTCCGTTACCAATTGGGCACGTTTTCTCAAGCATCGGTAATTCTTTCTCGCTGGCTTGAGTGGCTTGGCAAAGGAACTCCTCCGCCGATACTGGGCTAGAAAACTGGGCGCATACCAGCAACAAGCCGAAAGCTAGGCTTGCTTGGAAGATACGAGATGGGTGTTGTGCCTTCTTCATTTCCATACACTTCACTCTAAATTAGTGGGTAAGGTCATTATGGCGGCAAAGCGCCAAAAAAATGTGAACAAAGAATAACTAGCAAAAAAAGAGCCGGAATTTGCAGCCGGCTCTCAGTTTAGGAAGGAATTAAGCGAATTTACAACGCTTGGCGGGAAAATTCTTAACCTTTGTACAGTTTCGGGTTGAATACATCTCGTAACCAGTCACCCAATAAGTTGATAACCAGAACCAGTGTAACCAACACGATGCCTGGGAAGGCAGTAATCCACCACGCACCTGAGAAGATGTAGTTAAAGCCGATGCTGATCAGCGCACCTAGTGACGGCTGATCAACAGGAAGACCCAAACCTAGGAATGACAGTGCCGCTTCCGACATGATCGCGTTCGCTACCTGTACCGTCGAGATAACCAAGATTGGCGATAGACAGTTTGGCAGAATGTGACGGAACATGATTCGCGGAGCTTTAAAGCCCATCACACGCGCCGCTTCGACGTATTCTTTCTTCTTCTCTGCCAATACCGAGGCACGAATAGTCCGTGCGTATTGCGGCCATTCTGCCACACCGATGATCACCACCAGCATGACCACCGCATATTGGCTGTAAAAATCACTGCCAAAGCTGGCTTTGAAGATAGCTGACACGATGATCGCGACCATCATGGTCGAGAACGACAACTGTACGTCTGCAAAACGCATCAAGAAGCTATCGATACGGCCGCCGAAATAACCCGCCGACAAACCAATGATGATACCCAGTACCAACTGAAGGCCAACCGCCAGGAAGCCGATGGTTAAAGACAGACGAGAGCCGTAAAGAATGGTCGATAAAATATCGCGACCTTGCTCGTCAGTACCCAACACAAAGCGCTCATCGCCATCTTCCATCCACGAAGGCGGCAACTCAGAATCCATGATGTCGATAGACGTCAGATCGTACGGGTCTGTTGGCGCAAGAATCGGTGCAGCCAATGCCAATACTAAGAACATCATAAAGACGGTAAAACTCGCCATCGCCACTTTGTCGCGTTTGAAGTAATACAGAAAATCTGACTCTTTGAAGCGCTGCCACGTTGATGGAGCAGGAGCTGGTGTTAAATTTGATTGGCTCATGATTAAGCTCCTTTTCCAGTTAGGTTCACAGTTGGGTTGATGATGCCATACAGCAAGTCAACGATGGTATTGGTTACCACGAAGATCAGACCAACAAAGATAACGTAGGCAGTGATCAGCGGTGTATCTACACGGTTGATTGCCTCTAGGAAAAGGAAGCCAGTGCCCGGCCATTGGAACACGGTTTCAGTAAGAATGGTGTAGGCCACCATGGTACCAATCTGCACGCCACCTACCGTCAATACTGGTAGCATGGTGTTCTTAAGTGCATGTTGGTAATAAATCTTTTGTAAGTTCAAACCTTTTGCTTTGGCGAACTTAATGTATTCCGAACTCAGTACTTCCAGCATTTCTGAACGTACCAAACGGATGAACAACGGCAGCATGATAGACGCTAGCGCAATACAAGGTAGGATGAGGTGCTTGATACCATCAATGGTAAAGAAGCCAGATTCCCAACCGAGTACGTTAGCGGTTTCACCTCGCCCATAGGAAGGCAACCAACCGAGTTCTATTGAAAAGACATACATCAGCATGATTGCGGTTAAGAACACCGGAATCGAGATACCGACACTGCTCATCGCCATCACAAATTTGGTAAAAACACTCTTAGGATGAATCGCAGAGTACACCCCAAGCGGAATAGAGAAAACAATGATGATAAGCGTCGCGCCAAACACGAGCTCTAATGTAGCTACCAGCTTGTCGAGAATCACCTCAACCGCAGGTCGCTTGAAAAAATATGAGGTACCCAAATCACCTTGCAGTGCATTACCCACAAAGCGCGTGTACTTTGTGATAAAGGGATCGTTCAGGCCCAAGTCGTCGCGTAGCGCTTGACGCTCCGATTCCGAAACCGACTGACCTACAAGCTCACGCAGCGGATCACCCAGGTTGTCCTGAATGGCAAACGCCACCAAACTGATCACAAACATCACTATCAGTGCCTGAAACAGGCGCTTGACCAGAAACGAAAACATTCCTTGCCCCTTAACTATCCATAGATCTCTAAATTAGAGAGAAAATTCAGTCTAAATAACCAACTCAATCCGACTGAAACAAAACTGAGTCGAGTGCTTTAAGTTGAGGAGGGAAATCCATCCCTCCTCAAAGTCGACTAACCGTGATTATTCAACCACTAGGTCACCGAAGTAAGGCATTACCATTGGGTTAACGATATCTGCCGCTTTCACGTTAGACTTCGCGCCCCATGCTTCACTTTGCCAGTGTAGCGGTACGAATGCTGCGTCGTTGTATAGTGTCGCTTCTACGCCCTTCAGCATTTCTGCACGTTTCGCAGGATCCGTCTCTACGTTCGCAGCTTCAACCACTTTGTCCATTTCTGGGTTTGAGTAGTAACCACAGTTGTACTGACCACGACCGGTTTCTTCGTTACGAGTCATCGTTAGGAACTCGTTGAAGTTCGCTGAGTCTTCTGTATCTGAGTGCCAACCGATCATCAGCATGTCTGCCGCACACTTGTCGAACTCAGGCCAGTACTGCGCTTTTGGCATGGTCTTCAGATCAACCTTGATACCGATCTTAGACAACATTGCCGCCGCCGCTTGTGCTACTTTCGCATCATTCACGTAACGGTTGTTTGGTGCGATCATCGTTAGCGTCAGGCCATTTTCGTAACCCGCTTCTTTCATCAGCTCTTTCGCTTTCTTCAGATCGTAGCGAGGAACCAGTTTGTCATCGTGACCCACGTAACCTGCCGGGCTTTGCTGACCAGCGGCCGTTGCGAAGCCTTTCATGATTTTCTTCACGATACCTTCGTTATTGATTGCGTGAACAATCGCTTGGCGAACGCGAACGTCTTTCAATGCTTCGTTGCTGTTTTGGTTTAGTTGGAACGTGATGATACGAGTACCAGGTAGCGTAACTAGGTCGATGCCGTCAGCATCTTCAACGCGTTTGTGGTCGTTTGGCGCTACAGGGTGAATCATGTCAACACCGCCAGAAAGCAGCGCTGCTACACGAGTCGCGTCTTCTTTGATTGGAACAAGTGTTAGCTTATCAACGTTACCTTTCGACTCTTTGTCCCAGTAATCTTTAAAGCGTTCAAATTCCACTTTTACGCCCTGCTCACGTGATGTCACGATGAACGGACCCGTGCCAGAAACGTTAGTCGATGCGAATGAGTTACCGTGCTTCACTAGTTCAGACTTGTCTTTGCCGTCTGCGGTTTTACCCGTGTAGAACTTGCTGTCCATAGGGAAAATGTACGTTGCGGTTTGCAACACTAGTGGGTAAGGACCTTTAGTTACAAGATCGAACGTGTTGTCGTCAACTTTGACGATTTTTTCGTACGGGTCGAAGATGTTTTTAAAGTCAGGAGAGCTTTGTAAACGCTGGAACGTCCACACGACGTCGTCAGCCGTTAGAGTATTGCCAGAATGGAATTTCACACCTTCACGCAGTTTGAAACGAACAGTCGTATCGTTAATACGTTCCCAGCTTTCTGCTAGGCGAGGCTCGAAATCCATTTTTTGAGTAAAGCGAACCAACGGATCAAATACCATGTGTGACATTTGCAGTGTGCCACCTGATAGCTGCTCATGTGGGTCAAGCGATACTGGGTCAGCTGCATAGCCAACTTTGATATCTGCTGCCATTGCGTTAAAGCTTAGGCCCGCAGCCATTAGCGCCACTGCTAATTTGCTTTTCATGGTTTTCATTTGCATAACTCCTTCATGCGGGGATACGGATCCCTTGTTGTTGTGTTTGCGTCTTTGTTATGACTAAAGGTTAGCCAAGCGAATTGCTTGGTTTATGCCGTTTCGATCTCTTCTCGCAAGCCAGTAAACTCCGGCATCAGAGAAATCAATTTTTTGCTGTATTCGTGTTGAGGTGCCGTGAATAACTGTTCTGTTGGTGCCACTTCTAAAAGTGTACCCATTTGCATCACACCTACTCGGTCACACATCTGACGAATAACAGGTAAATCGTGGCTGATAAACAACATAGTCAAGTTCAGCTCACTTTGCAGATCTTTCAGCAAGTTTAGAATTTGTGCCTGTACCGATACGTCCAGTGCTGAGGTCGGTTCATCACAAATCAAAAGTCGAGGACGAGTCGCCAACGCACGCGCAATAGAAATACGCTGACGCTGACCACCGGAGAATTCATGAGGGTACTTAAGCCCAGCCATTCGACCCAAACCAACATGATCCAATAGGTCATTCACGATTTGGCGAGTTTCCGACTCGTTTTTCGTCAATTTATGGAAACGGATTGGCTCAGCAATAATATCGAATACCTTCATACGAGGGTTCATTGAAGTATATGGGTTTTGGAACACCATCTGCATTTGACGACGCATCGGGCGGCGCTCTTTCTCAGAGGTTAAAGCGGTCAGGTCAATGCCCTCGAATTTCACCTGACCAGAGTTAGGTTGGTATAAACCAGCAATCACACGTGCAATGGTCGATTTACCTGAACCAGACTCGCCCACCAAACCAAAGGTTTCGCCTTCGTGCACTTCAAAGCTCACATTATTAGATGCTTGCACGTATTCTCGGCGGCTCTCGAACAAAGAGTCTTTGGTCACAAAGCGAAGATTGACGTTCTTCACGTCCAAAAGCGGGCCAGTGTACTCACGCTCATCTTGGCTTTGTCCTAACCAGTGGTTCTTGATATCGAGTGGCTCCATTTCCGCCGCTTCTTCGATATAGCTTACTAACGGGAAACGATCTAGCTTTCTGTCTGAACGTGGTACCGCTGAAATTAGACTGCGAGTATAAGAGTGATCAGGATCGCCTAATACTTTGGCTGTTGGTCCAAACTCCACCAAGTCACCACGATACATTACCGCCACGCGATCGGTGACGTTGGAGACGACACCCATATCGTGAGTAACCAACATACAGCCGACATTGTTCTTGATACACAGCTCGCGGATCAAGTTGAGGATTTGGTCTTGGATAGAAACGTCTAACGCCGTAGTTGGTTCGTCCGCAATGATGAGATCAGGCTCACCAGCCAAAGCAATGGCAATGACAACACGCTGACGCATACCACCAGAGAATTGGTGCGGGTACTGTTTTAAGCGGTTTTCTGGTTGAGGAATACCAACCTGCTGCATAAGAGAAAGCGCGCGCTGATACGCCTCTTCATCAGAGACCTTCATGTTGGCGTGGATCGTCTCTTTCAGCTGTTGCTCAACAGTAAAAAGTGGATTGAGCGAGGTCATCGGATCTTGGAAAATAAAACCTATTTTCGAGCCGCGAACCTTACGCATCGCTTCTGGTGATAGGCCAGAAATTTTTTCTCCATCCAGGAATACATCACCGCTAGCAACGCGACCTGGGGGACTAAGCAAATCGATAACAGCGTTACCAACGGTGGATTTACCCGCACCTGATTCGCCAACAACACCCACGATTTCACCACGTTCAATATGAAAAGAAAGTGACTTCACGGCAGCGTGAACGCCGTGTCGGGATGGGTATTCAATACGAAGGTTTTTCACTTCTAATAGTGACATTTCAGACCTCTACTGCCTTGTCTGTGGTATCGAATCGCGCCAAAGGCACCATTCATCACCTGAATGAATCCGTTCAAATTCAGAATAATACTCTGAAATCTTAATGCGGAAATAATTTGGCAAAAATCACACAAAAAAGCAACAATTAAAGTATATTCCGCCGAAAAAACATTAAATAAACGCACAATTAGCGAATAAAAATGCATTAACAAGTATTTAACCATTTTCATATCACACTATTTTTGTGCGTCATGCACCAATAAAACTAGAAAAATGCTCTAAAAGTAAACATGAGCTAAACAAGATCATTAACCATATTATTCATGTGAATTTATTAACATTTAACAAACAATATCATATGCAAAAAGTGTTTTTTCAACATAAAAAACTATTAATAAAATAGTCGGCAAATACAAAAAGCCAAACTTAGGAAGAGAAAGGATCGGTCAAAACGTGAACAAAACAGCAAAACCACACAAATCCTGCTCCAACGCAGATTATGCGCCACTTAAGCGGTTTATTGACTAAGCAAAGGAAAGTACCGCTATCCTCATTCGTACGTCATAAGAAAACTCGCCTATTTTAACCCTTTACGACACAATTGAGAGTGGGATAATAGATGAACAGTGTCAAAGCCAAGCCGTAAATAAAAGGAGCTCCTGTGCTTAAAGCGATTTTTTTTGATATGGACGAGACTTTATGTGCAACGTCACAAGCCGATAAAGTTGCAGGACAAGCGTTTACAACTTGGATTCATAAAACCTACCCACAAGTGACTGATCCAAAAGCGTTTTTGCAGCACTACTTACAGGGTGTATACAAAAAGCTGAATGCTGAGTTCCCTCACCTTGTGGCTCTGCTACCCGATGAAAATGCCTTCCGTTGTGGCCTGATCCAAAACATCTTGGCGGAGCAAGGCGTCAGCATCACTGCAAAAGAGGCTCAACAAGCTCAAGACTACTTTGACTCTGCACGTATGGGCGCGTTCACTTTCTTCCCTGGTGTAAAAGAAATGCTCAGCGACCTTCGTCAACATTACAAACTCGTCGTGATCACTAACGGCCCGATTTTTTCTCAACACCCTAAATTAAACGCGACACAAATGAGCAACTGGGTGGACCATATTATTGTGGGAGGAGAAGAGCCAGAAGAGAAACCTGCTACAAGTATTTTCCAAAAAGCGCTCGACTTGGTCGAAGTAAAACCAGAAGAGGCTCTACACGTGGGCGACTCTTTACCTGCTGACATTGCTGGCGCTAACAATATGGGTATTTTGAGTGTGTGGGTGAATGCGACAGGCGCAAGTAACTCAACGGATATAACGCCAAGTTTTGAAATCCAAGAAACGGTAGAACTGAAAGAAATCCTTAAAACACTCGCCCAATAAAAACAGCGGATTAGAAAACTACAAAAACCCCAGACACTGCTCTGGGGTTTATTTTGTCAGCTCGAAAAGCATTTGGATCATAGATGGTCAAAAGCCCCTAGAGCTGTACACTTTTGGGAAAAATTGAAATGGAATGCCGATTCTTTTCAGGAGAGATGCAAAAAAGCCCCAGTCTTTCGACTGAGGCTCTAAATAGCGGTCGGTGAAGAGCCGAATTCTAACTTCAGGCGAACCCCACTTGGGTTCAAATCCATTGATACATTACCGACTAATACAGTCCAAGCGAGATCATAAACTCTAAAACGACGAAAGCCTGCTAAAAAGCAGGCTTTCTAATAGTGGTCGGTGAAGAGGGATTCGAACCCCCGACCCTCTGGTCCCAAACCAGATGCGCTACCAAGCTGCGCTATTCACCGAACTGTATTTGCTGATTTTCTCAAATCAGACAGGACACTTCAACTAAGAAGTCACCTTAATTAATGGGGTGGCTAACGAGATTCGAACTCGCGACCACCGGAATCACAATCCAGGGCTCTACCAACTGAGCTATAGCCACCATCAATTTTTGCTGTTTACCGCTCTATTCGAGCCATAAACTAAATAGTGGTCGGTGAAGAGGGATTCGAACCCCCGACCCTCTGGTCCCAAACCAGATGCGCTACCAAGCTGCGCTATTCACCGACGATGTTTTATCTTGATTGAATCAAGATTGGGAGCAATGCTACCGCATTCAATCTAAAAAAGAAAGAATGGGGTGGCTAACGAGACTTGAACTCGCGACAACCGGAATCACAATCCGGGGCTCTACCAACTGAGCTATAGCCACCACTGATTTTTACCGATGTATCCTCCGAGGCAATGGTACGCCCGAAAGGATTCGAACCTTCGACCTTTGGCTCCGGAGGCCAACGCTCTATCCAACTGAGCTACGGGCGCATGCCCTATCGGCGGAGTGGAATAATACGGATATCACACTATGCCGTCTAGTACTTTTTTTACTTTTTTTATCGTTTGGTCTCTTTTTCGACAGTTATCTTCCGTTAAAGTGGATTTTTGATGTGATTCACGCCCTGTCATGGATAACTTGTTGTTTATTGCAACAAGTTATCGGGATATAATCACCCATTATTTACATTGATTTAACAGCTGCAACCAAGTTGTCTAATCATTCTATGCCATTCAGTGGAATTTAATGATTTCTCTGCTCGGCATTAATACTCTAACTATATAAATAGGTAAGTCACTTACCTCGGGAATGTGAAGTGGGTTTAATGGATATGTCTCGACAAATGATTAGCGTTTTGTTCGCTGCCTTAACGTTTTCTACGGCAGCTTTAGCTTCTGACATCAGCCAAACTGAATACGATGCGATCGCAGAACGCATCCAACCTGTCGGTGATGTTTATCTAGCGGGTTCTGAGCCAGTGAAAGAAGAACCAACCGGTCCACGTGATGGCGCCACAGTTTATGGTACTTTTTGTATTGCTTGTCACGCATCTGGTGTAAACGGCGCACCTAAAACAGGTAATGCCGATGATTGGGCACCGCGTATTGCACAAGGCAAAGATACGTTAGTGAAGCACGCATTAGAAGGCTTCAATGCGATGCCAGCCAAAGGAACCTGTATGGACTGTTCTGACGATGAAATCATCGCAGCAATTGACCACATGATTGAAGGTCTATAAGTAAAGACATCAACGAAAAAGGCTTGCCAGTTGGCAAGCCTTTTTGTTTTTAGTCAGTGAGAACAAGGTTACTTTACTTCTTAAACATTGCTCGAATATTGGCAATGTGTGCTTGACCTTTCGCCATACGCTCTTCTGCTGATACTGGCTTTTTGTTTACTTCCCATTCAACGTCATCAAATGGCAACTCATCCAAAAAGCGGCTTTGAGTCGGTTTGATCAACTCGCCGAACTGCCGACGCTCTTTGCACATAGTGAAAGTCAGTTCACGTTGCGCTCGAGTAATACCAACGTACATCAGGCGACGCTCTTCTTCCACGTTATCTTCATCAATACTGGTTTGGTGCGGTAAAATACCTTCTTCGGACCCAATTAAGTATACATATGGGAACTCAAGGCCTTTTGATGCGTGCAAGGTCATCAGTTGTACTGCATCACTGTCTTCATCTTCTTCACCGCGCTCCATCATGTCACGCAAGGTCAAACGTTGAACGACTTCTTTTAACGTTTTCTCTTCTTGATCGTAGTTGTCACCCTCTAGGTCCGCCACTATCCAGGAATAAAGGTCAGAAACGTTCTTCATTCTCATTTCAGCGGCTTTCGGACTTGCTGAAGTTTCGTATAGCCAATCTTCATAATGGATATCACGAACTAGCGAACGAACCGCTTCGACGGTATCACCACGCTCAGCTTGATCAGCAATCGCCACTAGCCATTGGGTGAAACGACGCAGGTTTTCTAGGCCACGTCCCGTTAGGTGCTGTTCGAGCCCCATTTCAAAGCTCGATTCAAACAGGCTCTTCCCTCGCATATTGGCATAACTGCCTAACTTCTCTAACGTTACTGGGCCAATTTCACGTCGTGGAGTATTCACAATGCGCAAAAATGCATTGTCGTCATCCGGATTAACCAAAACGCGCAAATACGCCATGATGTCTTTAATCTCTGCGCGCGCAAAAAACGAGGTGCCACCAGAAATTTTATACGGTACACGGTTTTGCATCAGAGACTTTTCAATCAAACGTGATTGGTGGTTACCACGGTATAGAATCGCATAATCTTTATATTCGGTACGGTTTAGGAACTTATGTGCAATTAGTTCACCCGTTACGCGCTCTGCTTCGTGCTCTTCATTTTTAGCCAACAACACTTTGAGTTTTTCACCGTCAGGAATTTCAGAGAACAAGGACTTCTCATAGACGTGAGGGTTGTTAGCTATCAAAATGTTGGCCGCACGCAGGATTCGACTCGTTGAACGGTAGTTTTGCTCTAGCTTAATCAAACGCAAATTCGGATAATCTTCACCTAGCAACACGAGGTTCTGAGGTTTCGCACCACGCCATGAATAAATAGACTGATCGTCATCCCCTACAACCGTCAATCGTCCACGTTCTCCGACAATTAATTTGACCAGCTCATACTGACTCGTGTTGGTATCTTGATACTCGTCAACCAGTAGGTAACGGATACGATTCTGCCAACGCTGACGAACGTCTTCATGATTACGTAAGAGTAAAACGGGCATCAAAATTAGGTCATCAAAATCGAGCGCGTTATAGGCTTTCATTTGCTTTTGGTACATATCAAAACAGAACGCAAACAATTGTTGCTGTTCACCTTGCGCACGCGCTTTGGCTTGCTCTGGCGTCAACATGTCGTTTTTCCAGTTGGAAATACAACTCAGAAGCTGACGTAGCAGATCTTTATCACCATCAAGCTGCTTTTCAGTAAGCTCTTTGAGCAGAGCTAGCTGGTCTTGGTCATCAAACAGTGAGAAGCCCGCTTTCAACCCTAAATGCTTGTACTCACGCTTGATGATGTTCAATCCTAAAGTGTGGAATGTTGATACCATCAAACCTTTAGACTCACCTTTCCCTAACGTTTGACCTACACGCTCCTTCATTTCACGTGCCGCTTTGTTGGTAAACGTCACCGCCGCAATGTTACGCGCTTTGTAACCACATTGCTGAACCAGATAAGCGATTTTATTGGTAATAACACGAGTTTTGCCCGAGCCAGCACCAGCTAGCACTAGGCATGGACCAGACACGTATTTCACGGCTTCATCTTGACTAGGGTTCAGCTTCATAGAAATTCTCTGCGGGTGATGAATGTGGCGCCTATGATAAAGGGGTGGCCTCGTGAAAGCTATGCTGATTTCTTGTAATTTTCACACCAATTAAGTGCAATATTCTGTTGCATAAATGGCGGGTATTTAAGCTATAATGAATGAACGTTCATTCACTAAAGGGTGACATTATGAAGGATAACCCTGCTGTAGATAAACGAGAACAAATCTTAGTCGCTGCTGAACAACTCATTGCTGAATCTGGTTTTCAAGGGCTTTCCATGCAAAAGCTCGCCAATGAGGCAGGTGTCGCAGCAGGGACGATTTACCGTTATTTCTCAGATAAAGAACATCTTTTAGAGGAACTACGCCTTAACGTTGCTAAGCGTGTTGCTACTGCGGTGCAACTAGGTGTTAGTGAAGAGATGCCTTTAAAACAGCGTTATCGAACCATGTGGCTCAATATTTGGAATTTAGCGAGCTCGAACTTAAGTGCGATCAGCAACCGAGTCCAATATGAGTCTTTACCCTGTTCAAATAGTAGCAAAGCTCGGGAACTTGAGAGACAAATGTTTGCCCAAGTAGATCTTCTTTTTAATCAGGGTAAAGACGAGGGAGTATTCAAGCTTCTCGATAACGAAGTACTTTCTGGATTAAGTTTTGAGGCAAGTGTTGCACTTGCTCGGAAACACGCTTTGGGATTTTATCAACTGGATAAGACGGCATTAGAGGCCGCTATTGAAGCCAGTTGGGATGCAATTATTAAACACTAACTTGGAGTTCTTAATAGAATGAAAAAGTGGACTTTCTTTATGTTACTTATCGCCGTTCTCTTGTTCGGCAGCGTGATAGGTTTCAATTTATTTAAGCAACAAAAGATCGCTGAATACATGGCAAACCGTCCTGAACCTGAGTTCCCAGTAACCGTGACAGAAGTGCAAGCGGTGGATTGGGTACCAGTCATCGAGGCAATTGGTTTTATCGAGCCAAACCAAGGCGTGACGGTAGCGAACGAAACGAGCGGTGTTATCGATAAAATCGCGTTTGATTCCGGTACTCAAGTTAAATCGGGTCAGCCATTAGTGTTGCTTGATTCTGAAGTCGAAAAAGCAAATTTGAAGAGCTCGCAAGCTAAGTTGCCAGCGGCAGAAGCGAAATACAAACGCTACCAAGGCCTATTCAAAAAAGGCTCTATTTCTAAAGAAGCGTATGACGAAGCAGAAGCAAACTACTTCTCCTTAAAAGCGGATATTGAAAGCCTGAAAGCAACCATCGACCGACGCGAAATCAAAGCGCCATTTGATGGTGTGGTAGGTATTCGTAACGTGTACCTCGGTCAGTACCTACAGGCGGGCACCGATATTGTTCGCCTTGAAGATACCAGCGTGATGCGCTTGCGCTTCACCGTGCCACAAACCGATATTTCACGTATCAATATCGATCAAGAAGTGGATATCTTTGTTGACGCTTATCCAGACCAACCTTTCAAAGGGTCTATTTCTGCGATTGAACCAGCTGTAAACGTACAAAGTGGTTTGATTCAAGTTCAAGCGGATATCCCTAACAGTGACGGCAAACTACGTAGTGGTATGTTCGCGCGTGCAAACATCATTCTGCCTAAATTAGAAAATCAGGTCACGCTACCTCAAACCGCGATCACATTTACGCTGTATGGCGACAATGTTTACATCGTAACAGAAGAAGATGGCGAAAAACGCGTTAAGCAGCATGTGGTAAAAGTTGGCGAACGCTCTAAAGATATCGCACACATTCTAGAAGGCGTGAAGCCAGGTGATGTAGTGGTGACATCGGGTCAAGTCCGTTTGAGTAACCATGCGAAAGTAAGCATTGTCGAAAGCGATGCAACTACCCCACCTGCTGAAACACCAATGCTTTAAGTTGGAGGCATCATGCGCTTTACAGATGTTTTTATAAAACGTCCAGTTTTAGCGGTATCGATCAGCTTTTTGATTGCATTGCTTGGTTTGCAAGCGGTGTTCAAAATGCAGGTTCGTGAATACCCTGAAATGACGAATACGGTGGTCACCGTGACCACCAGTTACTACGGTGCAAGTGCCAACTTGATCCAAGGCTTTATTACTCAGCCATTGGAGCAAGCGGTAGCGCAAGCCGATAATATTGATTACATGACTTCGCAATCGGTACTGGGTAAATCGACCATTACTGTAAACATGAAGTTGAATACTGATCCAAATGCGGCGTTGTCTGACATTCTGGCGAAAACCAACTCGGTACGTTCACAGCTACCAAAAGAAGCCGAAGACCCAACCGTAACCATGTCGACAGGTTCGACAACGGCGGTACTGTACATCGGCTTTACGAGTGACGAGTTATCTTCAAGCCAGATCACTGACTACCTTGAGCGTGTAATCAACCCGCAGTTGTTCACCGTAAACGGTGTGTCCAAAGTTGACCTGTATGGTGGTATGAAGTACGCACTGCGCGTATGGCTAGATCCTGCCAAAATGGGCGCTTTGAAGTTGACCGCAACCGATGTGATGAGCGTTCTTAACGCCAACAACTATCAATCTGCAACCGGTCAAGCGACGGGTGAGTTCGTGCTTTATAACGGTAGCGCAGATACTCAGGTATCAAACGTTGCTGAACTTGAAGCATTGGTCGTGAAAACTGGTGAAGGGGATGTCATCCGCCTAGGTGATATCGCTAAAGTAACGCTAGAGAAGAGTCACGACGTTTATCGCGCAAGTGCAAACGGTCAAGAAGCTGTGGTTGCGGCGATCAACGCAGCGCCAAGTGCTAACCCAATCAACATTGCAGCAGACGTACTTGAACTGTTGCCTCAGCTTGAGCGCAACCTACCAAGTAACATCAAAATGAACGTAATGTACGACTCAACTATCGCCATCAACGAATCGATTCACGAAGTAGTCAAAACGATTCTTGAAGCAGCGGTCATCGTACTTGTGGTTATCACACTGTTCCTAGGTTCATTCCGCGCGGTAATCATTCCTATCGTGACCATTCCACTTTCATTGATTGGTGTGGCAATGGTGATGCAGGCAATGGGTTTCTCTTGGAACTTGATGACGCTACTGGCGATGGTGCTTGCCATCGGTCTGGTGGTGGATGACGCGATCGTTGTACTAGAAAACGTTGACCGTCACATCAAAGAAGGGGAATCACCATTCCGAGCTGCAATCATTGGTACGCGTGAAATTGCGGTTCCAGTTATCGCGATGACATTGACGCTAGGTGCAGTGTACGCACCGATCGCATTGATGGGTGGTATCACCGGTTCATTGTTCAAAGAGTTCGCTTTGACACTGGCAGGTTCAGTATTCGTATCCGGCATCATCGCTTTGACACTATCACCAATGATGTGTTCGAAGATGCTGAAGGCGAACGAGAAGCCAAGCAAGTTTGAGCAAAAAGTTCACCATATCCTTGATGGCATGACCACTCGTTACGAAGGCATGTTGAAAGCGGTAATGGCTCATCGTCCGGTTGTTATTGCGTTTGCAATCATTGTATTTGCAAGCTTACCGGTCTTGTTCAAGTTTATTCCTAGCGAACTAGCACCATCTGAAGATAAAGGTGTGGTCATGCTGATGGGTACCGCCCCATCAAACGCGAACTTGGACTATATCCAAAATACCATGGATGACGTAAACCAAATACTCTCAGATCAACCGGAGGTGGAATACGCACAGGTCTTTAATGGTGTACCAAACTCAAACCAAGCGTTTGGCCTAGCAACATTGAAGCCTTGGAGTGAACGAGAGGCAAGCCAATCTGAAATCACGAAACGTGTGGGTGGCCTAGTATCAAGTGTGCCTGGTATGTCTGTCACTGCATTCCAAATGCCAGAGCTTCCAGGTGCAGGCTCAGGTCTACCTGTTCAGTTTGTAATTACAACACCAAATAGCTTCGAGAGCTTGTTTACTATCGCTAGCGATATTCTAACCGATGTTGCAAGTAGCCCAATGTTTGTCTATTCCGACCTTGATTTGAACTACGATTCAGCAACGATGAAGATCAAGATCGATAAAGACAAAGCGGGTGCCTACGGTGTGACGATGCAAGACATTGGCATCACTCTCAGCACCATGATGGCAGATGGTTATGTAAACCGAATCGACCTGAATGGTCGCTCGTATGAGGTGATTCCTCAAGTTGAGCGTAAATGGCGTCTAAACCCAGAATCGATGAAGAACTACTATGTACGCTCTGTAGATGGTAAAGCGGTTCCATTAGGCAGTCTGATTACTATCGATGTGGTGGCTGAGCCTCGCTCTTTGCCACACTTCAACCAGCTAAACTCAGCGACTGTGGGTGCAGTACCATCGCCTAGTGTTGCTATGGGTGACGCAATCGACTGGTTTGAGAATATTGCACAAACCAAGCTGCCTGCAGGCTATAACCACGATTACATGGGCGAATCTCGTCAGTTTGTAACGGAAGGTAGTGCCTTGTATGCAACCTTCGGTCTTGCACTTGCGATCATCTTCCTCGTTCTGGCGATTCAATTTGAATCACTCCGCGACCCTATTGTCATCATGGTATCTGTACCTCTGGCAATCTGTGGTGCCTTGATCGCATTGGCCTGGGGTACAGCCTCGATGAACATCTACTCGCAGGTTGGTTTGATCACGCTGGTCGGCCTAATAACCAAGCACGGTATCTTGATCTGTGAAGTCGCCAAAGAAGAGCAGTTACATAATAAACTGTCTCGTATTGATGCGGTGATGGAAGCTGCGAAAGTGCGTCTTCGCCCTATCCTAATGACCACTGCAGCGATGATCGCAGGTCTGATCCCGCTGATGTACGCAACAGGTGCAGGTGCCGCGCAACGTTTCAGTATCGGTATCGTCATCGTTGCAGGCCTTGCAATCGGTACACTGTTCACACTATTCGTACTACCTGTGATTTACAGCTACCTAGCTGAAAAACACAAACCTCTGCCAGTATTTGTTGAAGACAAAGACTTGGAGAAGTTAGCGCGAGTTGACGAAGCGAAAGCAGCTCATCGTGAATTAGCGGATAACAGATAAGCTATTAAGGCATTCAAAAAGGTCACTTCGGTGGCCTTTTTTATTGCCGCTCTCTTTTTTGCCATCTAAGTGGCGACTTTCACGTATCATTTACTTAAAATGAGGACAAATCAAAAGGAGTTTTAGCCACTATGTTTGACCCAAAGAAATTAGAGCAAATTGCTAAACAGATTCACGACTCAATGCCTCAACCTGTAAAAGAATTGGGCTCTGATGTCGATCAGAAAGTTCGTCAAGTAATCCAAGGCCAGCTAAACAAGCTAGATGTTGTAAGTCGCGAAGAGTTTGATGTTCAAACTCAAGTTTTACTACGTACACGTCAAAAGCTAACAGAAATGGAACAGAAGTTGGCGCAACTTGAAGAAAAGCTTGCTGAAAAATAAGTATCAAAGCGCTCCTCACAAAGGAGCGTTTTTCTTATCGGCGCGCAGATAAATCGGCTAAAAACAAAAAGGCTTGGTCAACGGCGACCAAGCCTTTTGATTAGATGTTGTGTTTTATTTTGTATTTATCACTCCAGTCTGCCTGGAGTTTATCTACTGCGTTACTTGAGACTAAGTAAATTACGCTGTATTAAGGTTTCATTTCTAGGAGAAGGCGCGGACTTTACGATAGTAAACGAGCACCTTCGACACCGAAATGGAGTCATTTAGCCGCCCACCGCGATACGCTTCATATCAGTCATGTAACCACGTAGCTCTTCACCGATGTACTCTACAGGGTGGTTACGGATTGTTTCATTCACAGCGATAAGAGTCGCGTTATCCACTTGGTTAGACGTTTCACCTAAACCTTTACCAATTACGTCAGTATTTACGGCTGGCATAAACTTCTCACGTAGAAGCGGCGTTGCTACGTTAGCGAACAGGTAGTTACCGTATTCCGCAGTGTCTGAGATAACCACGTTCATCTCGTATAAACGCTTACGTGCGATAGTGTTTGCGATAAGTGGCAGCTCGTGTAGAGACTCGTAGTAAGCAGACTCATCAATGATGCCAGATGCCGTCATCGCTTCGAATGCTAGCTCAACACCCGCACGAACCATAGCAACCATCAAGATACCGTTATCGAAGTACTCTTGCTCAGAGATTTCTACGTCAGTTTCTGGGTAGTTTTCGAAAGCAGTTTCACCTGTTTCTGCACGCCAGCCTAGTAGATTTGCATCGTCGTTTGCCCAGTCAGCCATCATAGTGCTAGAGAAGTGACCGGTGATGATGTCATCCATGTGCTTGTTGTATAGCGGACGCATCAGTTCTTTTAGCTCTTCAGAAAGCTCAAATGCTTTCACTTTTGCAGGGTTAGTTAGGCGATCCATCATGTGAGTGATACCACCAAACTTCAGTGCTTCAGTGATGGTTTCCCAACCGTATTGAAGAAGCTTACCAGCGTAGCCAGGATCGATACCATCAGCAATCATCTTCTCGTAACATACGATAGAGCCAGCCTGTAGCATGCCACAAAGGATAGTTTGCTCACCCATTAGGTCAGATTTCACCTCAGCAACAAAAGAAGACTCTAGACAGCCTGCACGGTGACCACCTGTTGCTGCAGCCCAAGCTTTCGCGATATCCCAACCTTCACCTTTTGGGTCGTTCTCTGGGTGAACAGCGATAAGAGTCGGTACACCGAAACCGCGCTTGTATTCTTCACGAACTTCCGTACCTGGACATTTAGGTGCAACCATTACTACCGTTAGGTCTTTACGGATTTGCATGCCTTCTTCAACAACGTTGAAACCGTGAGAGTAACCTAGTGCTGCGCCTTCTTTCATTAACGGCATTACCGTCTCAACAACGTTTGTGTGCTGCTTATCTGGAGTAAGGTTTACTACTAGATCAGCTTGTGGAATTAGCGTTTCGTAGCTACCTACCTCAAAACCGTTGTCTTTTGCGTTTTTGAATGACTGGCGTTGCTCATCAATCGCGGCTTGGCGAAGCGCATAAGCAACGTCTAGACCAGAGTCGCGCATGTTCAGACCTTGGTTAAGACCTTGAGCACCACAACCTACAATGACTACTTTCTTACCTTTCAGATAATCCGCTTCTGAAGCGAACTCACTGCGGTCCATAAAACGACAACGACCTAATTGGTCCAACTGCTCGCGCAAGTTTAGGGTATTGAAATAATTAGCCATCTGGGTGCTCCTTTGAGATTCTTCCATTGAGGTCAGTAATTGCCTTACCGAATAACTTCATACTAAAACAGACATGAGATTGCTTAAAGTGATATATTCACAATTAGTTATTGCAATTTATGCAACATGGAAATGAAAATTTAATGAATATCAAAAGCCTGCAACTTTTCATTCATCTCTGTGAGAGTAAAAGTTTCGCCAAGACCGCAGCGGCAATGCATATTAGCCCTTCAGCCTTAAGCCGACAGATACAAAAATTAGAGGAGGAAACCAGCCAACAATTGTTTTTACGCGACAACCGTAGCGTTGATTTAACTATCCAAGGTAAAAAGCTAGTCCCAGTTGCCTTAAAGATTCTTGGCGAATGGCAGCAGTATCAGAGTCACCTGAAGGGAACCGAGGATGAATTGAAAGGAGAAATCCGTCTCTTTTGTTCTGTTACTGCAAGCTACAGCCATCTTCCGGAGCTAATCTCTGACTTTCGTATTCAGAACCCTTTCATTGAGTTCAAACTATCAACCGGCGATCCAGCTCAAGCGATCGACAAAATACTAGCAGATGAAGCCGATATTGCCATATCAGCCAAGTCAGAACAGATGCCAAATAAAATCGCATTTGAAACGATCAGTGAAATCCCACTTTCTGTCATCGTACCTGTTGGGGTTAGTGCGTTTGCTGAAGAGCTACAAAAAGAAAAACCAGACTGGTCGGTCATTCCATTCATACTCCCAGAAGCAGGAACGGCAAGGGACAGGGCCAATACTTGGCTCAAACAAATGAAAATAAAGCCAAAGATCTACGCACAAACCTCCGGACATGAAGCCATCGTAAGTATGGTTGCATTGGGGTGTGGAGTAGGTATCGCACCTGATGTTGTAATCAACAACAGTCCGGTAAGAGAAAAGATAAATCGTTTAAAAGTCTTACCAATTAAACCTTTTAAACTTGGTGTTTGCTGCAACAAAACTCAGCTGGAGAATCCGCTTGTTAAAGCCTTTTGGAAGGTTGCAGAGAGCAAGTATATCGCACCTTAGATGAACACTTTTTAGGTATAAAGTGAGCTAATTTTAAAACTCTATAGATGCAAAAAAGCCCGCTCTTTCGAGCGGGCTTCTTAAATTTAAAGCCTGGCGATGTCCTACTCTCACATGGGGAAGCCCCACACTACCATCGGCGCTATTTCGTTTCACTTCTGA
>NZ_JAWOTP010000033.1:0-27015 GCF_033338935.1 Vibrio sp. Vb0598 | reverse complement strand
GCACCTAGATGTGTCCCATTCTGACTTCAAAACACTCTTGGCGGTATTTAAAAAGCGTATCGTAAAGGCTATGGACGGTATGCCACAAAAGGAGAAAGACGAGACTCTAGAATACCTTCAATCTCTAGTCGACATATGGCAGGAACGTTGTGATAGAACATCTAAGCCTTTAAGCCACTACACGGGAGAAAAGCAATTTCAACCGTTAATCCAACCTTATGAAAGTGCGCAACATGATGAAGCGTGGCGTACCCTAAATTCAATGAGAAATGTCGATACTGAAACCTGTTTGTTTATTAGAGGAGAGAACTAATGGCAGATTCAAACCGCGCTTACCGTAGTTCTCAATTGATTTCACCTTTTGGCCCTGGTTCTATCATTGAACTTGGTGACGAATCTCTTGCATTAGCAGACCCGATTTATTGGCCTAAAAGGCTTGAAGAGATAAAACTTGATCGTTTATCTCGCGAAGCTGGCGTATGGGCTTTGAAAAAACCGCCGGTAATCAAGAATAAGAGAGATGAGGTCGGTCCCCATAATGCTTTAATGACAGTCCGTTTCCCGAAATGGATGTTCTGTCCACGTTGTAAACGCATGGAACTTTGGAAAAAAGAAACCGGTAAGCTCAACGCAGATGGAATACCGGTATGTGCGAATAACTCATGTAAGCAAAAAGTTCTTGCTCCTATGCGTTTTGTCGCAGCGTGTCAAAAAGGGCATCTTCAAGATATTCCTTGGGTGTACTGGGCTCACAAAAATAGTAGACAGAAGACTTGTGAAAGCCCGGAACTCTACTTCCTGTCTAACCCTGAGCTTGGTAGCGGTTTGGATGCGCTCTATGTTGAGTGTAAAAATCCAGAGTGTGGCTCAAAAAACTCTCTTAAAGAAATAATGAGTCAGACAGGGCTCGCAGGTGTTAAATGCAATGATACTCAGCCTTGGGAATATAAAGATCCTGCAGAGCGCAAATGTGATGAACAGTTACATGTATTACAAAGGGGAGCAAGCAACCTCTACTACTCAATAGTGCGCTCGGCATTGGATATCCCTCATTCAGAGAAAAGCTCTGGGAACCAAATATATCTCAAGATAAAAGAATCAAATTATTTCGAAAGTTTGATGACTGCTTTATCTGATGGAAAAGAACGTCTAATTAACGCATATGTTGAAGAAATTGCAGAAGAGTTTGATCTTACTGAAGAACAAGTTTTGAACGCAGTAACTGGTAAAGAAAAGGAACAACGGACGTTTAAAGTTCCGAAAGATGAAGACTTAAGAGTTGCTGAGTGGGATGTTCTTTCTTCTCCAGATATTGCGAGTAAAGAGACTAAAACTTTTAAAGCTAAGGTCGCAGACTGGGCTAACTATCCCACTTTTGATTTTGATTCTGTAATAAAGCGAGTTGTTTTATTAGATAAATTACGTGAAGTACGTGCATTTTGTGGATTTGAGCGCGTATCACCAAGTGATAACGTTGTTAGCCCCAAAACCGCTTTGGAGAATAGATCGTGGCTTCCTGCTACTGAAGTCTATGGCGAAGGCATATTCATTGAAATGGATAACTCTGTCATTAACACTTGGGAACAGCATATGCCACAAGAGTTAAAGCTGCGAATTGAAAAGTTGAATAAGCACCATACGGAGCTCAGCTCTACTTATTTGCCAGTTCCAAGCGTGAAGTTTCTAGTTCTACATACTTTAGCCCACCTATTAATTAGACAGCTAAGTTTTGAAAGTGGGTATTCTAGTGGTTCTCTAAGAGAGAGAATCTATGCTGATGATGGTCAAGCCGGACTGCTTATATATACAGCTGATGGTGATTCAGAAGGAAGTTTGGGGGGACTCGTTCAGCAAGGCGAAGCTAACAGATTGTTTCCAGCAATGTTAGCTGCGTTAGAAACTGCATACTGGTGCTCTAATGATCCAGTGTGTAGTGAAAAGCAAGAGTTAGGCATTATGGGATTAAACCAAGCTGCATGTCACTCTTGTACAATAATTTCAGAAACTAGTTGCGAGAATAACAACCTTTTACTGGACCGAAAGATTTTAATCGGTACAGATAATTATGAAGGCTTATTTACTAAAATTGTCAATAATGCGCAGCAGGAGTTTAGCTAATGAGAATGCCTAATGCGCGTCAAATAAGCGAAGAACAACAAGACATTTTTGAAGATGCACCTATCGATGGAAGTATTCTGGTTTCGGGTCCTCCAGGAACAGGTAAAACTGTAATTGCCTTCCTTAGAGCGCAGATATTAGCTAATAAAAACCGTGACGTAACTGTTTTAATGTACAACCGTGTTCTAAGGCGTTACACAGAGAATGTGGCAGCTGAAATAAATGGAAACGTGCAATCAAAAACGATGCATACTTGGTTTCCCGAATGGTGGAGGTCACATAGAATCACTACAGGTCATAGCTCGGAAACACTCATTATTGATGGGGACCGAGCATTTGTGAACTGCCCTTATGAGGATAAGGACAAGTTAAAAAAAGTCGGCGGGAAATGGGGGGTTAATAAATTCAACCCATTCACAAATAAAAAAGGGATGTGGTACGTCCCAAAAAGCCGGTATGACTCAGATCCTAGTATCTATAGCGCGTGGACAGGGACTTCATATGAACCATTGGAGCTTGCACGATGGCAATACAATTGGTTAGCAATGCGTGACTTGTACCTAGATCAACCTCAAGAAAAAATGGTCGATTGGGGACACTTGATTATTGATGAAGCACAAGATTTCGAACCTGGCCTTTTTTCGTTCTTACATCTGACATCTAAGCAATTAGAGCATGGGGCATTAACGATCCTTGCGGATGAGAATCAAAGACTGGAAGAGAATCGTCACTCTAGTTTAGAAGACATTAGAACGACTCTTAAATTGAACAAGAAACCTGAGCGTGAGTTTTCTTTAACAATTAACTTCAGAAATACATATCAAATAGCAAAAGTAGCAAGTCATTTTTATGTAGGGCTACCAACTGGTGTTCCAAAACTACCTAATCGACAAGGGAACAAACCTCAGTTGGTTGTTGTAAGTAACGTTGAGCAGCAGATTCAATATATTTGTCGTTCACTAAAAAACAGAGCAGCATTAGAAGTTGGTGTAATTGTTGACAATGACACAGATCGGGAACTATTCGTCAAAGAGATAGCTGACCGCTTGATTAACTATACTGTACAGTCATACAGTAGTAAGAACTATAAAAGTAGCGAAGACTTGGTATTTGACACGCAAGGAGTAGTGACGGTATTACATCGTAAGAGCTGCAAGGGACTAGAATTCGATGCTGTTTTTATCCCTCAATTACAGTCTTTTACTGTTGATGATACTGACCTGACAACCTTTAAGATGAATCTCTACGTTATGTGTTCAAGAGCACGTGAAGAACTAGTTTTCTTATGTAATGATGGCACTAGAGCTAACCCTGCTTTTTTCGAGCACTTTCCGAACCGTGCCTCTGGATTAATCGATTATAGAGAACAAGAATAATGGAAATGACCCCTAATACAACGTGCTACGTGATGCTTTCTAAACGCTACCTTAGTCGTTACGTTCTCACTTACGAACTTCTTCCTCTAGAGTATTGCTTTGATGTGAATGGGCAGAAGGTTTTTGATCACACCACAATGCATTCCCTTGTTAATAAAGGAAAAGTGGGAGATAAAAATGTAGTTGTAGGGCTGACACAAAACTTAGGGGGCTCTTATCTGCCATATTGCCACATATCTGATATTGGTTTCACTAACCAAGATAGTTTAGATATGTTTGTAGAACGTAGTTATGAAAACTATGACTCACGTACCATCAACTGCCGCATTTTGACAAGTAATAATGAATCCTCAGAGTTAACTCTGGATATTGTTGAGCCTCCAACAGTCGACAAACATGCTTTTACGTTAAAGATGGCTTTGAATGACGCAATTATAGCGGCAACTCATTCTCATCTATTGACACATCCTCAGTTCACAACTGAGCTGTCCAATTATCTAGGCAATGCAGATCAACTATTGAATGCAATTCTAACTTCTTATTTAGAAGATACTAACCAACTGGTTGTCGCGATTGAATTTTTCAAGGTGTGCAGCAAGTTTAATATAGATACAGGTTGGCAATTAATAGAGGTCGTTGAAGAGCTTAAAAAGAATTTACCTCCAGAAGCAAACTCCGATGATGTTAAACGTTGGTTCGAGACTGCTCAAAGAATAATTAACAATGAAGACGTTAACCTTATTTACTCTGATGATAAGAACATCGCTCTAAGAGCGATGATCCTTGTCCTTCTCAATCCAGAGAAGGACAATATCAATGCTATGAAAGTTAGCCTTCAAGAACATTTAGGAGAAAAAGTCTATTCTCTAGCAAATATCTTTGTAGGAGCAAGGGCAGGTTACAGCTACCTGAGTGTAGAGCAAAGAAACATGCTCGCAGATAGAACACAGCTTCAGTTGCTAAATGCAAGTCTTTACAACCATGCATCTGATGAGCTAACAAGTGAACCAATCGAGCAAATTCCAACCCAGGAACAAATCTCCCCTGACGAAATCAAATTTATACTAGAGCAAGAACCTTGGCTCAAAAGAGCCAGCCCAGACATATTTCAGCTTTGCGCCGTTAAACCTATGGCTGGATTTGATCTTTCGCTTGAGTATGAACCTGAGAGTTTCTTAGCGTGGCGACTCATAGATGCTAATGGAACCAAAGGAATGGAAAAACTTAAGGGACAATTAGCTCTCAATTTATTGCTGTTACAAGGAAAATTACCAGTAGGAGTAAGAATAGAAGTCATACAAGATCGAGGTTTATACATCACTTTACCTCTAGTTTGGGCTAAAGAGGCTGATTTAAAAAATAAACTACAGTACATTCTTGATGAACTCATTGCGATTAAAATTGCCCAGAAATCGAGTAAGCTAGTTGTAAATTAAATAGCAATCCAAAAAGCCAAAGCATTATTTGCTTTGGCTTTTTTACTATTTATGCCATTCGATTATTTTTTCCAAAAACAGCTCAAAATCTTCCCTAGTAACTATCTTCTCGCCGAGCACGACATTCAACGTAGCTAACTTTTCGAACAAGTGGACTAAGCGAGCATCAACTGTGAAGTAATGAACTTGTGACATGGTCACACCTCCATGCTATGAGCCCGCACATTTATACTTGTACTACGTGAGCCAGCTCACCCAATGGAACGTAAATAGCTTTGTTATCTTCACGCCAAAAGCGCACTTTACGCACCGACCAACCACAACGAATAAAATCCTTATTCGTGAGATAGGTACCGGCCCCCATCGAATAGTTTTCACGATGCTCACAGCTTTGCGCTTTATCCGCTAAAAACGCCGTATCCTCATGGTTTAAGCACGCTTTACGCAATTCTGGAAATAACCGGCGCGTATGTTTAGACCAAGAGAGAATAATGGTTTTCTCTGTGTTGAATCGGTAATCATCCGCATAGGGATCGCTGTTGTCCTCATCAAAAACCGTGTATGTCGCCACAATTGCCCCCAGTGCCCAATCCGGTATTGATAGAGAGGCTTGAAACGCTTTCTCTTGTTCCACTCGTTGTTGATGGTCTGCCTTCCTTTGTTCTGCCTTTGCCAGTTCCTCTGCTTCTTGTTGTGCTTTCGCTAAACGGGTGCTCGCTAACACCTGAGAGCGAGACAACGCCACCGTATGCCGATTTAACTGATATGTTTTAATCAGTGCGAGCAGTTCTCGCCCCTGGGCGTCAGTAAAATACCAATGCGACGGCTCACTTTTCTCAAGCGATAGCGAGTTCTCGAGCACACGAAAGCAGTGATCCGCAAACCCACACTCATTGCCACCGCAGCCCAAATCGACGCGGCAACGGTGCTGATGGCCATTATCGAAATTCACCGAAATGTCTGTTTTATCGTAACCACCAAGCGAATTATCTAACGCCGCTTTTAACGCGATGGCCTCAAAAATATTGAATGGGAATTCCTCTCCCTCATTCAAGCGAGAGGATTCCGACCAATTCACCAACACCGAACGCGGCGAGACTTTCACTGTTGTAGAGCCTGAGTGATGCAACGGAGATACGTTGCTCGCGCTGACTGCCGTAGTGCTGTGAACTTGGGAAGAAAGGGAATGTGACATGATACGCTCCTTGTTTGATTTAATTTTCACCGTCGTTTTCGCCTAACTTCCCTTCAAAACCTCGTGGTTCTGCCCGTCAAAAGCGCGTAGCGTCCATTTCACTTTTTACGGGCAGGTTCTGAGGTTTTAAAGGTTAAGAAGTTGGCGCAAAACGCACGAGGGAAAATCAACACAGGGACCTGAATGCACTGCACTTAGCCAAGGTCAGACAGAACTTGGCTGGCAGCGACAACCCCATAGCCCTGATTGTGACCCGTAGGGCCAAGACAATGGGAAATACGCTGTTTGTATTTTTTATTGGCTTGGTTGAGCCACCGATTGAGGGAGGAACGAGTGAGGAGGTACGCGAAATAAAGCAGGAAAAAGCTACTTGTTGAAAGTCGTTTGAGAACCTGTATGTACTACTGTTTGAATGATCTTTAAGAAAGCATTAGAAATAGTGTGATATTAGTGAAGCAACCGCACACATTTCGTTGAATTTAAATGTAATAGTTCTTAATGTTGTACATCAATATATTGGATAAGACCTATAACAATGTATACATTCAATCAGTTAGATCACTTCGACATCCCCGATCTGGAAACCGTCATAAATCTTCTCAGGCCACATAACTGTCAACTAGCTCTTATCAAAGAACTTCCCAAAAACGCGAATGATAAAAACCAAGTGTATTATCACTCGGATGCGAGTCTATTGAACTCTATTTTTGACCTCCGGTTTAGCGACCGAGGCGAAAGTACCAGCATAACAAAAAGAGCTTCTGAACCAGGTAAAGCAATACCACAAGCAATATTCCACCGTTTTTCTTGGCTGAGTACTGATGGCATTCTGCATCCAGCTAAAGAGTGTAAAGCTATTGTTTATGCCCAGTATCCGGAAGCTAGACTATCAGGTTTTGTTACCGAAAAAGGGGAAATGCCCCGTTCAATGTCGGTGGAGTACATTAAAAGGGATGACCGGCTCCCGCGCTATTTAATCCTAGGCTCCACGCTGTCTGGCCATGCTGTTGCGATTATGGCAGTAGACCCGGGAGAAGTTCTGGTCAAAGAATTCAGAGCTCTTAGTTCCTACTATGGATCTAAAGTTTGCAAATCAATAACCATTCAACCAAACGGAGACAGCGGCTCTGTCAAACTGGAAAAAGTCCTCCGGGATAACGTAGCATCTAAAACGCTTCTAGGGTGCCGTTTTGATAAAAACGGCATCACTATTCCTTTCACCGGAACTCAAGTGCATGGCTATACGCTTGAACATGCCTGTGGAATTAAACCTAATGCTGAAAAAAACGGAGATATATACGGCATAGAACTGAAGTGTTTTACCCGTAAAAAGCTAACTTTGTTTACTCCGGAGCCTGACGGAGGTCTGTACGCAGAAAGCTTTGCAGATTTCATGATGAAATATGGATATCAGAAAGGGGAAGATTACCGTCTTACCGGCCTACACAGGGCCTATGTCGAGAACGAGAAAACAAAGTTGACCCTGAAAATCCGTTGCGTGCACTCTTTTAAGGATAAGAGAGAAGATGGCAGAAGCTATACCCGTTATGAGCCTGGCTATTACCAACCGGAAAAACCGATCACACGGCAGATGATAGAGATGGAAATAGTGCTTGAAGACAGAGAAGGAAATATTGCAGCAAGCTGGTCTTTGGAAAGGATCCTAAACTGCTGGGGTGCTAAACATAACGAAGTAGTATATGTTCCAGCAGAAAAACAGTGTAACGATGAACCTCACACTCTTGCGGAAGGTTACAAATGGAAAGTTAAGTTTGCGGATGAAGTACTATGGTGCCGGGATACCAACGCCGAAAAACTATTTAAAGCCATTCATTCCGGTACCATTTATCTGGATCCGGCCCCCAAATATAACCCGAGTAATCCGAAGTTGAATAAACGCCGCTCTCAATGGCGGCTTAACGATATCTACAAAGCTGCAAGTGAGTTATATGAGTTATCTGAACTAAAAAGGCTTACAAATTAATGAGAATCTGTGACAGACTTGTATAAAACAGCCAATTCAACTGTATTTACATACACATCACATACCAAAAGGGACATTTGTGTGATAAAATCACACACAAATATCCCTTTAAACACAATTAATCTTCCATGAAAAATAACGAAATCCTTAACTGTGGTGACCGTGAGGATACACTTCGCACGCAACGCCTAATCTCTGAGAGCAATAACCTACTTAAACTTCTTGTCGAAATTTATGACCAGAAAAACCTTGCACTGAAACTCAAAGAACTGGAATGTGGTTATGAGCAGGAAATAACTAGGGAGAAGCTAAACAGATGGAAAGCATCACCTAGTTCAAATGTGATTTGTTTCAGCGAAAGAGCAATAAAAGATATTCGCAGTAAACTGCTACCGGCAAAACCAGCACATTGGGACAACCCGGACTTCAGCTTTATCGATCTATTTGCTGGGATCGGTGGTCTGAGAAAAGGATTTGAGGATATTGGCGGCAGATGTGAATTTACCAGTGAGTGGGATCAGAAAGCTCGACGAACATACCTTGCCAATCATTACGTCAATGAAGCTGAATTACCTTACTTCCTAGACAGTGCAGATGAGAACCCAGAGAAAAATGTATCCCTAATGGATATAACTCAAATAACCAAGAGTGGAGACAGCAATGCAACAGAACAGGAAAAACGGGAAAGTATCCTGAAACATATCCCTGAACATGATGTATTACTTGCAGGTTTTCCATGCCAGCCGTTTTCTCTGGCAGGTGTATCGAAGAAAAACTCGTTAGGCAGATCTCATGGCTTTGAATGTGATACTCAGGGTACTCTATTCTTTGATGTTGAGCAGATCCTGCTGACTCGGAAACCAAAGTTTTTCGTTTTGGAAAATGTTAAAAACCTTAAGAGTCACGATAAAGGCAACACTTTTGCTACGATCATTCGCTCTCTAGACAGAGCTGGCTACCATGTTGCTGACATAAGTAATTCTGGTGAGAATATAGAAAAAGCAATTGAGGCAGTAAGAAAACGCAAACCTGAGCCAACGATTATTGACGGTGCTCATTTCACACCCCAGCATCGAGAACGTATTGTGCTTGTCGGTATCAGAAAAGATCTGGCCAAAGCAGATAATAGCTACCTTAACCTGTCACTGCGCAATATTCAGAAACCAGAATCAAGATATCGTGTGGAAGACATTTTGTGTCCCCTCACCAGAGAAGAAAAGCAGAAATACACACTGACCCCAAACCTGTGGAACTACTTGTATCACTATGCGCTTAAGCACCAAACTAAAGGAAATGGGTTTGGATTTGGCCTTATAGATCCTAGAAACCCAGAGTCAGTAACCCGTACGCTGTCAGCTCGTTATTATAAAGATGGTTCTGAGATTCTTATTAACCAAGACGGACTTTCTGCTGAATATCTTGAAAAAAATAAAGAGCATGCAATAAGAAAAAATCAGGAGCGTGAAAAAGAAGCGATCGCGCACGCTAATAAATTCCGCAAGGAATATCCGGAATGCTCGGATAAGCAATACAAAGATATGATTAAGGAAGGAGAAAAAAAATACGATGAGGCGAAAGGCCGTTATGCCCCTGAGTTTGACCCGCTCTACAAAACTCCTCGTCGCTTAACACCTCAGGAATGTGCCCGTCTGATGGGGTTTGAAAAACCGGAATATGACAGAACGGAGCAAGATAATGATTTTCGAATAGTGTGTGCTGATACAGCGGCCTATAAACAGTTCGGGAATTCTGTTGTCGTTCCGGTATTCAGAGCTGTCGCTCAGCTGATGAAGCCATTCATCGAAAAGTCAAAACACGGAGC
This sequence comes from Vibrio sp. Vb0598, assembly GCF_033338935.1. NCBI lineage: Bacteria > Pseudomonadati > Pseudomonadota > Gammaproteobacteria > Vibrionales > Vibrionaceae > Vibrio > Vibrio sp. Vb0598. The sequence continues at coordinate 17,084 of NZ_JAWOTP010000033.1, read as the reverse complement.
ATGTGATCAAGCTGCTTAGAATTTTCACACAGAGTAAGAAGAGTACAACTCTTCTTACTCTTCCCTTTTTATTATTGACAAGGATTGTCATCTTTTAGGTGAAACTCAGAAAAATAGACTTTATTTAAAATAAGCAATAAGTTAACAGAAAATCACACTGTATCGATTGCGTATGAATAATGAATTTAGAGATTTTTTACTACACTGGGAAGGAACGAAAAGGCTCGAGTCTTTTATTAGCGAGCAGTATTTTCAGAAGTCCGTAGAAAACTACTTTGGTAGAGAGTTCACCTCTTTCGACTGGTTTCGATGTACCTATGACTATGGGAAAAAGAGTATTTTTGTTCGATTTTTGGGGCGAAGTTATTCAATGCATATGTCAAGGGTTGACATAGCTCTTATTCGGGAACTTATAGACAAAAAAGAGACTGTTGTGATCGCCAGATACGATGAGTCCGGTGAATTCAAAGCCTATAAAGCCGTACTGAAGTTAGAGAGCAAAAAAATAGCATCATCAATATTTGATAGTGCAGAAAAGCTTTTGTGCCAACTTTCTCAGCACAATAAACTTAAACAAAGCCGTCCCGCAAAAAATAAAAAACCAGAAACTGACGCTGCGATAATTACGTATCTCCAAAAGGAATTATCTTCTCAAGAGCAATCATCTCTACTCCTTACTAGGCGGTTTATCTATGAGGTTCTCTATCCTGCATTTCATAATCATCCAAACGATATTGATGCAGTAGTTCTATCAAAGGGAAAAATTAAGTTTTTGGAATTTAAGCGAAAGAATCCTGCACAATCATACTTCACGACTAAGTTACCTCTGTCACAAGTAAAATCTATATGTAAACAAATCATAGACACGGAAGAGACAACCGACTCAAATAAATTGCGCACAACAATTCGAGAACGTTTAACAAATAGTGTAGGCCATATAGTATTTTCGCCCTCTTACGGTATAGATCAAAGCCATACCAAATTTATCAGATGGTGCCATTCCAATAATATGTGCTATTACCTAATTCATCTCAATGCAGGGAAAATGCTAAGCTCCGAGTTAATTAATCTGCACCTTAATCATTTAAAAACCTCGGTTAACTTTAGCTATAGAGAGATTAGAGTTGGGGATATTGACGGATTTAACTTTACAATTGGCGAGGATAGCGGAATGAATCCTTATCCTAGGATCCAAGAAACCATAAGAGCAGACAAGTTTGAGAAGTTAGAGCAGTCTAAGACTATGGATAGTATTTTTGAAATGATTGTGTAGGTACTCTTGACGACTGTATTAAGCATCTTATAAATGATTTGAATATAGATTTAGTTAACTAACCACCACGACACGCCCACGCTGCGCCTTTAAATTCATACTTCAACGCTAATACAGGCGCTGAATATACCTAGGTGATTAAAACTAGGAGTAACCCCAAAATGGGGCGCAGCATTGGGTGGGCGGGGGATGTGGTGGTACGCCATAAAATAGCTTGCGCCTTTTATGGATTGGCCGGAACGGACAACAACGAACGTACCGCAAGTGCTGAATCATAAAACGCTGACCTCACCCGCGCATCAAAACACATTGTTTGTGTTTTGATGCGTCACCCTGCTTTGTCCGTCTTTTTGGGCAAGGCAGATAAACTGCGCCAGCTTTGCTGGCTACCTTAGAGCACGCTTTTCAGTGCGGTGGCGACAATTTAACATAATGTCCAATAATGCTTGAAGTTGCCCAGTGCCCGGCAGCTTGCTGACGTTAGGCGCGTGCAATTTTGCATTATTCCACATTATGTTAAATTGTCGCACATGCCCCCAAGCTTGGGGGATGGGGGTTGGTAATAGATCTTTTAAGCGGCCTTGCTACGAAAGTCCGCTTTGAGCCGCCTTATCCTTTACGACGTTTATGTGATGGCCAGTGTCACGCAGTGACGCATGTTTTGGCCATGACATGCTTTTTCGTGGTAAAGGATAAGAAGTGGCCAAAACGGATTGTAGTGTTTAGCAAGGCATCATTATCTTAATGTCCGAGGAAACTTGTAATTACTTCCCCCTAGAAGGGAATGAAAAACCCTTACCATTGAAGACAATAAAAACAGGACAAGAAATGAACTTCTCTGATTGGAAAATTACCGAAAAACACAAAGGCAGTCTGTTTATCTCTGATGGTATTTTAGATGATGACTTATGGCAAAAAAGTCAGCTTAAGGTTCTATTCTTGATGAAAGAAGCCTATGAGTCATCAAGTGAAGTAAAAGAAGATTGGGCTTTAAATGACTACCTGAATAAACCATTATCCGTGCTTGGAAAGCCAATGTGGTGGACGATGGCTCAATGGTTGGACGGCTTAGATCACTTAGTTCGCAATGGCACAGTCAAACCATTTAACGAAAATTATAAACAAGACGCTAACCTAGACGTTCTCTTCCAGAGCTGTGCAATCATCAACATTAAAAAGAGTGCGGGAAAAAGCTCTTCAAATAATGAAGATCTAACTAGCTACGTTGAATCTGACTGGACGTGGATTTGGCAACAAATTAAACGAGTCAATCCTGACATTATTATTTGTGGCCATACTTTCCCTTTGATCGAGAACAAGTTAAAACAACAAGGGTTAACTAAAGAAGGCGAGTGGCTATATCAGTCGGAAGGTTTCTACTTCGTTGACTTTTGGCACCCTTCGAATCAATGGCCATATAAAATAAAGTACTACTCTCTGTTAACCGCATTGGAACAATCAAAAGCCCAATGGCAGCCTAAAACTTCCGACTCTCTGTTAGTGACATCATCACAATAATAAGATTGAAAGGAGTTTGGCCTTAATTACCATACTCCTTTAATTACAATTACTTCTAGCTAATCTCTGATTAGCTAGAAACAAGCACTTCTTTGAAATCCAAGCCAGTCAAATTTAGTTCTTTGACTCTATCGTACAATCCACCTTTTTTGTCCGTGCAAAACGTTCTGAGTCCCGCACCTTTTACTCTGAATAAGCCAGCTTCATTAATGGCTTCTCTATTCAAAACGAGTTTCTTAAACGGCCTAGTACGACTCGGTTTCCCATTGCGAAGGTTATACTCGGTAGCAGAGCTATCAATAGCATCGATTTGAGTAATAATATTTAATGCTCGCCAAGGCTGTCCTTTTAGACTCAATGGCAAGAATTCGACATTCTCGCTTAACGCACCAAGCTTATCAGCAATGGCAGCTGGCACAGCGAAAGTAACCGCTCCCCAAGCAGCAACATCAGGCCTAGGTAATGTGTTTTCACCTTCAACATCTAACCATTCAATATCAATACTTCTCCAACTGTCTTTAACAGATTCTCCATACAGCTGGATAGGTTCGTTTGTGGTTACTTGAAGGGACATTTCCAATGCAGATTCTTGCAAGATTGCAAAATCATTCGCATTGGGGGTGACAATAAACACTTTGTTAAATGCTGTCATAACCATCCTTAAACAGATTGAATCGCTTCTCTCAATGGGAACTCTCCCGCTTCAAGATCCTCGCCTACCTCTCTCAATGTATCAATAATACCTGGGCGTCCCAGACCTTCTGCAATAGTATCTTCCAAAAGGAACTCTACATTCAGGTAGTATTGATGAGTATGGGTAACAGAGTGTGCCTTAGCACTTGGCATCGCCTTATGGGGGATATGCTTTTTAAATCTAGGTAAGTAAACCCCATTCGCTTCATGATCAATATCGATACCAAACGCCGCCAATCGAAGGCGAGATTTTGCAGCTCTTGGGTGATCCCACGCCACAATATGATGAGCGGCAGTGTTAGCTGGTTTATTACGCCTTGCCGCCATCATATTCGCAGCAAGGTTTCGACTATGGTTTTTATGGTGTTGCCACCGTATATGTTTGGCTAGTTGCAAGTCGTCTTCAGATATTAATCCCCTCTGAAAACGAACAGCATCAATCACTTCGCCACGATATCTGATCGAAAAAAGCTTGGCTTGAGCCTTGGCTACTGCTTTATCACCAGTTAAAACTTCAAAGTCATTTTCTAACTCATCAATCGTAACATAATGTACATCTTCTTCGCGTTTTTGCATCATTCGTCCTGACATGCAATATGAATCGAGTAGCATTATTGTATATCAATGAAATTGAGCAAAAAAAGTGCAAGTGTTGAGTTTCAGGTAACGCTCTCAATTTTTTAAGTCTGAACCTTCCAACAGTTTACGTATTGATACCTAAGAAGAAGGGTTACTCAATACCTTATAAACCGTCGTTCGACTACACCCTAGCTCTTTACTGATGGCATGCTTGTTTATTCCCTGCGCAGCAAGTTCTTGTATGCGCTTGTGCAATGTTTTATTAGGAAATCGGCCAAGATGCCGCCCCTCTTCTTTTGCGCGCTCCCTACCCTCGTTACAGCGCTGTAAAATACGTTTTCTTTCCATTTCTGCGAAGGCGGAAATGGTGGTATAAATAACACGACCTACATCACTATTGATGTCTAAATCACCGAGATCATGGAACACCAATCCTGCGCCTTTTTCTGACAGCTGATCGGCAACTTGCAATGCATCGATAGTATTTCGGGCAATCCGATCCACTTTGGTTACATGTACGACATCCCCTTCCCTAGCGAAATCAATTAATCTCGCCAAAGCTTCACGCTCCGTCGATTTTCCACTGGCTTTTTCTTGGAAAATCTTCTCACAGCCAATTTTTTTAAGCTGGGAGATCTGAACATCAAGATTTTGGTCATCAGTACTGACTCGTGCATAACCAAGGTTCATATTTGCATCCAAAGTGAACATTAAGAGGTAATTTAAATAGTGTACATGTACACTAAATATTTATAAGACTAAATGTACAAATTTGTGATGCAGTCTCGTAACTGTCCACAAAGGTACACCTTTATGGACACTATTGAGTTTGTTCATATTTATCGAAACAGTTAGGATTGAAGGAAAGAGGCTATTATGAAATCTATAAATGCTAATGAAGCAACGTCAAAATTTAAATCACTACTAGAAACTGTTCAAAATGAACCTATAGAGATAAAAAGATATGGAAAACCGATTGCAATAATGCTCTCCATGAAAGAGTACCAAAACCTTCAAGCTGAAAAAATAAAGCTAGAGATGGAGTCTTTAAAGCTAAGGCTAGAGTTAGCAGACACTAAACAATAACTTTTGCTTTTAAGTTTTTCCGTTTCACATAATCCCTTAATGTGCTTGGCGCTTCATCGATCAATTTTGCAGTAGGTCTAATACCTAACCCCATTCCCAAATAACGTTCTATTTGCTCTCGCTTCGGGTCCAGCTTGAGTTTTTCCGCCTCACCTTTAGGACGACCTAAAATGATACCGGCTTTTTTCCTAGCCGCTAATGCTTCTTTAGTCCGCATAGAAATAAACTCTCGTTCTATTTCTGCCGCAAGTCCGAGAACCGTTGCTGTGATTTTTGCTTGCATGGATCCATCTAGTTGCATGTTCTGTTTAGCAATGTATACATCAATACCTTTTGCCATGCAGACTTCAAGAACTTCTAATACTTGAAGTGTTGAGCGAGCTATACGACTCACTTCTGAAAAAATGAGTTTATCTCCGGCTCCCATTCCTTCTATAAGCTGACCGAGCTTACGTTGATGCCACTTTTTTTTGCCTGTAATAACATCTTCAACAAAACATAAGTTAGCTAACCCAACCTTATTACAGTACTCATAGATACCATGCTTTTGGTTTGCCACATCTTGACTATCGCTTGAAACACGTAGATATGCATAATTAGACATACCACCTCCTTTTCTCACGTTATAGCAAGGGATGAGAACTAAATTGGTTGTTCTTACCTAAAATGTGACTGGATAAAAATTTATTAAGAAGAAAAATGAAATTGATCGTTGTCGTGGGTAACTGTGTAAATCTTTGATTTTCCAGTTATCCACACAAACTATAAAGATCTATATTTAACTATATTATTCTATGTTAAGTATAAATCTATAAAACCTATAGTCTTCGCAACGTATTGATTTATATGGGTTTAATCATGTTTTATGATCATCTTTTAGGTGTTGGGATAACAAGATTTAGGTGATTATGATCTAATTTTAGGTGTTGATGATCATTTTTTAGGTTCATTGGTGACATCTTTTAGGTGTTATTGATCGCATCTCAGGTTTACTAATGACACATTTTAGGTGTTTACTTCTGAATGCTGACATATTTTAGTTTAAACAAGGCGTTATTCTTTGCTATGACATGTATTCTTATGAGTTCCCCTTTCTAGAGTTTGAATCTATATGAGCCTTATCACCAAAACACCTAAATTGTGTCTTGAATCACTCTTTGTTGCCTAAAATATGTCATTAATGAGATCGAAATACCTAGAAAATGTCTTCTATTCGAAATTAGTAATCTGGGCTATTACTTAGTTCTGAAAGTGTCTCTATTTTCTCAATCAAAGATTCTAGCTCGTTGTCATCTTCATGGTTTTGTTCGTCTTGAGTTAAGTGCCGCCTTGAGAGACTTTCCTCGACTTTCAATGCATGACTTTCTTTACCGACGTAACGGTAAGCGATAGCTAATGACTCCAGTTCGGATTCGGTGAGGCGAACCTGGTTTTGAAGCCTTTTTAGCTCTAGATCCTTAATGGTTTTCATTGCTTCATGTTGGTTTAGCTCATCTATTGTGCCTAACTTTATCCAACGGAAAAGAAACTTTATTCCGGTAATTGTTCGTCCTTTTTTAACAACCTCAAAGCCTTTATCCCCTTGACTACTTTCTAAAAATAGAAGCTCTTTGCTGATCTGAGGATGCTCGGAAAGCTCTTTGATACTTTCACGAATACAACGCTTCATAAACACACTGTTGTTTTTAAAAGAGCTTTTATCTTTCTTTAACTTACCAGCTTCATCCAGAAGGCCAAAGATTCCTTTGAGCTCACTTAACTTTTGTGTGTGCATCTCAAAGCCTTTATCTTTAAAGCGGCTAAGTAGTTCGTATAAGCGTTTGGAATATTCTTTTTTAACGTCAAAGAAATTGCGAGTGTTAATGAGAGCAAAACCTTGATTATATTCAATATACTCTGATTTCAGCATATCGTTAGGAACCATAGTAAGCACACCGTTTTTATAAGCGATGTGCTTAAATAGCGGCCGATAATCAAACTCTATATCACCTTTAGATGTGTCGACTTTGATGCCTATTTTTCTACTGGCTAAGCGGTTTGCTACTGGGCTTAAGTTACTGCCAATATGTTTAGACTCGACACCTAACCATTCTGATAGTTGATGCGAAGTGAATTCGTAATGAGGGGTTTTTTGTTCCCAGTCCGCCGCTTTCATATGTGCGATCATTAAAGCGAACATATCTGCTTCTCTTGCCGATAAATCTTGTCGACTGAAAACCAGCTGATGACCCTTCTTTATGTGCTTTGGTAAGTTATCGCTTACGACTGGATAAAAATACTCTTCATCACTCATTTCACACTATGTCCATAGATAACAATATTTAGGTAATTATGACATGTTTTAGGTAATGGAGGAATTACCTAGCCTAAATAATGTCATTTAATGCTATGTAATTGATATGATCATCATGTCCAAAGATCTCTGACTTGATCGGATCCTATACCCTACTCTTTTTGCGCACTAACCCTCTCGTTATAACTTCATGCTCCTTTTAACTGTGGGAGAGGCATAAAAACAAAAGAGTGTATGGAGATTCTTACCGTCTCTGTCGTTGCGGATAAATACGCCAGCGACGTGAAATAAATGGGAGGTCATCAAGCTTGTTTGATGAAAGCAATGGGTAAGTGACAACGTGATGTCGTCTACGGGGGACGTGATTGGACAATGGTGTGGTATGAACGATCGATAAACAGGTTCTATGGTGATATGCCTGTCTGTAAGGTTGGTTAAGTCGGTACACAAACCAGTATAGGAAACGGAAGAGAGTAACGCCTCTACCTGCAGCGGTGTGGCGAGCCGTGTGACTAGGCCCAGCCCTAACTAATCTGTCACAGTAAATCGCACCTGATAAATCATCACGAAGAAAAACCAATAATCTGTGCTTTTTATGATGGAAAGTGAGGTTGATGCTAACGCTATAGTTTGGCATCACCCAGCCCCGTCATAGACCCCTTATGCGCGAAAAATACGGTCGTTAATTTCGATCACTTCATCAATTATCGATCATTGATATTCATCATCAGATTGTTTACCCCTTTCCTTCGGTTTGAAACTTGCGGAGCTGCGCGAATTTAACCCATGTTCCTCGTCCACTTCGCTTTTTCTTCACGCTGCTTTTTAACTGCATCAATAAACAACGCAATTACATTTTTATTTTGAGTTGTTCGCAGGAAACTAGGCCTCGCTTTTTTTGTTGTTCTTCGCTTGTATGCTGTAGCGGTTAGGAAAGAAGAGCATGCGATTTTTAAAACTTAGAACCGATCATAAACGTCAGCGAAAAGATGGGACCCGTTATGTAACCCCTTTGATCGTAGACTCCCCTCGCCGCTTTGCACCAAGTCGAGATAGGAAAGAAACGAGTTTACGCCGAACTCAGTGCCAACTTATTACCGGAGCTCATGACTCTGGTAAAAGCCGTTGGCTTACACGGTTGCGCGATAGCCGACATGAAATTTGGGGAAAGAAACCACAACCGGTTTTGCTTGAAGGGCTAATGCCATTATCTAGCTGGGTTGAGGTTAAAGGGATTGAAAAATGGTATGCAAGTAGCCAAGAAGAAGGTACTTATTTTACTCCTTGGAGCAAACTTAATCTCCAATTGAAAGCGGACTTATTGGCAGATTACCTAGTTGATACTCAATCTTTGCTTTTCATTGATGATGCTCATAAGTTGACAGGTCGCAAAGCTCAAATTGCACGAAAATGTTTACTGTCTGCCAAGGTTTGGTTGATGGCGTGTAGTGAAGAAGGTCGCCTTCCCCCGTCAATTCGTCCCATCGTCGAAAGACGCGAACCACAGCGCATCAATTTAGAGAGTGATGTCAGTTATGACACTACAAAAGCTTTAATTTGGTTCATGGTTGCTTTATGCGTTGTTGCGGGCGCGTGGGAAGCTGGAGCTGTGATTGGCGGCTTACAAATGCTTGGTAGCGGACGGAGGTCTACGCGTGCCGATTAAGTATGGCCTTTTAGTGCTGTGTTTCCTGTTCTGCTCCGTGGCTTACGCCAATGATTGGGGGATTTCTACACCCTGGGATGAACCAACAGCGCAGCCACCGGAGATTAAGCCTTTCGAATTGCCGACATTGAAAGGCGATGCTCCTCATTACAATACCTCCACTCCTGCTCTTAAGCCTGCGCCTAAGATTGACCCAGATGCTATCTTTCAGACCGTACTCAACTGTTATCCAGAGAAGAGTAAATTCAAACTCGACTTAAACCTTGTCGCTGGAATGAGGACGAACTTAGATGAATACAACAGTGATGATTGGCCTGAAATTTCAGAACACTATGTCGGGATTGTTGGAAAAATGCCGCTCTACTCTACGACGGAGCAATCTCGAGAGCGGCAATGGGAGTACCAGCGTAGAACGGCCACAGCGACGTCGGTTGCTTCCTTCACGCAAGCTCTCGCTGATAGAAACTACGCTTACCGCTTGATGGGTCTCTACCTATCACTTGAAGCACGTTCACAGCAGCGGGTTGCCCAAGGTGTGGCGAACGTGAACGAACAAGTGGCACTACTTGAAAAAGTCGCGAGCTCACATCGAGACGTTTTAGCTCATGAAGCTAAAATCGTCGAGCATCGACTGGCACTAGTTGCATTGTGTGAGAGTTCCTACAGCGACAGTGTAAATCAGTATTTGCAAAAGCTTGCCTACCTCCCACCTCATTCTAAACCGAGGGTTACTCAATGAAGTGGCTGAATCATGGGCTTATTGCTGGGTCGATTTGTGCCGTTATCTCTCCCCCTCATGTACCTGTTTGTGTGTTAGGTGCCACGGCACCTGATTGGCTTGAATATGTTGCTAAGGTCGTCGGTCGGCATATAAAACATCGAGGTCCTACCCATGTTTTTACCCATTGGCTCGTTGTGGCACTCGTTTTTACTTTTATATGGGACTATCAAGGGATTGGCATGGCGTTCGCTTGGGGGGGCGTAAGTCATATTTTAACTGACGCAATGACGGTATCTGGAGTGCCATTTTCGCCATACAGTGACAGGCGGTTTCATTTATTCGGTGGGCGGTTTAGAACCGGTGACCCTGTGGAATACGCAATCTCTGCTGGCGTAGTGATAGTTTGTATCGCTTTTTCACATATCACTGGAGGGCAGGGGTTTGCACCATTTTTTTACGACTGGGCAGGGATGTATGAGAGTGGATTAATTGATGCGTTAGAGTGGAAAACTAACCGATTTAGATTCATTTAAATTAAACAATGTTTGTCATTATTCAGGCTGAATAATGACAAATCAAAGCGGAGTAATTAGGGAGTAACTCATGTTAAATAGAGCTTACCAACGGGGGTTTACACTTATAGAACTCATCATCACGATTAGTGTATTAGGGGCGTTATTGCTTTTTGCTGCGCCAAACTTTTCTCAAATAATGAAAAGCTCTCGAATCAATACGGTTAAAGATGAACTTGCAGGGTTACTTATCATGGCTAAAAGTGAAGCTGTTTTTAGAAATATGCCCGTATATATTCATTTGCGAGAGCTATCTAACATAGACCCAACAGAGCGTTGCTTGGTTTTGTCCCTGTCCGACACTATCAGTGACTGTACCACTAACGCCATGTTGGTGTTAAAAGGACGAGTATTTGATGAGGTCGTCTTAGAGCAATCCTATCCACAAAACGTTATTAAGCTAGATGCTGTACGAGGGTTACCTGAATTAATTCACTCGACGTTAGATAGCGATAGCTACAGTGAGATTATGAAAATTTCAGTTGAGCCTGATAAGAAAGTTGCGTTGAAAATGCATCTAGTAGGAAGGACATACTTTTGTAGCACAGTAGGGGAGCAGTATGGATTGAAAGAGTGTTAAGTTACTCTTTATAAATTTTAATTTTAAAAACGTCATTGAAAAATGACGTTTTACATGAATAAATCTATTTTTATTAGTGTTTTATAAAGGAAAGTAGAGCATTAGATTCCGTATAGATATCTTGTATAAGTTTCAGTTTTTTATCCAAACTTCCACTAGATTTCAGGCTCTCTTTAAAGTCTAGCTCAAGCTTATCAATACTATTGATCATAGATGATAATACTTGGAGACTTTCTAAATCTTTGCCATCAGGTAGCTTTTTTAGAATAATAGTCATAGCCTGAGATTTTATTGATCTAGAGTGCTCCAGAAGCTCAACTTGTAAAGGGTAATACTCATTACTCATTGTTACTCTCTTCCATTAAAACCTTTTGTATTGCCTCATCGAGCTTTTCCTGTATTCCTTTTGAAAGCCGCCCGAACTCATACGAGAAATTTCTCCCTTTAACGCGTTTACGTGCAAACATGCCTTTGCTATCGAATTGGACGAGGGGAGTGACTTCCGCTTTGTCTGTCCCTTTCTTCGCTTCTGCGACTTTTAGCTCATTTTTGATCGCTGCAACAATTGCGTCTTTTTGGTCTTCCAGCGAATATTCAGCCTGAATATTGACAAGGCTTTTTTCGATCTTCTTTACGAAGTCTGTAAGTTGTTTTTTGTCTTCGCAGGTCTTCATCACCTTATCGAGTAGGGCATAATCTGGGTGTGAAAGGGCATTTACAACCGGAAATAGTTTAACCAGCTTCTCGTCAATACTGGCTGCTTTCATCGCTTTACTTACACCGGCTTGGCTAAGCCCAACTTGTTTTGCAATCTCAGCCTGAGTTATCTCTTCGTTGGCCGATTTGATGGCGATGCATTGTTGTCCAATTTCACGCAGATTATGTTCTTTGGCAGTTTGTAGCTGCTTGGCCAACGCCTTAGCATCACTGACAGAGATTTCATTCTGAGTAATAAGGATACGGAATGTTTTAACTCGACCTCCTTGAAGTAAGAACCAAGCTCGACGGCGAGAGCCATCTAATACATCAATCTTGCCATCGATTTGTCGACCTACAGCAGGGTAGAACTGTTGAAATTCAAGGGAGTTCAAATCAGATAGAGATTCTGCCGTAAGAAGCGATTGATCGCGTCCGTTCACATCAAAGGTAACAAACGTCTCATCACGAACTTGTTCGTATGACAGGGTCACTTCATTGAAGGTCGCGCTATTCCCCGACGCTAACTGCCAAACCACGCTCTGACCGACAGACTCAATTCCAAACTGTTCTCGCAAAAACTCAGCTGCATTAGTGCCGGCTCTATCCAGCTCAGCCGTGAGCTGTTGCGTTAATGTGGTCAGGTTCGCTTTTGCTGCTGACTGTTGAGCCTCAACTGCGCCTGGTGTATTACCTAGTGGACTACCACCACGTTTTTTTGCCATTATGCTTGCTCCTGTTCGCGCCAAACACTCAAAATATCCCGTTGAATTTGGCTAATTACTTCATAACCATTTTGCTGCGCCGTTTGGAAAGTTGATTTGCTTTTCGGGTATTCGCTTTTTGACATATCGAAAACGGTGGCAAGTAAAGAAGATGCTTGCCTAATAGCTTCGCTATGCTTGAATTCTTTAGAATATAAGTAAGGCGCAAAATGTTCATAAAGGCTATTCATCAACTCGGTAGTCGTTGAGCTATCACGATGGTTCGTCAGCAATATCTTCATAAAATCATAGCCTTGATGATTCGCATTGGCTAACAACGCCCAAACTTGTGGGATATAGCTAAAGTATGAGCACGTTGCATCGATGTCGTTTTCGGTAATTGATAATGGGAAAACAACACTTGTTGCTGCAAAGTACGCATTGTAAGTCGCGTAACCTAAAGAAGGCGGCGTATCAATGATGATGATGTCGAATTCATCTTTTACTGCATCGATGATGTCGGCCAAAATAGAGTAGGGGGATGGTAGCTTATGTGTGAATACTTGTTCATGAAACCACCCTTCAATTGCTCTGTCACTTTGCGAAGCAGGAAGAATACGTAAGTTGGGGATGGTGGTTTCTAAGAACGCTTCAGATACCGCTTGCTCGAACGTTTCATCCTCGTCTAAGTCAAAGTTACGCATAATGAGATCGCCCACAGAAAGGTTGCCTTCCTGGTCAGCTTCTGGCGCGTAATACATAGACAGAGTCGCCTGGCCATCCATATCGATTAACCCTACTCGATATTCTTGGTGAAACTCCGTCGCTAAGCCCGATGCTACAGTTGCGGCAGATACTGTCTTACCAACACCACCTTTTTGGTTTTGGATTACGATAACTTGCGTTGACTGCTTTTCACCACGCTGGAATTTCGGCTCTTTACGTAAGGTTTCCGGTAATAAGTCTCTTACGCGATACATTTCTTCTATATCAATCGACCATTGAGAATCCTCATGGCGACGAGGGTCGATACCTGCAGAAGTAACATATCGATCAAGAGTTTTAGCATCAATAGCTAAATAGGTGGAAGCTTCTGCTCGAGTGAAATTGCGCAGCTCTTTACGATGATTAGCGAGTAACCGTAAGTTTCGACGCTTGATATAAGCATCAGCCCCTTGTTTAAGCGATTGAAAGCTTTGGGTGGTCTGTTGAGTATCCATTTCTGCCTCCATGTAGGAATTAGAAATAGTATATCCCTTAATTTATAAGGTGTGTAATGAAAAGTAATGGAATGTCGAAAATTTGAGAGGGTGGTAGGGAATAACTTAATTTTGGTCAATTGCTGAGGTGTTTGATTAATGTACGATGAAATATCAAATGAAAAGTCCTATGAGGTTTGACATGTCTAGAGCGATTCGAGAACTTAAAAAGTCCCAAGAAGTACGTAGGGCTACAGCTGAAGAGATTGCTATAAGGGAACGAGATGCCTTGGCTAAGCACCCCGATTTAGCCGCGCAAAAACAAGGCCGAGGTTCTGGAAGCTTTAGAGAAGGGGGAATTCATGACTCTGGGAGGAGCTACTTTAGTAAACGATAATAAGGTAGAGCACCCTCACACGATGAGAAATACTTACGGGGCTACTCTTTTTGAATTGCAATAAGTTGAGTATTATATAAGCAGCAAGATAAAGCCACAATGCCAATAATTTCCAAGCAAGTTAATTTGAAGGCTACCTTAAACATAAGGTTAATCAACTCAATTTAAATTCATACCGTACAGGGTACTCTGCTTTGGCGCTGTCAAAAAAATACTATAGAGAATTCAAATGAACGAATTTACCCAAGCAAGGCTCGAGCTAATTCATTACTTAAGAACACAGCTTATTGGACCTGTAGGAGGGGAGCAAGAGAGGTTAAAAGATGCTCCTCATAAACGTTACCTTATAGGGACTCTCTTTCCTGCTGCTGCTTGTATCGATGATACAAATGACGACAAAGATGATGATTCAACTACCGAAGCTCTCGCCAATGATTTTAAACCATCATCAATGGCTATATCTTTCGCTATCCAAGCAAATACATCGTTGCGGCTGAATATTACAGCAGGCTCTTATACCAAAGGGAAAATGCTTGAGTGGCAACGCTCTGAACTATCTCATGAAGAAGATCTACAAAAAGTAGTATCTCGAAAGAGTGAAATACTTGATGGACGCGCACGTCTAGATATTACGGTAAGACCTATAACCTCAGGAAAGGTTGTAACCATCGCAATGTCAAACAATGCAAGCTCAGGTGAGCGGTTAGATCCTGAAAAATGTTTATACCAGTGCGGTATCAAGGTCTCTGTTTTAGAGGGTAATATCAGAGAGTACCCAAGTAGTGAACGATTCAAACTCGATGATGAGCAGCAGGAACTGAACTTAGCTTATAGAAAACGGGTTCCTTGGGCTGTTGGGCATGGTGTTGCTGTTGATTGGTCTTTTGATGGGGAAGCAAGCCCAACCCAATTATACACTGAGGCGATGCCTACTCATGAAGTGAAAGACTTTAGTACAGAAATAGATCAGAGTAAGTACCCAAACCTCAGCAGTAACATTCTTAGCATAACGAGAATAGCGGATGTTGATGCGGCAACTGATCAACAACTACTTTCTGGATATCAAGAACTTATTTTTGCCTACCGAGCGTGGATTAATGAGCTTGATAACGAAGTTTTAGATGGTAGATATCTTGCAGCGAAAGAGCGCATTATCCAGAGATTGAAAAGTGCAGCTCAAAGAATGGAGGATGGAATTAAAGGACTACAAAACTCTTCATTAGCAATGGAATCCTTCCGTATCGCTAACAAGGCTATGCTGATGCAAATGCTACATTCTGGGAAAAAGTATGCCGGAGAAGCTAAGTCAAAGGACTTTGAGTATGTAAGCCCGGATTACTTTGCTGATGATGTTGTTGAGAACTTCAAATGGCGCCCATTCCAGTTAGCCTTTCAATTGCTCGTTTTAGAATCTCTTATTCCGAACAAAGATACTGGTGATTTGCCTAAATCTCATGAAGAAGTAGATCTTCTGTGGTTCCCTACTGGTGGTGGTAAAACCGAAGCCTACCTAGCCGTTGCTGCATGGGAAATGATATACCGTCGCTTGACTAAAGGGAAACGTGGCGCAGGCACTGCAGTTATTAAACGCTACACATTACGCTTGCTAACATCTCAACAGTTTCAAAGAGCTGGAAGCTTAATCTGCGCTTTAGAAAAATTACGCGAAAATGATTCTCGATTAGGCCAAGAGCAGTTTTCTCTTGGCCTATGGGCAGGTATGGATAGCACACCTAATAGTTATAAAGATGCTCATAACAAGTTTGTGATCACTCGCGACGACCCTGAACCAGAGAATAGTTTCCAATTACAAAATTGCCCTTGGTGCGGTACTGAAATAATACCGAAGGTTTATACCTCTGAGCATCTTTCATATGGTATTCGCTCAAATCCTGATAACAAGTTTGAATTTTTCTGCCCAAATGAAGGGTGTGATTTTCATCACCACTTACCTATACAAGTTGTGGACGAGGCCTTATATGCTTCTCCACCTAGTCTTCTAATAGGAACGGTTGACAAATTTGCTCGCCTAACTTGGAAGGCTGAAGCTGCGGCTTTCTTCGGAGATAAAAAAGTACTACCTCCAAGCCTTATAATTCAAGACGAATTACATCTAATTTCTGGTCCTTTAGGCACCATTGCTGGTATTTATGAAGCTGGTTTTGATTCTATCATTGAGGTCCTTGGCCAGAAGCCTAAGGTAATAGCTGCAACTGCGACGATTCGTGCGGCAGAGCAGCAAAGTGTACGTTTATTTGGCAGAAGAGTTAACGTGTTTCCTCCATCAGGGACAGACCAAGCCGACTCTTTCTTTTCAAAAGAAGAACTTGATAAACCAGGCCGAATGTATGTTGGTGTAATGCCCAGCGGGCATACAGGGCAAACTTCACTTGTTCAAACAAGTGCTGCCGCTCTTTTAGCTCCTTTTGAGCTAGGGTTTGAGTATGAACTACTAGATAGTTACTGGACCCTGCCGATTTATCACAATAGCCGCAGAGAACTAGGTAAAACTATGACCCTAGGACGCGACGATATTCCAGAACGTATCAAAGTCATTTCCAATAATATGCATGATACTCGTAAGATTGAAA
Source organism: Vibrio sp. Vb0598 (assembly GCF_033338935.1). NCBI lineage: Bacteria > Pseudomonadati > Pseudomonadota > Gammaproteobacteria > Vibrionales > Vibrionaceae > Vibrio > Vibrio sp. Vb0598. The sequence continues at coordinate 516 of NZ_JAWOTP010000033.1, read as the reverse complement.
GCGTCGAGGAACTTAGCGCAGGTGTCAAAGGCTCCAAAATACCGGAAGTACTAACGAAACTAAGTAAGTCTTTTCCTGATGCTGTCGATATATTACCGTGTACGAATATGATTTCTGTCGGTGTGGATATTGAACGCCTTGGTATGATGGTGATTGCTGGACAGCCGAAAGCTACTGCTGAATATATACAGGCTTCAAGCCGTGTAGGACGAAGTAAAAAACGTCCTCCTGGCATTGTGATCACTCAATACTCTCCGACTAAGCCACGAGATCGCTCACACTACGAAACTTTCAAAAGCTATCATCAAGCCCTATATCGTTACGTTGAACCTACTAGTATTACCCCTTGGGCTAAACCAGCACTTGAACGGGCTCTGCATGCTGCTCTAATTTCAGTCGTCAGAGTTACGGGTTACCTAAGAAAAAATGAAAACGCGAGGCACCTAGATGTGTCCCATTCTGACTTCAAAACACTCTTGGCGGTATTTAAAAAGCGTATCGTAAAGGCTATGGACG
>NZ_JAWOTP010000032.1:0-30649 GCF_033338935.1 Vibrio sp. Vb0598 | reverse complement strand
GTCTACGTTTCGCGATCCGTGAAGGTGGCCGTACAGTAGGTGCTGGTGTTGTTGCTAAGATCTTCGACTAATTCATAGCGAATTAGCGATGCTTTCGGAAAATCTTGAATTAGATTTGACGAACCAGTAGCAAAAAGGGCATCATTTGATGCCCTTTTTCTGCACTCAACATTATTTTTGCTGTTTTCTTGTTCAGAAGTGGGTTGGGCGCAGAGCAAGATTAAGCAAAGAGGCTTAATCTTAAGAAGAGTACGCTGATTTTTTCAGCGATATGGAGTTTGCCCTGCAACAGCGGGGTTGTTGTCGTCTATATTAAGACTTGTAACAGGTTGGTTTTATGAAAGCAAATAATGCTGAAACTCCTGATAGCTCAAACGCAGCAGATACGTTTAAGTGGGTAGCCGCTTTCGTATTGGCAGCTGCCGCTGTTGTGGGTAATTACCTGTATGGTGAAATGTCTGTAGTGGTTCGTGCTGCAGGCGTTGTTGTTCTTATTGCAGCTGCCTTAGGCGTTGCAGCAACAACGACTAAAGGTAAAGCAGCGATCAGTTTTGCAAAAGAATCTCGTATGGAAGTACGTAAAGTTGTTTGGCCTACTCGCCAAGAAACCATGCAAACAACACTGATCGTTTTAGCTGTAAGTATTGTAATGGCTCTAGTGCTATGGGGTATTGACGGAATTATGGTTCGTCTAGTAGCTCTAGCAACTGGGGTATAGAGGGTTTTTATTCATGAGTGAAGCTCCAAAAAAACGCTGGTATGTGGTTCAAGCCTTCTCTGGATTTGAAGGTCGTGTAGCTCAATCTCTGCGCGAGCATATCAAAATGCACGGCATGGAAGAGCTATTCGGTGAAGTACTGGTTCCTACTGAAGAAGTAGTGGAAATGCGCGCGGGTCAGCGTCGCAAATCTGAGCGTAAGTTCTTCCCAGGTTACGTCCTTGTTCAGATGATTATGAACGATGAATCATGGCACCTAGTACGCAGTGTGCCGCGTGTCATGGGCTTCATTGGTGGTACCTCAGACCGTCCGGCACCTATCACGGATAAAGAGGCTGACGCGATTCTTAATCGTCTTGAGAAAGCGAGTGAAGCGCCTCGTCCGCGTACAATGTACGAAGCGGGTGAAGTGGTACGTGTTAACGAAGGTCCATTTGCTGATTTCAACGGTACTGTTGAAGAAGTGGATTACGAGAAGAGCCGCCTGAAAGTGTCTGTATCGATCTTTGGTCGTGCGACACCAGTTGAGCTTGAATTTGGTCAGGTTGAAAAGCTGGACTAAGACTCTTCGTTAAAGAGTATAAAAAATCACCTTTTTAGGGTTGTATAAGGCGCGGATTATGACTATAATTTCGCGCCTTTTTACTTCAAGTGAAGTAAAAAGTTTCTTACACAAACGGGGAGCTGATCCGCGATTAGCGTTTGTACCCAAACTTAGGAATTATCATGGCTAAGAAAGTTGAAGCTTACATCAAGCTACAAGTTGCTGCTGGTATGGCTAACCCTAGTCCACCAGTAGGTCCTGCACTAGGTCAACACGGTGTGAACATCATGGAATTCTGTAAAGCGTTCAACGCAAAAACAGAATCTATTGAGAAAGGTCTACCAACTCCAGTAGTTATCACAGTATACAGCGACCGTTCTTTCACGTTCGTAACTAAGACTCCACCTGCTGCTGTTCTTCTTAAGAAAGCTGCTGGCGTTAAGTCTGGTTCAGGTCGTCCAAACACTGAAAAAGTTGGTACTGTAACTGACGCTCAAATCCAAGAAATCGCAGAAACTAAAGCTGCTGATATGACTGGTGCTGACATCGAAGCGATGAAGCGTTCTATCGCTGGTACTGCTCGTTCAATGGGCCTAGTGGTAGAGGGTTAATAAGATGGCAAAACTAACTAAGCGCATGCGCGTAATCCGCGAAAAAGTTGACGTAACTAAAGAATACGAAATCAACGAAGCTGTTGCTCTTCTTCAAGAACTAGCGACTGCTAAATTCGTTGAGTCTGTAGACGTTGCTGTTAACCTAGGCATTGATGCTCGTAAATCTGACCAGAACGTACGTGGTGCAACTGTACTACCTCACGGCACTGGCCGCGAAATCCGCGTTGCAGTGTTCACTCAAGGTGCTAACGCTGAAGCAGCTAAAGAAGCTGGCGCAGACATCGTAGGTATGGAAGATCTTGCTGAGCAAGTTAAGAAAGGCGAAATGAACTTTGACGTAGTTGTTGCTTCTCCAGATGCAATGCGCGTTGTAGGTCAACTAGGTACTATCCTAGGTCCTCGCGGTCTTATGCCAAACCCTAAAGTTGGTACTGTAACTCCTAACGTTGCTGAAGCAGTTAAAAACGCTAAAGCTGGTCAGGTTCGTTACCGTAACGACAAAAACGGCATCATCCACACTACTATCGGTAAAGCAAACTTCTCTGCTGAGCAGATCAAAGAGAACCTAGAAGCACTTCTAGTTGCTCTGAAGAAAGCTAAGCCATCTTCAGCGAAAGGTACTTTCCTGAAGAAAGTAAGCATCTCTACTACTATGGGTGCTGGTGTTGCTGTTGATCAGGCTAGCCTGAACACTCAAGCATAATTTATTTGCTTAGGCGCAAAATTAGTGTATAATTTTGCGCCTAATATTTGTGGTTGGGGCTGAACTTTGGTTCTTTGAACTGTCTCCTAGTTCGAAATGAATTAAGACCCAGTCTCCGTCCAAGACCGTAGGTGTTTGTGTAAAAGCAAACTTAATTATCCTACGTAGATGGTGCCCGAACTGACAGAAAGCTCTATGTAATATAGTTAACTTTCTTCTGGGGAAGCACCTCAATAGCTCTCACTGTCGTGATGATAGTGAGTGGTGTAACGACAACCAGGAGTAAATCCAAGATGGCTTTAAACCTTCAAGACAAAAAAGCAATTGTTGCTGAAGTCAACGAAGCTGCCAGTGGTGCACTTTCTGCAGTTGTAGCTGATTCTCGTGGCGTTCAAGTTGGCGCGATGACTTCTCTACGTAAACAAGCTCGTGAAGCTGGCGTTTACATGAGAGTTGTTCGTAACACTCTTGCTCGTCGTGCGGTTGAAGGTACTGAGTACGAGTGTCTAACTGACACTTTCACTGGTCCTACTCTAATCGCATTCTCTAATGAGCACCCAGGTGCTGCAGCGCGTCTTTTCAAAGACTTCGCTAAAGAGAACAAAGATTTCGAGATCAAAGCTGCTGCATTTGAAGGCGCTTTAACTGACGCTGAAGTACTAGCAACACTACCAACTTACGACGAAGCAATTGCACGCCTAATGATGTGCATGAAAGAAGCTTCGGCTGGCAAGCTGGCGCGTACTATCGCAGCTATCCGCGATCAAAAACAAGAAGCAGCGGCATAAGCCTTGCTTTTTACTGGTTGCTTAATAAACTTATTGTTGACTTAAAAGAGAATTGTTATGTCTATTACTAACGAGCAAATCCTAGACGCAGTTGCAGAAATGTCTGTAATGCAAGTTGTTGAACTAATCGAAGCAATGGAAGAGAAATTCGGTGTTTCTGCTGCTGCTGCTGTTGTAGCTGGCGGCGCTGCTGCAGGCGAAGCTGCTGCTGAGCAAACTGAATTCGACGTAATCCTAGAAGCTGCTGGCGGTAACAAAGTTGCTGTAATCAAAGCAGTACGTGGCGCAACTGGCCTAGGTCTTAAAGAAGCTAAAGCTCTAGTAGACGGCGCTCCAGCACCTCTTAAAGAAGGTGTTGAGAAAGCAGAAGCTGAAGCTCTTAAAGCTCAGCTAGAAGAAGCTGGTGCAACTGTTGCTGTTAAGTAATTATTGCATAGTTTCTTAGCCTAACGGCTAATTGGCTGGTGGTTTTTTAACCACCGGCCTTTTTGCGCTGTAGGGTATAGGCGAATTTTCCCGCTGTTTAAGCGCCTGATATCCATGCAAAAAACATTTCATTCTTACGAAATGAAATGTCACTACAGTAAACAGCTATATTAGTCACTGTCCCTTACCCCCCTTAAGTAACTAGGAGCGGGCGGACAGTTTGGGTCACTTATCAGCGAGCTGAGGAACCCCATGGTTTACTCTTATACCGAGAAAAAGCGCATCCGTAAGGACTTTGGTACTCGTCCACAAGTTTTGGACATTCCATACCTGCTATCGATCCAGCTCGATTCGTTCGACAAATTTATCGAACAGGATCCTGAAGGTCAATACGGTCTTGAAGCCGCTTTCCGTTCTGTATTCCCGATTCAGAGCTACAACGGCAATTCTGAGCTGCAATACGTTAGCTACCGTCTTGGTGAGCCAGTTTTTGACGTTAAAGAATGTCAAATCCGCGGTGTAACTTACTCAAAGCCACTACGTGTAAAACTACGCCTAGTTATCTTTGATAAAGACGCGCCAGCAGGTACTGTAAAAGACATTAAAGAACAAGAAGTCTACATGGGTGAAATTCCACTCATGACAGACAATGGTACCTTCGTAATCAACGGTACCGAGAGGGTTATCGTATCCCAGCTGCACCGAAGCCCAGGCGTGTTCTTCGACAGCGATAAGGGTAAGACCCACTCTTCAGGTAAAGTTTTATACAACGCACGTGTTATTCCTTACCGTGGTTCATGGCTTGATTTCGAGTTTGATCCTAAGGATAACTTGTACGTTCGTATCGACCGCCGTCGTAAGCTACCAGCATCGATCATCCTTCGTGCACTAGGTAAGTCGACAGAAGAAATCCTAGATATCTTCTTCGAGAAAGTGAACTTCGAAGTGAAAGACCAAACTCTATTGATGGAGTTGGTTCCTGATCGTCTACGTGGTGAAACTGCGTCATTCGACATCGAAGCAAATGGTAAAGTTTACGTTGAGCAAGGTCGTCGCGTAACAGCTCGTCATATCCGCCAACTAGAAAAAGATGGTGTTGATCACATCGAAGTACCAGTTGAGTACATCGTAGGTAAAGTTGCATCAAAAGATTACATCAATGAAGCAACAGGCGAGATCATTGTTAACGCTAACCAGGAAATCAGCCTGGAAGCACTAGCGAACCTATCTCAGGCTGGCCACAAAGCGCTAGAAGTTCTATTCACGAACGATCTAGACCACGGTCCATTCATGTCAGAAACACTACGTATCGACAGCACGGTTGATCGTATTTCTGCATTGGTAGAAATCTACCGCATGATGCGCCCTGGTGAGCCGCCAACAAAAGAAGCTGCAGAAGCTCTATTCGAAAGCCTATTCTTCTCTGAAGAGCGTTACGATCTATCGACTGTTGGTCGTATGAAGTTCAACAGCTCTATCGGCCGTGAAGATGCTCAAGAGCAAGGCACACTTGATGAAACTGATATCATCGAAGTGATGAAGAAGCTGATCGCGATCCGTAACGGTAAGGGCGAAGTGGACGATATCGACCACCTAGGCAACCGTCGTATCCGTTCTGTAGGCGAAATGGCTGAGAACCAGTTCCGTGTAGGTCTAGTACGTGTTGAGCGTGCAGTTAAAGAGCGTCTAAGCCTAGGCGATCTTGACGCAATCATGCCTCAAGACTTGATCAACGCGAAGCCAATTTCTGCGGCAGTTAAAGAATTCTTTGGCTCTTCACAGCTTTCACAGTTCATGGACCAAAACAACCCGCTATCAGAAGTAACGCACAAGCGTCGTATTTCTGCGTTGGGTCCTGGCGGTCTAACTCGTGAACGTGCTGGCTTCGAAGTACGTGACGTACACGTAACTCACTACGGTCGTCTATGTCCTATCGAAACGCCTGAAGGTCCAAACATCGGTCTGATCAACTCTCTATCTGCGTTTGCGCGTTGTAACGAGTACGGTTTCCTAGAGACACCATACCGTCGCGTTGTAGATGGCGTAGTAACAGACGAAGTAGATTACCTATCTGCAATCGAAGAAGGCCAATTCGTTATCGCACAGGCGAACGCTAAGCTAAACGAAGATGGTACTTTTGCAGATGAGCTGATCACAGCTCGTCAGAAAGGTGAATCTGGTCTACACCCTCGTGAGCACGCTCAGTACATGGACGTTGCGACAAACCAGGTTGTATCTATCGCTGCATCGCTTATCCCGTTCCTAGAACACGATGATGCGAACCGTGCATTGATGGGTGCGAACATGCAACGTCAGGCAGTTCCAACACTGAAAGCTGACAAACCGCTTGTTGGTACTGGTATTGAACGTAACGTAGCAGTTGACTCAGGTGTAACTGCAGTTGCTAAACGTGGTGGTGTAATCCAGTCAGTAGATGCTTCTCGTATCGTTGTTAAAGTTAACGAAGAAGAGCTAGTACCAGGTGAAGCTGGTATCGACATCTACAACCTGACTAAATACACACGTTCTAACCAGAACACATGTATTAACCAGCGCCCATGTGTGATGCCAGGTGAGCCTGTATCACGCGGTGACGTTCTTGCTGATGGTCCTTCAACAGACCTTGGTGAACTAGCGCTTGGTCAAAACATGCGTATCGCGTTCATGCCTTGGAACGGTTACAACTTCGAAGACTCGATCTTAGTATCTGAGCGCGTAGTTCAAGAAGACCGTTTCACGACTATCCACATCCAAGAACTGACTTGTGTGGCGCGTGATACTAAGCTTGGTTCTGAAGAGATCACAGCGGATATTCCAAACGTAGGTGAGTCTGCTCTGTCTAAACTAGACGAGTCAGGTATCGTTTACATCGGTGCTGAAGTTAAGGGTGGCGACATCCTAGTTGGTAAAGTTACACCTAAAGGTGAAACTCAGCTAACGCCTGAAGAGAAGCTACTACGTGCAATCTTCGGTGAAAAAGCATCTGACGTTAAAGATACTTCACTACGTGTACCTAACTCTGTATCAGGTACGATCATCGACGTTCAAGTCTTTACTCGCGATGGCGTAGAGAAAGACAAGCGTGCGCTTGAAATCGAACAGATGCAGCTTAAAGAAGCGAAGAAAGACCTAACTGAAGAATTCCAGATTCTTGAGGGCGGCCTTCTAAACCGTGTTAAAGCTGTATTGATTGAAGGCGGTTACTCTGAAGCGAAACTAGACACAACTGATCGTAAGAAGTGGCTAGAACTAACGCTAGAAGATGACGCACTACAAACTCAGCTTGAGCAACTTGCTGAGCAGTGGGATGAGCTAAAAGCCGACTTCGATAAGAAGTTCGAAACTAAGCGTCGTAAGATCACTCAAGGTGATGATTTAGCACCTGGCGTCCTGAAGATCGTTAAGGTTTACCTAGCGGTTAAACGTCGCATTCAGCCTGGTGATAAGATGGCGGGTCGTCACGGTAACAAGGGTGTAATCTCTAAGATCAACCCTGTTGAAGACATGCCATACGATGAGAAAGGTCAGCCTGTAGACATCGTACTTAACCCACTGGGTGTACCTTCGCGTATGAACATCGGTCAGATCCTAGAAGTACACTTAGGTCTGGCAGCGAAAGGTATCGGTGACAAGATCAACCAGATGGTTAAAGAGCAGCAAGAACTAGCGAAATTCCGCGAGTTCCTACAAAAAGTTTACGATCTAGGCGACACTCGCCAGAAAGTAGACATTGCTTCTCTATCTGATGATGAAGTACGTACTCTGATCAAGAACTTGCGTGGCGGTCTACCAATCGCGACTCCTGTATTTGATGGCGCTCCAGAAGAGTCAATCAAAGCACTTCTTGAGCTAGCAGATCTACCAACATCAGGTCAGTTAACACTGTTTGATGGTCGCACAGGTGATGCGTTTGAGCGTCCTGTAACTGTTGGTTACATGTACATGCTGAAACTGAACCACCTTGTTGATGACAAGATGCACGCTCGTTCAACTGGTTCGTACAGCCTAGTAACTCAGCAACCACTAGGTGGTAAAGCTCAGTTCGGTGGTCAGCGTTTCGGTGAGATGGAAGTATGGGCACTAGAAGCATACGGTGCTGCTTACACGCTACAAGAAATGCTAACGGTTAAGTCGGATGACGTTAACGGCCGTACTAAGATGTACAAGAACATCGTAGACGGTAACCACAGCATGGAACCTGGCATGCCAGAATCGTTCAACGTACTGTTGAAAGAGATCCGCTCGCTAGGTATCAACATCGAGCTAGAAGACGAAGAGTAATCCTTTTCTCTCTTGATGAAAGTCGAGAGAATCAAAGCGATTATTTGGAAGAAGGTGCTCACTTTAGCGAGTGAGCTCCTTTTAACTCCTTACAGGAGCTGATTGTGAAAGACTTATTAAACTTTCTAAAAGCACAGCATAAGACCGAAGAATTTGATGCAATCAAAATCGGTCTATCTTCACCAGACATGATCCGTTCATGGTCTTTCGGTGAAGTTAAAAAACCTGAAACGATCAACTATCGTACGTTCAAACCTGAACGCGATGGTCTGTTCTGTGCGCGTATCTTTGGTCCAGTTAAAGACTACGAATGTCTTTGTGGTAAGTACAAGCGCCTGAAGCACCGTGGTGTTATCTGTGAGAAGTGTGGTGTAGAAGTTACACAAACTAAAGTTCGTCGTGACCGTATGGGCCACATTGAACTGGCTTCACCAGTAGCTCACATCTGGTTCCTAAAATCGCTACCGTCTCGTATCGGTCTACTAATGGATATCCCTCTACGTGATATCGAACGCGTTCTGTACTTCGAAATGTACGTAGTAACAGAGCCTGGTATGACTGATCTAGAAAAAGGTCAGATGCTTACTGAAGAAGAGTATCTAGATCGTCTAGAAGAGTGGGGCGACGAGTTCACTGCTAAGATGGGTGCGGAAGCTATCAAGGACCTACTAGGTTCTATGGATATGCACGCTGAAGCAGAACAAATGCGTGAAGAGTTAGAGACAACAAACTCTGAAACTAAGCGTAAGAAAGTAACTAAGCGTCTTAAGCTGGTAGAAGCGTTCATCGCATCGGGTAACAACCCTGAGTGGATGATCCTAACTGTACTTCCAGTACTTCCGCCAGATCTACGTCCTCTAGTACCTCTAGATGGCGGTCGCTTTGCGACTTCTGATCTTAACGATCTATACCGTCGTGTGATCAACCGTAACAACCGTTTGAAGCGTCTTCTAGAGCTAGCTGCTCCGGACATCATCGTACGTAACGAAAAACGTATGCTGCAAGAGTCTGTTGATGCGCTACTAGATAACGGTCGTCGTGGTCGTGCGATCACAGGTTCTAACAAGCGTCCTCTGAAATCTCTTGCTGATATGATCAAGGGTAAACAAGGTCGTTTCCGTCAGAACCTTCTAGGTAAACGTGTAGACTACTCTGGCCGTTCTGTAATCACAGTAGGTCCATACCTTCGTCTACACCAGTGTGGTCTTCCTAAGAAGATGGCACTTGAGCTATTCAAACCATTCATCTACAGCAAGCTAGAGACTCGTGGTCTTGCGACTACAATCAAAGCTGCTAAGAAAATGGTAGAGCGTGAAGAAGCGGTCGTTTGGGATATCCTAGACGAAGTAATCCGTGAACACCCAGTACTATTGAACCGTGCACCGACACTTCACCGTCTAGGTATCCAGGCGTTCGAACCAGTACTGATCGAAGGTAAAGCGATTCAGCTACACCCACTTGTTTGTGCGGCGTACAACGCGGACTTCGATGGTGACCAAATGGCGGTTCACGTACCTCTAACTCTAGAGGCACAGCTTGAAGCTCGTACTCTGATGATGTCGACAAACAACATTCTGTCGCCAGCGTCAGGTGATCCGATCATCGTACCTTCTCAGGACGTTGTATTGGGTCTGTACTACATGACTCGTGAAAAGATCAACGTGAAAGGTGAAGGCATGTACCTTTCTGGCCCAGAAGAGGCTGAGAAAGCATACCGCACTAAACAAGCTGAGCTTCACGCACGCGTTAAAGTACGTATTACAGAAACTGTTGTAGACGAAGATGGCAACAGCACTACAGAAACCAAGATGGTAGACACCACTGTTGGTCGTGCAATGCTATGGCAAATCGTGCCAGCTGGTCTACCGTACAGCATCGTTAACCAAAAGCTAGGTAAGAAGCAAATCTCTAACCTACTTAACGAGGCGTACCGTAAACTAGGTCTGAAAGACACAGTAATCTTCGCTGACCAAATCATGTACACAGGTTTCGCATACGCGGCACTTTCTGGTGTATCTGTTGGTATCGACGATATGGTTGTACCAGCAGCTAAGTACACTGAAATCGCAGAAGCGGAAGAAGAAGTACGTGAAATCCAGGAACAGTACCAATCAGGTCTTGTTACTGCGGGCGAACGCTACAACAAAGTTATCGATATCTGGGCATCGACCAACGACCGTGTTGCGAAAGCAATGATGGAAAACCTTTCATCTGAAACGGTAGTTAACCGTGACGGTGAAGAGGAACAGCAAGAGTCATTCAACAGCATCTACATGATGGCGGACTCGGGCGCTCGTGGTTCTGCAGCACAGATTCGTCAGCTTGCGGGTATGCGTGGTCTGATGGCGCGTCCAGATGGTTCAATCATCGAAACACCGATCACAGCGAACTTTAAAGAAGGTCTGAACGTACTTCAGTACTTTATCTCAACGCACGGTGCTCGTAAGGGTCTTGCGGATACGGCACTGAAAACAGCGAACTCGGGTTACCTAACTCGTCGTCTAGTAGACGTTGCTCAAGACGTTGTTGTAACTGAACATGACTGTGGCACTCACGAAGGTGTCGACATGATGCCTCACATCGAGGGTGGTGATGTTAAAGTTGCACTTTCTGAGCTTGCTCTTGGTCGTGTTGTTGCTGAAGACGTACTAAAACCTGGCACTGAAGACGTTCTTATTCCACGTAACACACTGATCGATGAGAAGTGGTGTCAAATCATGGAAGAGAACTCAGTAGACAGCATGAAAGTGCGCTCTGTAGTAACGTGTGATTCTGACTTCGGTTGTTGTGCACAATGTTACGGTCGTGACCTAGCACGTGGTCACCTAGTGAACCAAGGTGAAGCAGTGGGTGTTATTGCTGCTCAGTCTATCGGTGAGCCAGGTACACAGCTAACGATGCGTACGTTCCACATCGGTGGTGCGGCATCGACAGCAGCGGCAGAGAACAGTGTTCAAGTTAAGAACAACGGTTCTATCAAGCTACACAACGCTAAATCTGTATTGGCTGATGACGGTAAGATCGTTATCACTTCTCGTGCGACAGAGTTAACTATCGTTGATGAGTTTGGTCGTACTAAAGAGAAGCACAAACTGCCTTACGGTACGCTACTAAGCAAAGGCGATGGTGATACAGTTCAAGCTGGCGAAACAGTTGCAAACTGGGAAGCGCACACACTACCTATCATTACTGAGGTAGCAGGTCGCATCCAGTTCGTAGATATGATCGACGGCGTAACAGTATCTCGTCAAACTGATGACCTAACTGGTCTATCTTCAAGCGAAGTAACTGACCCAGCAGCTCGCCCTTCAGCAGGTAAAGATATGCGTCCAGCTATCAAACTTGTTGACGAGCAAGGTAACGATGTAATGATCCCTGGTACTGATATGCCAGCTCACTACTTCCTACCTGGTAAAGCGATTGTGAACATCGAAGATGGCGCAGCAGTAGGTGTTGGTGCAACACTAGCACGTATTCCTCAGAAGTCTGGCGGTAACAAAGATATCACCGGTGGTCTTCCACGAGTTGCTGACCTATTTGAAGCACGTAAGCCGAAAGAGCCTGCAATCCTTGCTGAGCACACAGGTACTGTGAGCTTTGGTAAAGAGACGAAAGGTAAACGTCGCCTAGTGATCACACGTGAAAGCGGTGAAGCTTACGAAGAGATGATTCCTAAGCATCGTCAGTTGAACGTATTCGAAGGTGAAAAAGTTGAACGTGGTGATGTGATCGCAGATGGTCCAGAGTCTCCACATGACATCCTACGTCTACGTGGCGTACACGCGGTAACGCAGTACATTGCTAACGAAGTACAGGAAGTTTACCGTCTACAAGGCGTTAAGATTAACGATAAGCACATTGAAACTATCGTTCGTCAGATGCTACGTAAGTGTACTATTACTCACTCTGGTGACTCTGAGTTCCTACCTGGTGAGCAGATTGAATACTCACAAGTTAAGATTGCTAACCGTAACCTAGAAGCTGAAGGCAAAGAGCCTGCACGTTTCGAACGTGAACTACTAGGTATTACTAAAGCATCTCTAGCGACTGAGTCGTTCATCTCTGCGGCATCGTTCCAGGAGACAACTCGCGTACTAACGGAAGCTGCGGTTTCTGGTAAGCGTGATGACCTACGTGGTCTGAAAGAGAACGTAATTGTTGGTCGTCTGATCCCAGCTGGTACTGGTTTCGCATACCACCAAGAGCGTCAAGCTAAACGTTCTGAAGCGCAAGATGGTCCTTCTGCTGAGCAAGCAACGGATAACCTAGCGGCACTTCTAAACGCTGGTTTCTCTTCTGAAGAGTAAGTCATATAACGAGTAATCGTTAAAAGCTTAAGAAAAAGGCACCTTCGGGTGCCTTTTTAGTTTTTATACTACTTTGTTCTTCCGGTGGGATTTTCGATAAAGCTAGAAACAAAAAAGACCGACGATGATCGTCAGTCTTTTCTCTCACTCTATTTCTGAATGTTTGCAAATACTAAGCTCCAGGTGGCATAGACAGGCTTTCTGCGATTTGCTGTATCAGATAGTCCTCGACTTCAAAGCGAGTCTCAAGAATTTCCCCAATGAGACACATATCAGAATCGAAATCATTTAATTCATCATCTTCAGTCACTTCTGAGTACTTATCGTTAAAGTTCAATAATGGTTCAGTCGTTAGAACAATTTGACCATAGGTTTGATTGATCTCATTAGTCACGACAAAGCCGGTTGCTTTCCAACGGTCCATAACCATGTCATAAATTTTAAAGTGGCCTTCGGAGATGTAATCAACGAGGTGCTGACAGAAATCCTGCAGTTCGGAAGGAGATGGGAGTTCAATAACATTGGTTTTCGAACAAGGTTGCAGCGCTGCAAGCTTACAATATTCAACAATCAGGGATTGTCGTGTCTCTAACCAGTGATCAATGACATCACTTGAGCCACCCCACTGGTCTTGTGTTTGTTTGAATTTTCTTAGCATGACCATGCCCTCATGATCTGATCGCCCATCGGCGAACGTATCCTTTGCAAAGCAAAGTTAGTAAAGTTATTACAAACTCTTGTCCTTACTAGAATTTAGAGTGCACATTTACTTAACGATAAACTCTAGTATGAAATTAGATTGCCAGTAAAATGAACGAACTTCAAGCAAAGGGATGGTGTAATGTTAAGAAAAGGTGATGTTAACCGCGCGATAAATGCATACTGGTGTGTTGTTGCAGGAAGTGAAATTTGGCTGGTGGATGGTGCTGTGCCCTTCGGGTCTGCAGAGCAGTTATCACTGCCAGTAACGAGTGCAAGACCCATTGGTGAGTATTCTGGTTCGCCCGTCATGTGGCTTAACTTGGCCGATTTAGAGCATGATCTACCTTTAGTATCCCTGCGTGACTGCCTGCATTTTCCTGAGCCATTATTTATGTTGTTAAGTAAAGCTGTGCAATATGGGCACATGACGCAAAGTTTGCGCTTTTGTCCACAGTGCGGAGGAAGAAACTTTCTTAATAATAACCAGTTAGCCATGCAGTGTGGTGAATGTCGCACCCTTCATTATCCTAGAATATTTCCGTGTATTATCGTTGCTGTACGTAAAGAAAATCAGATCTTATTAGCCCAACATCCAAGGCATCGAAATGGTATGTATACGGTTATTGCGGGTTTTCTAGAAGTCGGTGAGACATTAGAAGAGTGCGTGGCTCGAGAAATTCATGAAGAAACGGGAATTCTCGTTAAAAATATTCGTTACTTTGGCAGCCAGCCTTGGGCTTTCCCATCCAGTATGATGATGGGGTTTTTAGCTGACTATGAATCCGGAGAGTTAAGCCCAGACTACACTGAGCTGTCTGATGCACAATGGTTTGGTATCGACGAGATGCCGCCTGTTGCGCCTAAAGGAACGATTGCAAGAGCACTTATCGAACAAACGCTGAAAGATATAGACTCTAATTGTCTGATAAATAGATAAAAAAAACCCTCCGAGAGGGAGGGGGTAAGTAAGATGTCGTTATGAGATGCTGAGTACTAAGTACTCAGTTTATAATTGTAGTTTTCGCTAGCGAACAAATTTTTAACACTGATACCGATTGGGTGCAAATTAAGCATTGATTTAAAAGTTAATAACTTGATCCAGGTTGCAAAGCACACAGCTATTGGACTTAAATCAGTGATAGAATACCCTCTTTCACAGAAAGCCTAACAGTTGGAATTACGGAATGACTGAATTAAAAAATGATCGTTATCTGCGTGCGCTTTTAAAAGAGCCGGTAGATTACACGCCAGTATGGATGATGCGCCAGGCAGGTCGTTACCTACCAGAATACAAAGCGACTCGTGCAGAAGCGGGTGATTTCATGTCTTTGTGTCGAAATGCAGAATTAGCATCCGAAGTGACACTTCAACCATTACGCCGTTTTCCTCTTGATGCCGCGATCTTATTCTCGGACATCTTAACGATTCCAGATGCAATGGGGCTTGGTTTGCGTTTTGCTGCGGGTGAAGGACCTGTTTTTGATAACCCAATTACATGCAAAGCCGACGTGGAAAAAATTGGTTTGCCAGATCCTGAAGGTGAACTGCAATACGTAATGAACGCAGTACGCCAGATCCGTAAAGACCTGAAGGGTGAAGTGCCGCTGATTGGTTTTTCTGGTAGTCCTTGGACTCTTGCGACGTATATGATCGAAGGTGGTAGCTCTAAAGCGTTTACCAAGATCAAGAAGATGATGTACGCGGAACCACAAACTCTGCACCTACTTCTAGATAAGCTGGCAGACAGCGTTATCGAGTACTTAAACGCGCAAATTAAAGCGGGTGCGCAATCGGTAATGGTATTTGACACATGGGGTGGCGTACTAACGCCTCGTGATTACAATCTGTTCTCACTGCAATACATGCACAAGATTGTAGATGGTCTGATTCGTGAAAACGACGGTCGTCGCGTGCCAGTCACACTGTTTACTAAGAATGGCGGCATGTGGCTTGAGCAAATCGCAGCAACGGGCTGTGATGCGGTTGGTCTAGACTGGACAATCAACATTGCAGACGCGAAAGCACGTATCGGTGATAAAGTGGCGCTGCAAGGTAACATGGACCCATCAATGCTTTACGCTTCACCAGAGCGTATCCGTGAAGAAGTAGCGGATATCCTAGAAGGATTTGGTGATACGGGGACTGGTCATGTGTTCAACCTAGGTCACGGTATCCACTTGGATGTACCGCCAGAAAACGCGGGCGTATTTGTGGATGCGGTACACGAGTTATCTAAGCCATACCACAAGTAAGTTAGATTTTTTGAAATCAAATGCCGGCATTCAGTGCCGGTATTTTTTTGCCTAAAATTCAGTTTTTCTATCTGAGACTCAAGGCTGTACAGCTCTAGTAGTATTTGGCCTACTATGATCTAATTACTACTCTAGCTGTACACTAGATATTAAAGTTTAATATAAACAAATACTTATAATTTCTGGTTTTATGTTCTAATTTTCTTGTACAGATAATCAAGCAATTAGATCATAGGTAACCTAAAGCATCGAGTGAACGCGTTTTTTAAGGTATGGCACGACGTCAGATTCAAACCAAGGATTCTTCTTTAACCACAATGTATTGCGTGGAGATGGGTGAGGGAGCGGGATAAAGTCCGGTTCCCAATCTTGCCATTGCTGAACGGTTTGCGTGAGCGTCTTTGGTTTGTTGGTGAGATAGTACTGCTGCGAGTACTGACCAATTAGTAGAGTGAGCTCTATATTGGGCAGTTGCTCAAGAATCTTTTTATGCCAAGTGGGCGCACATTCTTTACGAGGCGGTAAATCACCAGAGTTCCCTTTGCCTGGATAACAGAATCCCATTGGGACAATGGCAATTTTATTTGGGTCGTAGAAAACGTCTTTGTCGATATCGAGCCATTGGCGTAATCGATCACCACTTGGGTCATTCCAAGGTATCGAGGTTTTGTGTACACGTGTGCCAGGGGCCTGACCGATGATTAGGATGCGTGCCCCTTTTGCGGCTTGTACGACAGGGTTTGCACCCAAAGGTAAGTTATCCGCGCAGATCTGGCAGGCCCTCACTTGCTGCAATAGCTCGTCTAACGACATTCTTAGTAACCCTTTTCGAAATCCACTTGATAATTTAATGAAAACCCATCGCGCCAGCGTAGATAGTTGTCAGCAAAAATCTCGATGACTTGCTCGGGAAAACTCAGCGCAGCAATGTGTGGAGTGATGGTGACTTGCGGTAGTTTCCAAAATGGATGCTCTACCGACAACGGTTCTTGCTCAAACACATCTAAGAAGGCGTGTTCTACCCAACGGTTTTTCAGAGCGAAGAGCAACCCTGCCTCATCCAGTACGTCGCCACGACCTACGTTAAACAATAACGCCTGATTTAGTTGGCTGAGCGTTTGACGATTAAGTAACTGTCGCGTCTCAGGTGTACTTGGTAGAGTATTCACAACGATGTCGGCTTGCTCAAATGCCTTACTTAGTTCATTGATATGAAAGGTCTGATGAAACTCGCCGCCTAGAGTAGGGATACCTGTGCGGTTAATACCGATAGTTTTTATCCCCATTGCTTTAGCGGCGTTGCCCAGATAGCCCCCAATGCTACCGGTACCAAGAATTACCATGGTTTTACTTTTTAATGACGTGTACAGGTGAGGCTGCCATTGTTTGTTTTGTTGCTGCTGGTGGTATCGGGCAAAGTGGCGGTAATGGGCAATACTGTAACCCAAAACATATTCAGCAATCAGTGGACCAAAGATGCCTCGAACGTTAGTTAGAGTATAGTCCTGACGAAGGCTAGGGGATGTTAAGGCGTTGACACCAGCAAACGTGGATTGTACCCATTCAAGCTGTGAAAACTCGTCTAAGCTTTGTGATAGTAAGGGTGGATCCGCTAGTACGATCTGAGCGGCTTCTGGTTGGTCGGTGAGGCAAAGATCGGGCAGATTTTTCTCTGCCAGTAACGTTTTGTAGGTGTCGCGATGCTCTGAGAGCAGGAAAATCTGATTTGAATGCGGCATTAACTTTTTTCCCTGTGATGAATCAAGTACACTTTCGCTGTTTTTTTCTTCAATGATTGAGTGACTATGCTTAAGAATCCTCTTCAGGTTCGTTTAGAAAAACTAGAACCTTGGCAACAAATTACCTTTATGGCGTGTCTGTGTGAACGCATGTATCCAAACTATGCGATGTTTTGTGAGAATACAGAATTTGCTGACCCGCGTGCTTACCGAGCGATTCTTGATAGTGTATGGGAAATTTTGACAGTTAAGAACGCGAAAATTAACTTCGAACGTCAATTGGAGAAGTTAGAAGAGTTGTTCCCAAGTGCGGATGAGTTCGATTTTTACGGCGTTTACCCAGCGATGGACGCGTGTCAGGGTTTGTCTACGTTACTGCATGGTCTATTGGACCGCGACTACCTTTTCGATTCAATGCTTAAAGTGAGTCAACAGTCGGTACAAACCGTTGCTGATCTAGAGCAAGCACAAGGCGCAGAGCCAATCACTAACGACAACCAGAAAGAAAACGAAGCCGTATGTGAAGAGTGGGACGTCCAGTGGGCTATCTTCCGTCCGCTGCGTGAAGCGGTAGAACGTGACATCAGCTTGATTAAAGATTTGCGTGAAGAGCTACGTGAAGAAGGTGTGAGCAACATCGGTATTGCACTTTAATCGTTGAATAAATAGAAAAAGGCATCCTAACTGGATGCCTTTTTTGTTTGTGCGTTTAAGCTGTTATACCTAATGCTGATTACGATTCTTTCGAGTCGGATTTCGGTGGCTCTTGAGCTTCTGGCTCTTTATCCTGCTTCTCCGGCTCATTATCTTCTTCATCGTCATCGCGGCTTTCGATTACGCCGTGCATTTCTTTCCAGCTTTCCCAGCGTTGGTAAGCCAGCTCCTGCATGTCAGTGCTTTTATCTGCTTCGTCGATGATCTCCTCGCCTACGAGGTGTTCAAAAATATCTTCCAACGTTACCAAACCTAGCACGGTACCGTATTCATCAACAACAAGTGCCAGCTGTAAGCGATGAGTCATCATCTGGTCGAATACTTTAGGTAAAGTGGTATTGTTTAGCACCACTTGAATTGGGCGCATGATTGCTCCCAACTGTTTCTGTCCACAACCTGATTGTTGTAGTTTGAACAACTCAAGGCGATGCACAAAACCAATGATGTTATCTTTCTGTTCGCTGTAAACCAATGGGCGTGAGAAAGGCGTATCTTTGTGTTTTTCTAGGAACTCATTGATGGTCATTGTGGCATCGACACGGAATACTACTGGTCGTGGCGTCATAACCTGCGTTACGGGTACATCTTGGATGCCAAGCAAGTTGCTTAAGATTTTTGATTCACCCTCGGCAAATTCACCGCTTTCACGTGCCAGAATCGCCATTGCAGACAGCTCATCACGCATCTTTGGAGCTTCGTGGTTACGAGCAAGACGCTTGGTGATTTGCTCTGAGAACCAAACAAAGGGTGTAAGCGCCCATACCATCCAACGCAATGCGACCGCGGCAGTGGGTGCCAACTGGCGCCAGTAGGTCGCGCCAATCGTCTTCGGTACGATTTCTGAAAGCACTAAGATCGCCAATGTCAGCACTGCCGAAAAGATACCTAATGCTTCGCTACCAAATACAACCGCAGCTTGTGCACCAGCAGTGGCCGCGCCGATCGTGTGAGCGATGGTGTTTAAAGTCAGAATAGATGCCAGTGGTCGGTCGATATCTGATTTCAGCTTAGCCAATTGCCCAGCTGCGGGATGCCCCTGTTGATTGAGCTGCGCAATGTAGCTCGGACTGATACTCAGCAGTACCGCCTCCAGCACCGAACAGATAAACGAAATGCCGATTGCAATAGAGATATAAATGGATAACAGCAGCATAGTTGCCCTTGAATGTAGTTTGATAGTGGTTATTTGCAGCTATTATAACCGCAAAAGTGACTTATAAATTGGTCCAAATACCTTGGAAAGCAAGGGTTTTCAGGGGGTATGTGGTAACAAATTGTGAGTTATTACTCATATTATGGCTAAAAGTACGTCAGAAAATCGAAAGATCGCTTACAAACCTTTGCCAGATGGGGCATTTATGTTTTAGAGTGAGACGAATTCGATAACCTATGAGAAGGGAAACCTAATGAACAAGACCCAATTAATCGACTTTATCGCAGAGAAAGCAGACCTATCAAAAGCACAAGCAAAAGCTGCTCTTGAAGCGACTCTTGATGGTGTAACTGGCGCACTTAAAGAGGGTGACCAAGTTCAACTAATTGGTTTTGGTACATTCAAAGTAAACCACCGCGCTGCACGTACTGGTCGTAACCCTAAGACTGGTGACGAGATTCAAATCGCAGCAGCTAACGTACCAGCATTCGTAGCAGGTAAAGCGCTGAAAGAATCAGTAAACTAAGTTAGAATGCACCGAGGTATCCTGCCTCGGTGCAATTTCATGAAAAAACATCTACTCACTTCACTTCTCCTATCTAGCCTTACCCTTTTTGGCTGTTCATCGGTTGAAACTCCTAATTTAGAACAATTCACGCATTTTTCTGGTGGTAAAGTTGCGGGAGATGCTAGCAGCTTGTACTGGATGACAGAGAAACTCACTCGTGTGAGTACGGCGGCTGATTATGTGACTATGGGGGACAATGGTTGGTTCAAGAGTGATTATCGCTGGGATGAAGGTGAGTTGCGAGAGTTGATTCGAAAAGGCGAGCAAGTTGATACCAAACAAGAGTTGGTGCCTTTTCAAATCCACATCCGTTTCAATAAAGATGGCGAAGCGGTTTACCAACAATATCGTGTTAACCGTAAAGTCTTACCACTTCAGCATGACCAATTAGAGCGCTACAAAGCAGAAGCGAATGACGTAGTGGCATCGGTTAAGGCGCAGTCTCGTAACAATCAGAGCCTTATTCAAGGTTATTGGAATGGTCAATCGTTTGAAACCTGCAAAGGTAAGGTGTTCTCGACACTCGAGTTTAATCAGACGTTGCCAAAATTTATTATCGAGCGTCTCTCATCGGTAGACAGTTATGTGGCTTTTGTCGGCAAGCAGTCACGAAACAAAGCAATGGTCGATGAACTGTTGATGCTCAATGACGATGACTTTGATTGTGTTTCTCGGCCAACGTTGATCTCTGAATAAACATTGCTTCGAATTCTGTCGAACAAGAACAATAAAAAAGGCGCTGAGTGCGCCTTTTGTTTTTTAGCCAACTTATGTTGTTTTTATTTTTCTTGCTCACGTGCAATTGCACGGTAGCCGATGTCGTTGCGATGGAACATGCCATCCCAACTGATCTGTTTTGCAAGCTCGTAAGCACGCTGCTGCGCTTCTGATACACTGTTGCCAAGTGCGGTTGCACAAAGAACACGACCACCGTTTGTCACGATGTCGCCATCTTTGTTATCTGTACCAGCATGGAAGACTTTTTCGCCTTCAATTTCAACTTGTGGCAGACCCGAAATAACGTCGCCTTTGTTGTACGCTGCTGGATAACCACCGGCTGCTAGCACGATACCAATAGATGCGCGCGGATCCCATTTAGATTCCACTTGATCAAGCTTCTCGTCGATTGCCGCTAGGCACAGATCAACAAGATCCGATTCCATGCGCATCATGATAGGTTGCGTCTCAGGATCACCGAAGCGGCAGTTGTACTCGATTACTTTCGGAGTGCCGTCTTTGTCGATCATCAGACCCGCGTATAGGAAACCAGTGTAAGGGTTACCTTCAGAGGCCATGCCACGTACTGTTGGGTAAATCACTTCTTCCATGATGCGGTTGTGGATTTCCTGTGTTACCACTGGAGCTGGAGAGTATGCTCCCATGCCACCGGTGTTAGGACCCGTATCTTTGTCGCCTACGCGTTTGTGGTCTTGGCTGGTGGCCATTGGCAGAACGTTCTCACCATCCACCATCACGATGAAGCTTGCTTCTTCACCATCTAGGAACTCTTCGATAACGACACGACTACCAGCATCACCAAATGCGTTGCCTGCTAGCATGTCTTTGATTGCGTCTTCGGCTTCTTCTAGCGTCATTGCCACAATCACGCCTTTACCAGCCGCAAGGCCGTCGGCTTTCACCACAATCGGCGCACCTTGCTCACGCACGTAAGCAAGCGCTGGTCCAATTTCTGTGAAGTTTGCGTAGGCACCGGTTGGGATTTGGTGACGAGCAAGGAAGTCTTTAGTAAACGCTTTAGAGCCTTCAAGCTGTGCTGCTGCTTGGGTCGGGCCGAATATTGGCAAACCCGCTTCGCGGAACGCATCAACCACACCAATAACCAATGGTGCTTCTGGGCCAACGATAGTCAGTTCAACCGCCTTCTCTTTGGCGAAAGCAACAAGGCCAGTGATGTCTTCTACATCGATGTTTATGTTCTCTAGTTTTGGCTCTAGTGCTGTACCTGCGTTGCCTGGTGCAACGAAGATAGTCTCAACATTTGGGTTTTGCGCTGCTTTCCAGCCTAGCGCATGTTCACGACCGCCTGAACCAATGATTAAAACTCGCATATGAAAATCCCTAATCTTATAAATACTGTTTACTCAAAGTAGTTGGTGATGTGGCTAGGCAACAATTGAGCCCATCCCCGGGAGCATAGCCAGCTATGTGACCGGGGTGGGCGAAAGCAGCTAACGACGCCACAGTGCCAAATACGAAGAGGAAATTAGTGGCGGAAGTGACGCATACCGGTAAAGATCATCGCCATGCCGTGTTCGTCTGCTGCTGCAATAACTTCGTCATCACGCATAGAACCACCTGGTTGGATAACACACTTGATGCCCGCTTCTGCAGCCGCGTCGATACCGTCACGGAATGGGAAGAATGCATCTGATGCCATGACACAACCTTCAACCTGTAGACCTTCGTCTGCAGCTTTGATGCCTGCGATTTTCGCAGAGTAAACGCGGCTCATTTGGCCAGCACCTACACCGATAGTCATGTCGCTTTTCGAGTAAACGATCGCGTTAGATTTCACGTATTTCGCTACTTTCCAGCAGAACAGTGCATCTTTTAGCTCTTCTTCTGTTGGCTGGCGCTTAGAAACCACTTTTAGGTCGTCTAGGCTTACCATGCCTTGGTCGCGGTCTTGAACCAGTAGACCACCATTCACGCGTTTCACGTCAAAGCCAGTTGTCTTAGTTGTCCACTCGCCACACTCAAGTAGACGCACGTTTTTCTTCGCTGCAACCACTTCAATCGCTTCAGCAGAAACGGAAGGAGCGATGATGACCTCAACGAATTGACGTTCAACAATAGCGGTTGCTGTTTCAGCATCTAGCTCTTGGTTGAATGCAATGATGCCGCCGAACGCTGATGTTGGGTCAGTTTGGTAAGCGCGGTTGTATGCTTCTAGAATGTCTTTACCCAGCGCTACACCACATGGGTTCGCGTGTTTTACGATCACACATGCTGGCTCGTTGAACTCTTTCACACACTCAAGTGCGGCGTCCGTGTCTGCGATGTTGTTGTAAGAAAGGGCTTTACCTTGGATTTGGCGAGCAGTAGAAACAGATGCTTCTTGTGGGTTTGCTTCAACGTAGAATGCGGCTGCTTGGTGGCTGTTCTCACCGTAGCGCATGTCTTGCTTCTTCTCGAACTGTTGGTTGAACGTACGTGGGAATTTAGACTCTTCATCACCTTCTTTGTTCTCACCGTAAGATGGAACCATAGTGCCGAAGTAGTTTGCGATCATGCCATCGTAAGCGGCAGTGTGTTCAAAAGCAGCGATGGCAAGGTCGAAGCGCGTCTCTAGAGTTAGGGACTTGTCGTTTGCGTCCATCTCTGTAATTACGCGGCCGTAATCACCTGCATTAACAACGATAGTCACGTCTTTGTGGTTTTTCGCTGCAGAACGAACCATTGTTGGGCCGCCGATATCGATGTTTTCAACAGCGTCGGCTAGTGTACAGCCTTCTTTGGCAACGGTTTCTGCGAATGGGTATAGGTTTACGACAACCATATCGATAGGGTTGATGCCGTGCTTTTCCATCACGTCATCATCTTGGCCACGACGACCAAGCACACCACCGTGAACTTTTGGGTGAAGCGTTTTAACGCGGCCGTCCATCATTTCTGGGAAACCAGTGTAGTCAGAGACTTCGGTTACGGCGATGCCTTGTTCGGCAAGTAGGCGAGCTGTACCACCAGTAGATAGGATATCGACACCGCGCTCAGCAAGAGCTTGCGCAAACTCAACAATACCTGTTTTGTCTGATACGCTGATAAGCGCACGGCGAATAGGACGAGCGTTATTCATGCTTCCATTTTCCTCAAATTCACGGAGTTAAAGATGTTTGCCAAAAATGAACTTGTTTTTACCTCTTGGGGTAAAATATTGGCCAGTTTTGGTAAAGACCTTTGCAGGGTGTTTTCTGGTTAGAAAACAGTCTCCACATTTGATGGCGCGTATTCTAACCAATTTATTACAAAAAAGCTCGCGCAATCGTTTGGCATCTCAAAAATAATTGCAAAAAAGTCGTTCTTTAGCTTTAAAAGTAACGAGATAGTTAATAGGGAAAGTTATGTTTCAGATAGGTGAACTGGCAAAACGTTGTGGTGTGACTGCCGATACATTGCGTTTCTACGAGAAAAACGCGCTAATAAAACCCGCAGGACGAAGTGAGTCAGGCTACCGCTTGTATGATGAAGAGAATCAAAAGCAGGTGCACTTTATCCTCAAAGGTAAAGATCTTGGCTTGAGTCTGGATGAAATTAAAGACCTGTTAGAAATTAAGTTAGAAGCGACAGAACACAGCTGTGCAGAGGTAAAAGCCATTACTTCTGCCAAGTTAGAGCTGATTGATGGGAAAATTAACGAGCTGACGAAAATTCGCCGAGCGTTAAAGAAGATTAATGATGCTTGTTGTGGTCATACAGACGATGACGCCACACATTGCTCTATCCTTGCCGCACTTGAGTAGTCTCATTCTTGCATCACTTAACTTAAGTTTGCATTTTTGGCGACTTGCTTTTCTAGGTACATGCTGCTTTCCCACCTATAATCTTGCCTTTAGTTACTTGTAGGAATCGACCATTGTCTGATTCCTAGCGTAACGCTGTCTGTAGATACGAGAGTTTTCATACATGGTTGGAGTCTATTTTCAAATCAATGACTGGGTTTTGAGCGTTGATGAAAATAAGCTGTATCGACAAGATAGGGAAGTTACTGTTGAGCCACGCTTAATTAATCTTTTGCACTTCTTAGCGGAGCATGCGAATGAGGTGTTCAACCGCGAGGAATTGATTCAGTACGTTTGGGCTGGAGCGATTGTGACCGATCAAGTGGTGACTCAATCCATCTTTGAGTTGCGTAAGCTACTACGTGACGGTCGAGAGGAAAATACCAACTACGTTATCACGGTGCCCAAGCGTGGCTATAAGCTGGTAGCGAACGTGGTTACTATGACGCATGAAGAGTTTGTCACAAGTCGGCAAAATGAAGAGATCCTACCTTCTGTTGAAGAATCGGAAGAGGATTGTCTACCTATAGCACCAGCCGTTACCTTTCCTGCCGGTCCTCTAACTCGCGCAGTCTGCGAGATGTCAAAAGAGAAAAAAGCACCTCAGAGCAAAAACAAAATCAGTCCTTGGCGATTGGGAATTATGAACTTCATCTGGATCAGTATGTTGGTCGTAGTGATGGGCGTGTTTACCTACAAGCAGTCGGAAGTGCGTATTACCCAAGCCATCGATACCCATCTGATTGAGTTCAAGTTTCAAGATAATTTTACGAATGAAGGATTAAGCTACGATTTGGCAGACGGATTCGCCCAAAAGTTGATGTCCGACATTGCTCAAGTCAGTGATTACCGAGTCATGCTAAAGAAGGCGTCGTTTACTTCTGGCATTGTGCCTGGTAAATCGGTTGTGGTGAGAGTTCGTGAGAATGACGGTGGCAGCTTTTTAGAGGTGGAATATCGCAATAACTCATCTGAAAAAGTGTTGTTTAGTCGTCAATACGCGTTAACCAGTAGTCATTTAAAGACAGTGCTTCAACAAGCGTCGTTGGATTTGATGCAAGTGCTGAAAGTGTCGGATGCCAAATTGAAATCTACGATGCTGGTGGCGGGAATGCCAATGAATCCCGACGCGTTGGAGTTGTTTGTTCAGGCTAACCATTACCTTAATGTCTCTGATACTAAACAATTCCGCCAAGGTATCGACTTGATGGAAAACATTTTAGAAATCGAGCCGGATAATGCTTACGTTCAAGCTGAGTTGTTGATTGCTTACCATGTACAAAAGGCACTTGATTTCTCACAGGAGTTGAAGAAAGGGCGAATGCAGCAGCTCAGTGAAGCACTAGAGACTAATGTGAAAATGATGGTGGGGCCAATTCAACCGCGAATTTATGAAGCTTTAGCACTGCACGAAACCATCATTGGTGACATGGCGTTAGCCAAGCGGCATCTCGGACAGGCATTGAGGTTACGTGATTCAGTGCTTTCCTATGTGATTCGCGGTAAGCACGCCGAATTGGATGGTGATCTGGATTTAGCCAGTGAGTCTTACAGTGAAGCTTTCTATATTGATACGTCGGTTGAGACGTACCTGCTGTGCGAAAACTTGGTCTTCCCAAGTAACATGAAGGCGATTGATTACGCCATGTATCGCGCCGTTCACCCTTCTGTCGTTCGAATGCTTTAATTCTCTCGGACTCAACGTCAGTCTAATGCTAGCCCCTCATTTCGGTGAGGGGCTTTTTTGTCGCTGTCGAAAAGTGAAAAGGGTGGGGAGGTGGGGCAATGACTTACGAAGGAGCTAACAACGCAAGCTTGCAACGGGAATACATACCCGCTTTGCTTCTCTATCTCTATCTCTATCTCTATCTCTATCTCTATCTCTATCTCTATTGATTGTATGAAGTGTCTGGATGAGTTGTGTGGCGAGAATGATTCTGATGCTTTCTTGCAGGAGAGATGAATATTGACTTGGGTCAAAAAGCGCGATCAGGGAGAGATTTATGGACTCAACAGTTCAGGGAATTAACCCTTCGGGATGGGGAAGTTGATAGAGGTTGATAACTTTTATCGCGATGACCAACGAGTTGATGAGAGTTTATCTATCAGTAGAAGGTTTGATGTTTTTCTTATAACTAAATGAATAATATGGTTTTATATTTTTGTTTTTATCATGTTTATCTCAACTTGATGTTGATGAACTAATCATTTTATTGATAACCCCAAGTTTATTTTTTTCCTAGTTTTTGGGCGTAGTCTTCACTTCGAAATTTAGCGAGGTCGAGCAGGTTTTTCCTCATAGCATCTCGCTAATAACCATTCAGTTTGAGTCATGTTGACTCGAGTAGAATAGATTTGGAGATGTTATGTCATCGAATGCGAAAAAAATCGGCCTTATTGCCTGTACGGGTGTCGTAGCCGGTAACATGATGGGTAGTGGTATTGCACTATTACCTTCTAGTCTTGCCTCTGTAGGCTCTGTTTCAATCTTCAGTTGGCTGATCTGTTTGGTCGGTGCACTGAGTCTGGCGTTTGTTTACGCTCGTCTGGCAACCAAAAACCCACAAGAAGGTGGTCCTATCGCTTATGCTGGCGAAGTGTCTCCGGTATTTGGTTTCCAAACGGGCGTTCTTTATTACCACGCGAACTGGATTGGTAACCTGGCTATTGCCATTACAGGTGTTTCTTACCTTTCAGTATTCTTCCCTGTGCTTAATAACCCAATCCCAGCAGGTATTGCGACGATTGCATCGGTATGGATCTTCACTTTCGTCAACCTACTTGGTGGTAGCTGGGTAAGCCGTCTATGTACGCTTGGTCTAGTTCTTATCCTTATCCCTGTTGTTGGTACAGCTGCATTTGGTTGGACACACTTCGACACTGCGCTTTACAGCCAAAACTGGAACGTATCAGCAGGCACTGACAGCCACGCGGTAGTTACAGCGGTTCTTATCTGTCTATGGTCATTCGTAGGTGTGGAATCAGCAGCGGTATCGACTGGTATGGTAGAAAACCCTAAACGTACCGTACCACTAGCAACTATGTTAGGTACTGGTATCGCAGGTGTAATTTACATCCTATCAACTCAAATGATCAGCGGCATGTTCCCAGCGTCAGAAGTTGCAGCATCAGGTGCGCCATTTGCATTGGCAACCACTGAGCTATTCGGTAGCTGGACTGCACCATTCGTATCAGCATTCACAGCACTAGCATGTTTCACTTCGCTAGGTTCTTGGATGATGCTAGTAGGTGAAGCAGGTAAACGCGCAGCAAACGACGGCAACTTCCCTAAAATCTACGGCGAAACTGACAAAAACGGTGTGCCTAAGAAAGGTCTAATCCTTGCGTCAATCAAGATGACTGCACTGATGGTTGTACTGATGTTCTTCAGCTCTAAAACAGCGCACGCATCAGACCTGTTCAACCAACTAACGACTGACGCAGTTCTACTAACTATGCTGCCTTACTTCTACTCAAGCATTAACTTGATTCGCTTCGAAGGTATGACAACACGCAACGGCTTCGTAATGCTGTTCTCTGGTGTAGCTTGTCTGTTCTGCTTCATTGCCCTTGCTGGTGCAGAAGGCGGTACGCTAACAGCAACCTTCATCGTGTCTCTCGTTATCTTGATGTTCTACAGCAAAAAAGCAGGTCTTGCTCAGTACGTGAAAATGCACGCTGAAGATATGCCTGCCCAAGCAAGCAACTAATCCCCAAAACGCTGGCACTAAGGTGCCAGCCCATAAAACCCAAATTCACGCGGCGCTCACCTTACTCATTGCCTGTAAATGGCAAAGAGCGCCCTCATTCGCCTTGGAGATGTCCAAATGAATATATTCGCTATCTTGAACCACATGGGTGTGTTCTTTAAAGAAGAGCCAGTTCGTCAACTTCACGCTGCTCTTGAGAAAGCGGGCTACGAAGTGGTTTACCCAGTAGATGATAAAGACTTGATCAAAATGATTGAGATGAACCCACGCATTTGCGGTGTGCTGTTCGACTGGGATAAATACTCACTAGAGCTATGTGAACGTATCAGCCAAATCAACGAAAAACTGCCTGTTCACGCATTTGCTAACGAACAGTCTACTCTAGACATTTCACTAACAGACCTACGTCTAAACGTGAGCTTCTTCGAGTACGCTTTAGGTATGGCTGACGACATCGCTATCAAAATCAACCAAGCGACTGAGGCATACAAAGATGCCATCATGCCTCCATTCACTAAAGCGCTATTCAAATACGTAGAAGAAGGTAAATACACCTTCTGTACTCCAGGCCACATGGGCGGCACTGCATTCCAGAAAAGCCCTGCCGGTAGCATCTTCTACGATTTTTACGGTCCAAACACATTCAAAGCGGACGTATCAATCTCAATGCCTGAGCTAGGTTCTCTACTAGACCACTCAGGTCCACATAAAGATGCAGAAGAATACATTGCACGTACATTCAATGCAGACAGCTCTTACATCGTAACGAACGGTACGTCTACATCGAACAAAATCGTTGGTATGTACTCTGCACCTGCGGGCAGCACAGTACTGATTGACCGTAACTGTCACAAATCTCTGACTCACCTAATGATGATGAGCGACGTGACACCAATCTACTTCCGCCCAACTCGTAACGCATACGGCATCCTTGGTGGTATTCCACAAAGCGAATTCAGCCGTGATGTCATTGCAGAGAAAGTGGCGAAAACACCAGGTGCAACAGCACCAACTTACGCAGTAGTGACTAACTCAACTTACGATGGTCTGTTGTACAACACACAATTCATCAAAGAGTCGCTAGATTGTAAACACATCCACTTCGACAGTGCTTGGGTGCCTTACACTAACTTCAACCCAATTTACGAAGGTAAATGTGGTATGAGTGGTGAAGCGATGCCAGGCAAAGTGTTCTACGAAACACAATCAACACACAAACTGTTGGCGGCATTCTCACAAGCTTCAATGATTCACGTGAAAGGCGACTTTGATAAAGAATCTTTCAACGAAGCATTCATGATGCACACTTCAACTTCACCTCAGTACGGCATTGTTGCTTCTACTGAAACTGCAGCGGCAATGATGCGCGGCAACACTGGTAAGAAGTTGATGCAAGACTCTATCGATCGCGCAATCCGCTTCCGTAAAGAGATCAAACGTCTAGAAGCAGAAAGCGACAGCTGGTTCTTCGATGTATGGCAACCAGAAAACATCGATACCACAGAATGTTGGAAACTAGACCCTAGCGATACATGGCACGGCTTCAAGAACATGGATGACAACCACATGTATCTTGATCCAATCAAAGTAACGCTACTGACTCCTGGGATGAATAAAGAAGGCGAACTAGAAGAATCAGGTATTCCTGCTTCGCTGGTGGCTAAATTCCTAGACGAGCGCGGCATCGTGGTAGAGAAAACAGGTCCATACAACTTGTTGTTCCTATTCTCAATCGGTATCGACAAATCAAAAGCAATGCAATTGCTACGCGGCCTAACTGAATTTAAACGTGGCTACGACTTGAACCTAACCATCAAGAGCTTCCTACCTTCGCTATACAACGAAGACCCAAGCTTCTATGAAGGCATGCGTGTTCAAGAACTAGCACAAGCGATTCATGACCTAACTAAGAAATACAACCTACCTGAGCTAATGTACAAAGCGTTCGATGTACTTCCAGAAATGAAAGTAACACCACACGCAGCATGGCAAGAAGAGCTTCGTGGCAACATCGAAGAAATCAAACTGGAAGAAATGGTTGGCCGCGTAAGTGCGAACATGATCCTTCCTTACCCTCCAGGTGTGCCACTAGTACTTCCTGGTGAAATGGTGACTCAAGAGTCTCGCCCTGTGCTGGACTTCCTAGAGATGCTTTGTGAGATCGGTGCGCATTACCCAGGTTTCGAAACCGACATCCACGGTTTATACCAACAAAAAGATGGTAGCTACACCGTAAAAGTATTGAAGAACTAAGTTCCTCTCGAAGATGACGTCATTGGGAATGCAAGCATGCTCCACTCTTACGAGCTCAATGCGTCATCGAACAATAACGACATTTAGATATACCCCTAACTAATCTGTCGTAAAGAGAAGGGCAAGGATGCTCTGATCTTTTCTTCTATATATAGAAGAAACACTTTTCCAAGACTTCACCTGAAGTACCCCAAATAAAAAGCAAAGACCAAAAGAGCAGTTCGTCATCGTTCTGCTCTTTTTTTCGTCTTTATATAGATAGAAAGAGAAAAAAGAACCAAGAGAGATAAGATCAGCAATCAAAATCACAAAGAAATCGGCGATCTTTTAATGCAGAAGTCAGGTGTTTCATCATGAAAAGATCCTCTGCAACCCGAAATATTAGACAAGATCGTTGAGTATCTATGCAGAATGCTTGTTATTTGTTCGGTTGAAAGTTTTTTTGCAAAAAACGCTTGTGCTAATTTCTCAACCCCCTATACTGCGCATCCACCGACACGGAGTGAGACGAAAGTCACACAGCGAGTTGGGAAGAGAGAAAAAAGAATTTGAAAAAAACGCTTGACTCTCTCACGGTGTGAAGTAAGATACGCACCCCTAACGACGAGCAACTAAGTTGCTGAAAATGTTAGAAAAGCTCTTTAAAAATAAGAACCT